>CALCCA010000090.1 GCA_937899725.1 uncultured Halomicronema sp.
CGCTCATTTCTGGACGGCTATTATTAAGCGCAGTGTTACAGAGCATTGGTATAAGCACAAACACAAGCAGATTCGCGACAACATAGGCAAACGCGACAAAACGGCTAACGAATTCCGGAAGTGTCATTTCGGATATGTCCAATATCGAGGTGGAACCCGTTTTAGGAGATTTTCAGCAAACCCGATACGCGTAGAAACGAATTTGGTTGATGCCTCGTAACAATGAAATCAAGATTGCTAGCTCAACCCGCCTTTACCGTACCGGCGTAGCCGTCGCTGGTGCTGTTAGGTAGTTTGTAAAATCGAGCTTCGACTTCGTTCAGCCCTCAGCGCCTCGATCTGAAGGGTGGGCGGAGTTAAACCCTCAGCCGATCATGAGTTTGATAACACCCACCTAACTTATAAGACATAACGGCGAACCCTTGGGTTGTTTAAGAGGATCAGCCATCATTGCCTGGAAGATAGCGTTTGTCCATTCTCGCCGCTGTGTTTTTCCGGCGACTGCAAGCATGTGAATGGTGCCACTGGCAATAGGATTGCTTGCCCCATCGTACCGGGCCACAGTGCTAGACTGCTGCCCTAGCCTCATCTATTGATTAACGCGATCGCCATGACTGACCTGACCCAACTCCTCGCCCAGGAACTGTCGCTCTCGCCGCGTGATGTCGCGGCCGCCCTGACGTTGTTGCAAGAGGGCACGGTTCCCTTTATTGCGCGCTATCGCAAAGAGCGCACCGGCGGCATGGATGAAGTGCAGCTGCGATCGCTGCAGGAGCGATCGCTCTATCTGACCGAGCTGGGCGATCGCAAAGCCGTCATCTTGCAATCCATCACCGACCAGGGCAAGCTGACGCCAGAGCTGCAGGCCAAGATCACCGCCTGTGACAAAAAAACGGATCTCGAAGACCTTTATTTGCCCTACCGCCCCCGGCGTCGCACCCGCGCCACGATCGCTCGGGAAAAAGGCCTAGAGCCCCTGGCGACCTTAATTGCCGAACATAACCAACCGCAGCGATCGCCGCTAAACCTGACGCAAGCCGCCCGCGATTTCATCCAGCCAGAGCAGGGGGTCGAGACAGGGGAAGAGGCGCTTAAAGGGGCCGCTGATATTTTGGCCGAGGCCGTGGCCGAGCAGGCTGAACTGCGGGCCTGGGTACGCCGTTATTTGCTCAAAGCGGGTCAGTTTCGGGCGCAGATTGATGCCAAAATTCCGGCGGGTAGTACCAAGTTTGAGCTGTATCGCGCCTATGACGTCGCGGTGAACAAAGTCGCGCCCCATAATCTTTTGGCACTGTTGCGCGGACAGCGAGAAGACATTGTCAGCCTAGAGTTGGCCTTTGATGCGGAGGCAGTGCGGCGCCATCTAGAGGCGCAAGTCGTGCGCACCCGCCACGCTGAGTTGCGGGCGTTCTATCGCGACCTGATCGACGATGCCTTTACACGATTGATGAAAAGCTCCTTAATTAACGCCGTCATCGCGGAGAAAAAAACCTGGGCCGATGGCGAGTCAATTCACACCTTTGAAACCAACCTGCGCGATCTGCTGCTTGCGCCCCCCGCTGGCATGAAGCCGACGCTAGCGATCGATCCGGGTTTTCGCACCGGCTGCAAAATGGCCGTGGTGGATCAAACGGGCCGGTTCTTGCACTACGAAGCGATTTTTCCGCATCAGGGTCAGGGGCGACGCGAGCAGGCCGCTCAAGCCCTCAAGCAGCTGATTCAGCAATATCAGGTGGCACTGATTGCCATCGGCAATGGCACCGCCGGTCGCGAGACGGATGCCTTTGTCGGTGAGGTGCTGCAGTCCCTATCGCAGCCGCCCACCAAAGTGATGGTGAACGAAGCCGGGGCTTCGGTGTATTCCGCCAGTCCGGTGGCGATCGCGGAGTTTCCCGAATTGGACGTCACCGTGCGAGGGGCGATCAGCATTGGCCGCCGCCTGCAAGATCCCCTGGCAGAGCTAGTGAAAATTGATCCGAAATCGATTGGGGTGGGCCAATATCAGCATGATGTCGATCAAAAGCAGCTCAAGCAAAAGCTGGAAGAAACCGTTGAAAGCTGCGTGAACTATGTCGGCGTTGACCTCAACACCGCCTCGTCAGCACTGCTGACCTACGTTTCGGGCATCACGGCGGCGGTAGCGAACAACATCGTCGCCTATCGCGATGCTCACGGCGCGTTTCGCAATCGCAAGGTGCTGCTCAAAGTGCCCAAACTTGGCCCCAAAGCCTTTGAACAGGCGGCAGGCTTTTTGCGCATTCGCGCGGGCGAAAATCCCCTCGACAACACCGCCGTCCACCCCGAAAGCTACGGCATCGTGGGCACGATTTTGCAGGACTTAGGGCTCGATGTGGCTGCCCTCAAAGCTGATGCTCAACAACTGCAATCGCGATCGCTGCAGTCCATTGACCTCAAGCGCTACACTACCGCCGCCGTCGGTGAGCCGACCCTGCGCGACATTCTAGAGGAGTTAGAAAAGCCCGGACGGGATCCGCGATCGCAATTCGTCACGGCGAAATTTCGCGATGATATTCAAACCCTGGCCGATTTAGCACCCGAGATGACGCTAGAGGGCGTGGTCACCAACGTCGCCAACTTCGGCGCATTTGTGGATATTGGCGTCCACCAAGACGGCCTCGTGCATGTGTCGCAACTGGCCGATCGCTTTGTCAAAGACCCCACGGAAATCGTCAAAGTGGGTCAGGTTGTGACCGTGCGCGTTCTCGAAGTGGATGAAAAGTTAAAGCGCGTCAGCCTGTCGATGCGATCGCCCGATGCGTCATCCGCTGCCTCCCAATCCCGACCCGCCAAGGCTGACAAAGCCCCACCCGTCAAATCACCAAACCCCCAACGCACCAAATCGGCCAAACCCCAAACTCAGCCCCGTCCTCAAGCCTCACCCGCCAACCCGACGCTGCAAGACCTGCAGGCCAAATTCAATTCGCGATCGCGACGGCGATGAACTGTGGTGGCGGTATCTGTTTGCGTCATGGGCGATCGGTCTGCTGCTGCATGGTCAAAATCGCCGGGGTGTTGTGCCGATTCTCTGAAACAAGGCTCCAGATCTGGCTCTCCGGCCCCTCGGCTCCCCTGCGTTTCCAAGATCGCATCGGGAGTCTGGTCATTGAGAACTGGTATTAGGCTGCGGGGCGACGCAAGCAGGATGCTGATCGGCGGTAATGGTTGAAATCTCGTTGAGGTACTTGAATGCCTTGCCGAGTGGGGATTTCAAGGGGTTGAAGATAGGCTGTTTTGACCAAAATCCACAATTTGCTGATGATAAAATGGAGGTGCTTGAATCGATGGGGTCAAAACCCTTACGGGGTTTGGCTTCTAGAATGGCGCTCCCAACCGAAGGGTTAAATTCGGAATAGTTGAAAACTTCCAGTGTACCGGCAAACCCTCTCTAGGATCGGTCCCAACCGAAGGGTTAAATTCGGAATAGTTGAAAACCTGTAGCTCTAGAGTCTCAACGCGACTCAGCGAAGGCCCCAACCGAAGGGTTAAATTCGGAATAGTTGAAAACGAAACGAATATTGAGCGCCAGAATGAAGACGAACTTGGCAACCCAACCGAAGGGTTAAATTCGGAATAGTTGAAAACTGGTGCAGATGTAGTCACAGAGCCAGTCATAGAGTTCTTGCTGCCCAACCGAAGGGTTAAATTCGGAATAGTTGAAAACGTCATCCTCAAGTTTGGCAAGGTCAACTTCAATCTGTCTCCCAACCGAAGGGTTAAATTCGGAATAGTTGAAAAC
>CALCCA010000091.1 GCA_937899725.1 uncultured Halomicronema sp.
GAGAGCACAATGCCGCCACTATCCCCCGTTGCACCAGCCGCCACTGTGCTGTCAATTCGGGCACCATCAACAATCACATCCCCCATGGCATCAATCTCTACTTGACCGGCATTGCCCGCGCTAAAGGTACTGGCACTCACTTCAGCATCATTGAGTAGCGATAGGTTATTAGTCGAGAGGACGATGCCGCCACTATTACCCGTTGCACCAAGATTTACTTGGCTAGCAATCCGGGAACCGGGACCATCAACGAGCACATCTCCCGTAGCCGTGATCTGCACCTGGCCCGCATCGCCGTCGCCAAAGTTACTGGCATTCACTTCAGCCCCGTTCAACACTGATAAGCGATTGGCCGATAGGGCGATGCCGCCACTATCGCCCGTCGCCCCCGGAAACACGATGTTGGCGATCGCAGCACTGGGGCCATCAACAATTACATCTCCCGTGGCATCGATTTGTACCTGACCGGTATCGCCAGTGCCCAGCGTACTAGCACTGACAGAGCCATTATTCAAAACCGCCAAATCATGGGTCGTAATTTGGACATTGCCGCCAGCGTTGGTCGATCCTGGTAACGGACTCGTATCCACTATGCCAAGACCAACTGCCACCCCATTACCTGGCGTTTGGGGGGTTCCTAAAATAATGCTGCCGCCGCCAGACTGCCGTAACACCGCACCAATGACGCCGATCGCCCCCGCATTCAGTGTTAAGTTGTTGTCGCTATTGGCCGTGACATTGTTCAGGACAGCGATCGCATTGTCGGCAACCAAAGTCAGGTCATTCGCCGCGAGCAGCGCTTCCACCGTGGCAGGTGTTAAGTGACTGTTTTGTTCCGGATCTTCCGTCGCGGCGTAGATCAAATCGGCAAATACGCCATCCCCGAGCCCGACGGTAATACTGCCTGGAGGCGGGGCATCAGCAATGAAAATATTGGCTGGGTCAAGCAAGAGCTGCCCCACGATGCCATTCACCGCTTGGGTATTCACCGTGCCGGTAAAGTCGAGTGCTTGCCTGCCCGAAACTTCAACGAAACCACCATTGCCGCTTTCATTGCCGCCCTGGGCGCTGATGCCACCGGCAAACTGAGTTGCACCATCGGCCCAAACAATTACTCGCCCGCCATCGCCGGTCTGTTGCGCATCGGCATGAATGGTGGCACCGGCTTCGATGAGGGTGGTGTTCGCATTGGGCACGGTGCCCTCGCCCAGGTAATCACCCCCAATCAACACGGTACCGCCACCCGTGGCTGACGAGACATCGACCGCCGCCTCATCCACTAAGCCGACTTGGTTGCCTAGTAGCTGAACCGTGCCTCCCTCTACGGTGAGGGCACCGCTGCTGAGCACCCTATCGCCAAACAGCGTCAGGCTGGCCCCTGCACCGACGGCTAAATCCCCCTGCTGAGTAATATCGCCCTGGGGCTCGTCGTTAAACTGCACGCCCAGCGGGACGCTCACCGTCAGCAGTTCATTGTCCGTTGGCACCGCACTAAACTCGCTGCCGTCATTGAACCCAATCTGGTCTGCGGTGGTAGCCGTAAAAGACCCCTCAATGTCTAAGCGCGCGTTGGGGCCAAAGATAATGCCGTTGGGGTTCAGCAGATATAGATTGGCTGCGCCATCGACCCCTAACAGGCCATCAATATTAGAAAGATTGCCCCCGGTGACCCGACTCAGGATATTTTCGATGCCGATGGGGTTGGCAAAGTAAACTCGCTGATCTGGCAGAACGTTGAATTCGGCAAAGCTGTGGAAGAGATTGTTGCCTCGGATGGCACCGCCCCTGATTTCATCGGCTAGTTCGCCGCGCAGGAGAACCTCTGGCGTGACGACGGAAGCGTCGGTGCCTAAAGAAGAGTCTGGCTCAATCTGGGCAATGAGCACAGCTTCTGTCTTGGCCCAGATTGGCGTTGGCAACGAGACCACCACCAGACCCATGAAGATCCCGAAAGGTTTGCAGGGTAGCAACGGCATCAGACTATCCTCACTGGAATTGAGGCGAGTTTGTAGGGATAGCGACTAGCGGATTGAAAGGGGATTTGACAAGTCTTCTGGACTGGATTGGGGTAGCAACGGCATCAGACTATCCTCACTGGAATTGAGGCGAGTTTGTTTAGCGGCACATCCCACAAGCGGTTGTGGGGGCATGGGCAATTGAGCCCAGCTCAACTGAGGGCAGCGTAACCTCTGTGGCGTGAAACGATCCCTCTGAAGCACCTGATACCTGGGTTATAGCACTAGGCTCATGCTCGCTGGGCGGTCTGAGCATAAAACTTTGAACTGGTGGTTTGCACCGGCAACCGAACCGGCACCACTCTGCTGAAGCTCCAATTTAGAGGGCTGGAGCGCGCTTTTCCTCTGTTGCGGTTTGGTTAGAAGAGCGATAGATCAAAGGTGAAGTAGAGGCCACCGGCTTGCAAGGAATCGCCTTCTGACTCGTTTGCAAGCAGCGGAATCCCCCAATCTAGGCGAGCATTGAGGCGATCAGACAGCGTAAAAATCAGCCCAGCGCCGGTGGAGAGCAGGGTGTTGTTGGCGGGATTGGCCCCAGAGACATTCCAACCATGCCCGATGTCGATGAAAGGGGCCAATAGAAGCTGCAGCTCTTGGTTGCGATCGCGATAGACCGGCACTCGCACCTCAATTCCGCCCAGTAACGCATTGTCGGTCAAGAGCTGGTCCTGTCGATAGCCCCGAACGGTTTGCTGCCCCCCGAGGCCAAAGCGTTCTAGCCCTAGCAGGTCATCCGGTGTGAGTTGGGCACCACCGCGTACCAGCAACGTGGTATCTGGAGCCAGCAAGCGCACCCACTGGGCCTGTCCCTGCCAGGCAAAGAATTGACCATCCGGGCCATCATCGTTAACCGTGGCATTGAAGACATCAAGGCCGAGGTTGAACTGCGATCGCACGGCGATGACTTGCTCATTATCACGGCGACTCCACTCCTGAAAAAACCGCAGCGCCGACACCCGCGTTTTGCCGTCATCATCTGCCCCGACCGAGAGCGGAAAGCCGCCAATATCGGCAATGCCCAAAAAGGTCTGACTATTTTCATGGGCAGCCGTCAATCCCAGCGCAAATTCCTCAGTGGGGCTTTGCATGAGCGGCTGTCGCACCGTAATTTCGTAAGCATTGGACACGGAGGAAATGTCGAGAGCCTCAAACGATTCTTCGATCACCCGGCTATTCGTAAAAGTGCCTCGAACCCTGAGAGAACCATTGTGGGGATTAATCGGCACTGTGTAGTCTAGCGACAGCTCACGACTGCCGGAGGTGCCGTTGATGGCGACCGTCAGGCGATCGCCCCAGCCCGTCAAGTTAGCTTCCGTCAACCGGCCCTGATGCCGCAGCGTACCCACGCTTGGCGAGCGATTATTATCGAACGTGTAATTGACCTCAAAGGTCTCGGCTTCGGTCACCGTGACCACAAGTAAATTCGTGCCGGGCCGGGTTCCCGCCTGCAAATCAGCAGAAATAGTTTCGATCAGTGGGTCTAGCTGCAGCAACTGCAAGCCCTCTAAGAGCTGATCTTGTTGCAGCGGGGGGGCCGATTTGAGCGCCAGACGACTGCTGATATAGCCCGGATTTAATCGCTGTGTACCGGTGATTTGAATGTCTTCTAAACGGCCCTCAATCACTTGAATTTGTACCACTCCGCCGTCTTCAAACGATTGCGGCGGTACGATCGCCCCTGATGTGATGTAGCCTCTGCTGACATAAAGATCCGTCACCGCCGAGCGGGCATTCAAAATGTCGCCAAAGGTGCGTTCATCCCCCGCAAAGTCTGCAGTCACCGCCGCAAGTTCCTCGTCAGAAAATACGGTGCTGCCCAGCACGTCGTAACGGTCAATGTCAAAGGATTCTTCAATGGGGATGGCGTCTGTCGGGGGTGGACTCGGGACAGTCGGTTCTAGCAGGTCGTCTGGTGCCGGCAGCCGGGGTAGGGGGGCTGGTTCCGGCAGTGACTCAGGCGGTGTCCTCGGCAAGTCTTCCAGAATCGGGGTGTCTGGTTCCGGCAACCGAGGGAAGGGACTTGGTTCCGGCGGCAGCTCGGTCGGCGTCCCCGGCAAGTCCTCCAGAATTTGAGCGAATGTAGCAGCTGGGCGTCGGGAATTCGCCGGTGGCAAGGGCGCCGCCCAGCCAGCTTGCGCCAAGACGGCGAAGACACTCACCCAAACCGACAGGGCGATGGGCTGGCTCACGCGCCATTTTCTCTCCCCCAAAAATTGAGGCATCGGTTTTCTTAGCTAAAAGACATCACTAACAGATGCCCACGATCTGGGTCTGAGACGAACATCCTGCATTGTGCGGCATGATATCAGGTAGTGGCTCCACCATCTCTAGCCGACATGATTGAGTCGGGTCGAGCCGGCGGCGAGTCAATTCAGCGCCCCAAAGATGGCCCTGTTTTAGGAGACTGGTGATCGCTCATTCCGACGGCTTTACAACGCCATCGCTTGTTGCAAATGACGGCTCGCCCCAAAACATCCACCGCTGATTAGCCGCTCCCCAGTCGGCATGGCCTACGGTACCCATACAGACGATGCGCTCATGCGCAGCCGACAGCCGCTGATGCGATCGGACATTTCGTTTACCTGATTGCTCAATTTTTTCGATGACGATCAGGGCAGAGTGTTAGTCATTAAAAGTAGCCAGGGAGAGCCCGATAACAAATTACCGGCAGGCTCGATGACTGTGTATCCTTCTGCAACGCTTCATCGGGTTGAAACCGTTACCGAGGGCGCGCGGCTGGCTGCCGTTGGTTGGGTGCAAAGCCTTATCTGTGATCCCCAGGGCCGAGAAATTTTGTTTGATTGAGATACCGTGCGGCAGTCAATCTTTGAGCAATCTGACCAGACCGGACAATTTGACTTGCTGTCCAAGACTCACGCCAACTGATATAGAAAGGAGATGAAATATTAAGCCAGTAAAATCACTGGCGATCGGTCGGTGAACCCGATCAAACTATCAAGATCCCTCAACGCTGATCCAAACTGTAGTGTTGGCAATCACGGCAATAGTTATCTGCCATAGAGTCAAAAACTGCACTACCCTAAAACTTGGCTCTCAGACTGGTAGAGCAGAACTAAAATGATCGATTCATTGATACGGTGTTTCTAAATCCAGTGAGACACTAAATCACCTCGAATTCTTTGATGCTAGAGAAGCGCACAGACTTCACCTGAAACGAAAATGCTGTATTCAAGGTGTTTCGAGGGAATAATGAGTCAAAAGCTGAATCAAACAACTGACTAGAAATACGTAACAAAACTCAATTGAAAATATAATAAAAATGTAAAATGCCTGATGTCTAAAGCTTTGCCTCGGCTTCATACAGTACTTCTAGAATGATTTCGTGACTGTATTGGTGTCAGCTATCTCATCTGGTCAGAAATTTGCCATCAGGTTGCGTTCTGGTCTGACTTCGATTGCTACAGCCTGGAATTCATTAGTTCACCTGTCGTTGTAGAGATAGTTGGCATTCACTATGCCAATAAAACTCAATATTGCTGGGATGATGTAGAAGATTTCATGATTGAAATTGAAGCCACCCTAGCGTCCATAAAGACCAAAATCAAAATCTGTCCTGATGCTCAATAAACTCTTTTCTCTGAATAGTCCTTCAACTGAGCAGCGCTTTCAGCTGCTGCGCAACTTTTCGATTGTCAGCTTAAGCACCTTTGTGCTAGCAACGAGCTTGCTAGCGATTTTTTATCGCCGACAAGCCGTACATGACTTAGTCATATCGACAGAAGAAAGTAATATCACCACCACGCAGATTTTTGCTAACACGCTCTGGCCTAGATATGGTTATTTCCTATCTTCAACTCAGTCGCTCAGTGATGAAGCATTAGTTGCACACCCGAAGACTCGTCAGCTATACAAAGACACCCTGCAAGGTCTAGAAGGCTCACAAATTGCCAAAATCAAAGTTTTTGACCTGCAGGGAAGAACCGTTTTCTCGACTGATGCATCCCAAACGGGGGACGACAAGAGTCAATCATCCGGCTTTTTAGCGGCTCGGTCTGGTCGAGTCGCCAGTCAACTCGATCATCGCGACACCTTCACCGCTCTGCAAACTACCTTAGAAGATCGCAACCTACTGTCTAGCTATATTCCGATTCGAGGCGGAGCGGCTAACGAAGAAATTGTGGGTGTTTTTGAACTCTATAAAGATGTCACGCCTCTGGTGGAGCGCATCGAGCAAACTCAGCGGCGGATTATCTTAGGGAGTCTACTGATTCTGACATCGCTGTATGGTCTGCTATACCTCTTTGTTAAAAGAGCAGACTATCTGCTAGAGCAGCAGTATCAGCGATTGCAAGCGTCTGAAGGACGCTACCGGCAGCAGGCGGGTGAATTAGAGCAGGCTTTGTTGGAGCTTCGACAGGCTCAACTCAGACTCGTTCAAAACGAAAAAATGTCGAGCTTAGGCAACATGGTTGCTGGGGTGGCCCATGAAATTAATAATCCGGTGAGTTTTATTCACGGTAATTTGAATCACCTCCGGGGCTATGGTCAAAATCTGCTTAAGTTACTAGGGCTCTATCAGCATCACTACCCTCATCCCCAGCCCGAGATTCAAGCTGTGATTGATGAAGTCGATCTGCCTTTCATCCAAGATGATTTGCCTAAAATTTTGACTTCTATGGATATTGGCAGTCAGCGTATTCGCGAAATTGTTCTGGCTCTGCGGATTTTTTCGAGGTTAGATGAAGCTGATATCAAATCAGTCGATATTCATCAGGGTTTAGAAAGCACTCTGATGATTTTGCAGCATCGCCTCCAGGCTAGCCCCAGCCGACCCGCCATTCAGGTCGTCAAAGATTATGCAACGCTGCGACCAGTGGAATGCTACGCCGGACTGCTCAATCAAGTCTTTATGAATATTTTGGTCAACGCCATTGATGCGATCGCCGACAAAACCGAGAACTATACCGCGGAACAACACCTCGCGAATCCCGGTCGAATTACGCTACAAACCTCTGTGATTGATCAAGAACGGGTGCAAATCACCATTGCCGACAATGGTTTGGGCATCCCTGCAGAAATTCAAGAGCGGATCTTTGAGCCCTTTTTCACCACTAAAGCGGTGGGTAAAGGGACTGGCATGGGCATGTCGATCAGCTATCAAATCATTACGGAAAGACATCGAGGCAAGTTAGAGTGCTTCTCGACTCCGGGTCAAGGAACGCAGTTTGTCATTCAAATTCCGATGCAACAACCGGCTCGCCCCAAGCGGGTACGAGCAGAGATTGATTCGAATGAGTGCATCCCCACGGCTGAACCAGCAGCTCGCATCACAGGTCAAACCCAAGTTGTCTCTCGCTCTAGATCGGCGCAATAAACGCTGTGTCTGCAGTTAACGCCACTAGTGCCGTGTGATCGCCCGCAGACATTGGCTGAAAGGAGACCTGCGCCGCTACGGCTTCACCGCTGTGTCAGAGACTTGCCTCAGTCAAGGTGCGGGCTCGCCCATCATAGAGATACCTCGAATAGGGCAGCACTGTTGATGCTAGCCCGATGTCCTAGAGTGACGTCGGGCGCCATGCGTTGCCGGTGAATTGAAAGTCGGGACACTGATTTATACCAATTCTCTGAAACTGGGCTACAGATCTGCTTTACGACTCCGCTCAAGGAACGTCGGCGGAGCGGAGTCGTCAGCCCGACGAGCAGGCCAGGCCAACCCGCAGTGTCTCCGACTGGGAGAAAGCCGACTGGTCTGGGTAGCGGTAATTCGTAGAACTGGTATTACTCGTGCTGCCCCGTATCGCTGCGCAATGTCTCTCTGTCAAACCTTCTAAGGTTGCCAAAATCCCACTCAATTTGTTGACATCACAGGTCAATAAAGTTGTCCAGGTTGGAGGCAGCATCGATCGCAGCCCTCTTTGCCCGAGATGGCCCAGGCGCCTCGAACGAGTGGCTACCATCAGTGAACGATTCAATGAGACATGCTGCATAATTGCTGTCACTGAAGGGGTTTGTGGCGCGATCTGGGCTACCCAATTGTTCAGCGGCGGATGATGCACCCTAGATAGCGCCAAAGAGGAGCCCACTTAGCCCACCAGACTCTCGCAATCTGAGCCCTGCAAGTCGGGTGCCCCATTGAGGAGTCCGATACAAAAGTTGACATTTTGCTATTGAGAACTATTCTGATCTATTCTATTGTCAGCTTATTGAGAAATATGGTCAATAAGCTTTCTCGAGTTGAGTTTTGCTGTTAAGGATTCAATCACGATGCAAACCGATGGCAGTGTAGAAATCTCTTCCGACTGGCAGGCGGCCAATACTCGCTTTGTCGATCAGTCAGGCCTGTTTGTCGTCGCCCACGTTGCGCAATTGACCCTAATCACGCTGTGGGTCGGGGCTTTTACCTTTGGGTCGAATGCTCTCGCCTGTTTCTGCTTGCTGTGCCATTTCTGGCATGTTCTGCGGGCGATGGGCTTTGACTTGTGTGGCGTCGAACCGGCTCTCAATGCGATTGAGTCATAGTTCACAATTCGTTCTTGGGGGCACGTGTGTATTCGACCTAACTACCTGAAGTCAGTGTCCCCTTTTCTGTTCCTTTAATTCTGGATGTTGGTGATGAATTGCCCCTGCTGTGCAGATGAGTTGCTGCGACATGTGGCCCCATCGGGCCTGTATTGGTTTTGCCCCACCTGCCGTCAGGCAATGCCTGTGGGGCAAGCCATCGGGGTGGCGCATCGCACCTGCCGCGATCACGGCGATCGTTCGCCTTATTGCAATTTTGAGGATGGTTGATGAGTCAGATGGTGCTCTTTTTGGATACTCAGATGAGAAAGGCGGCAGCAATCGCCAGGCTGATTCAACCACCGTTAGGTGACGCAGCGGTCGTTTTAGCGCGGCATCAAGACAATCCATGGCAGCTGACGGGTCGTTGTCTCGAAACTTGGGGGATGTAGCTGCCATTAGCCTTTGACCTTGAGACCGCCGTCTTTTCTGGTCTCTCGACGACGGTTCTGGTGACGCCGGCCAAGTCGTCAGAGCATTACGTGTTTCCCTTCAAAATTTTTGCAGGACAGGTGTTATGACCGATCAAATTTTGACCGCCGCCTCGCCCGCAGCCCTTTGGCTCAGCGTGAATCCCAGTTTTCGGCGATTAGAGCAGCCCTTGCTCATTCAGTTACACGAGGCAGTGAATATTGCTCATTGGGGCTATCAGCAGACCCCTGATGAACCCAGCTCGTTAGACGTTGCCGTGACGCTGCTCCATGATTATGTCAAGGGGAGCGATCGCCCGCTGCATCTCATTGGTCATGGGACGGGTGGTCTGGTGGGTCTGCTCTATGCCCGGCGGTTTCCCCATCGGGTCAAGTCGCTTACGCTGCTAAGCGTCGGCGTCAACCCTACGGTCGATTGGAAGGCTCACTACTATACGCAGCTCGATTTGCTGCCCTGTAGCCGTCGGCGCCTCTTGGCGCAAACTGCCCGCAGTTTGTTTGGGCCGCAGTGTCAGCACTGTGTCGAAGGATGGATTCAACTGCTGGAGCGCGATCTGATCAGTTCGCTATCGCTGCATTCTCTTTTAAGTCGGTTCAGTTTGTTTCCCGCTGGCGTTTCAGTGCCGCTGATGGTGTGTGGCGGTCAAGCCGATACCGTGGTCGATCCGGTGCAATTGCAGGGTTGGCAACCCTGGCTCAAGCCGGGTGATCGCCGCTGGCTTTGTCCTGACGGGCGGCATTTCTTTCACGCTACGCATCCGCAACTTTGCCGAGAGCAAATTCTCGACTTTTGGCAACCGCTTGACGCCTTAGCACCGGCGGCGATCGCGCCTGCTACTGCCCGCCTAACGCATTGAGGATGCTGGCCGCTGTTCGACTTCCTGACTGTTAGCCGGCCCCCGACTGCCGCTTTAGTCAATGCCTGTGTCCCTCACTGAGATCCACAACCAGTGATTTCAGCACCGTCGTTGGGTGTGCCCTCAGGCTTCGCGATCGCTTGTCTCCCCTTATTGACCTCCTCAACCTATGCCCTCTAGACTCCGTCAATTATCTCCGCTTGCCAGTGGTCAGGCCGTCGCCACTGAGTCGGCATCGACGACCAAATCCCAGTCTTTTCGCCGCAAGCATCTGCTGCCCGCCCTGCCCGATCAGGTTTGGCAAATCGACCACGGCATTGTGCGCACCCTCACTTGGAATCCTCAAGGTCACGTGACTACCCTGAGTATTTGGGGGCGCGGCGGCATGGTTGGGTTGCCCCTCACGTGCCAACAGCCCTATCAAATGGAATGTTTGACGACCGTTAAAGCGAGATCAACGCCGCTCGGCAGTCACAGCCGGTTTTGGCAAAGCGCCTTGCTCAAACATCTCTGGCAGCAAGAAGAACTGCTGCGTATTGTGCATCAACCCTCAGTGAGGGAACGCCTGATCCAGCTGCTGTACTGGCTGGCCCATCGATTTGGCCGACCCGTGTCTCAGGGGCAGTTGCTAGAGTCGATGTTGACCCATCAGCAGATTGCCGAAATTTTGGGCACCAGTCGAGTGACCGTGACTCGCTTGCTCACTCAGTTAGAGCAGGAGGGACAACTGATCAAATTCAATAAGTCTGCCGGCCAGTGGACTGGCAATGCCTCCTTAGGCTTTTCCTATCGGGCGCTGTTATTGGTGTCGCCGCCTTGAGTGCCGCCTGTCGGGGCTTTAGATCAGGAATATCGCGATCGCTCGTAGATCCGTTATTGCCGATAGGCCGTCACAAATCGCTCGATTCCGGCATAGTCGCTGACGGCTTGGCCATCGGTATAGGCTTGCGACTGCTGCAATAAATGGGTGACCGCCGGGGCCTGTCCGGCCATGAGTTCCACTGCCCAAAGGCCGCCGGCTTGCAAATAGCGCGGCGCAGTCGTGATCAAATGCCGCACGGCAGCCAACCCGTCTGGGCCGCCATCCAAGGCCAGATGAGGCTCGTGGTGAGCCACTTCGGGGTCGAGGGTGGGCACGATCGCGCTAGGAATGTAGGGCGGATTCGACACCATACCGGCCAGCTGCCCCGCCCCGCGCGCTAGCGGCTCAAACCATGATCCCGACAGAAACTGGATGCGATCGCCCAAGCCATTCTCGACGGCATTGTGCCGGGCGATCGCCAGCGCTGTGTCACTCACATCCACCGCTACAACTTGCGCCTGGGGCAGGGCTGCCGCTAACCCAAGGGCGATCGCCCCGCTGCCAGTGCCCAAATCAACCCAAGTGCCCTGCTGTAGCCAGGCTGCCTGAGGGCTTTGGTTGATGAACGCAACCACGATATCAATGAGCAGTTCAGTTTCTGGCCGGGGAATCAGGACGGCGGGGGAGACCTGCAGCGTGAAGTCGCGCCAGACCGTTTTGCCCACCAGATGTTGAATCGGGACGCGATCACCAAGCCGCTTTTGCCACAGCGTTTCTAACTCAGACAATGCCATCGTAGTGGGCACGGCCAGTTGCTGAGCCAGCGTCCCTAAGCGCAATGCCAAGGTTTCCACCTGACACAAGCCCTGCAGTAGCCAATCCACTTCGGCTGGGTCAATGTGGGCCGTTTGGGCCTGGGCGATGGCCTGCGATCGCCAGGCCCACAAGTCTGCCCCCGAAACTGTGTACGCAAATGTGTCCATGAGGGTTCAACGGTAAGACGATGGCCAGGCGCAGCATTCTGGGTGGATGAGTTGTCAGATCACTACTGCGGCCTCCGATTGGTTCTACGGTGAGCTGTCTGGGGAAGGCTCACCCGACTAACGACAACTCCCAAGCAAATCTCAAGCTGGCTAGCTACCAGTTGGACTAGAGCACACGCAAGACGCTCGGTACGCTCCGAATACTGGCCGACGCGCGCAGCTCATCTAGCGCCGTTTGAAAATTGCGTTCCGACACCTCATGAGTTACCACCACAATTTCACCAATACCGTCGTGCAGGTCAATTTGCACCACCGACTCGATGCTGACTTCGTGGTTGCCAAAGCACAATCCCACCTGGCCAATCACCCCAGGCTGGTCTGCCGCCAACAGTCGCACATAAAAGCGACTGACGATATCGGTCATGGGGCTAACCTGGCAATAGTGCTGGTGGGTGCAGGCTAGCAGCGGATTTTGAGGCTCCGCCTTAGCGGCGACGCTTTGCGATTTCAGAGTGGCGGCAATATTTAAGATATCGGAGGCGACCGCGCTGGCCGTGGGGCCTTCGCCCGCTCCTGGCCCAAAGAACATCACTTGGCCAATCGGCTCACCCTCCACCAAAATGGCGTTGTAGATCCCGTTGACGCTAGCGAGGGGATGGTGATCAGGCACCAGCGTCGGATGCACCCGCAACTGAAGCTGATCAAGCGCTTCGTTAGAGGTCGGACAGATATCGCGGCGGGCGATCGCCAGCAGTTTAATCACAAACCCCAAGCGCTCCGCATAGGCAATATCCGCTGCGCTCACGTGGCGAATGCCCTCGCAATACACGTCAGAGAGCTTGATGCGGCCCCCAAACGCGAGCGAGGCCAAAATGGCAATCTTATCGGCGGCATCTAGCCCATCGACGTCGGCGGTGGGGTCAGCTTCGGCATAGCCCAGCGCTTGGGCATCAGCCAAAATGGTCTCAAAGTCGCCGCCCTCCTCTTGCATCCGGGTCAGGATGTAGTTCGTCGTGCCATTCACAATGCCCGTCACCGCCTGAATGCGGTTGACCCCCAACGCCTGTTTCAACGGTTGAATGACGGGAATACCGCCACCGACTGCTGCTTCCAACAGCACATAGACGCCAGCTTCATTCGCGGCTGTAAAAAGTTCGTCGCCATAGCGAGCAATCACCGCCTTGTTGGCCGTGACCACGTGCTTGCCCTGGTGAATCGCCTTCAGCATCAGCGATCGCGCCGGTTCTAAGCCGCCGATTAGCTCCACTACAACATCAATACTGGGATCAGTCACGATGGCTTCTAGATCGGTGGTAAATCGGTCGGCAGCAATCTCAATGTCACGGGGTTTGTCGAGCGATCGCACCCCCACCCGAGCCACCTCGATGTCACTCACGAGAGGATGTCGCCCTGTCGGGTCTAGCAAGATTTTTGCTGTCCCAGTGCCCACTGTCCCCAATCCCAACAGACCTACTTTAACCGCCACGTTGTCTCTACCTTCTGTCCGTTTCCTACTAATGGTAGGGGATGTCTGACGCCAAATAAAAACCGGAGAGGGGTTAAATCCTCTCCGGTCGTCATAATCATCAAAAGGGCGTCTAAGCTAGCCCCTCGTCTACCCCGTTGCCATCAGCCAGGGGGTGTCAAAACTATAGGCTCGCTGAGCTCTAGTAGGTCTCTACGTGCCAGCGATGCTCTTTCTTCATTTGCTTACGGAAGTCTTCCCAGTTGGCACCGTTCTTTTCTGCTTCTGCAGAGAGCGCCGCATCAATACCGTCTTCCATGCCCTTCAGACCACACATGTAAGTGTGAGTTTTAGGGTCTTGCACCAGCTCCCAAATTCGGGCTGCGTTCTCAGCCACCCGATTCTGAATGTACATCTTGCCGCCCTCAGCATTTTGCTGCTCACGGCTGATGGCATAGGTCAGCTCAAAGTTATCTGGGTACTGCGCCTGAATTTCCTCTAGCTCCTCTTTGTAGAGAACATTGGCACTGTAGGGGACACCGAAAATCAGCCAAGCCTTCCCTTTAAACTGATAGTCGGGGTTTGCTTCCCGCTCAACATCCTTAAACATGCGCCACAAATACGCTCGGAAGGGAGCAATCCCAGTGCCCGTTGCCAGCATAATTACGGTGGCATCCTCATCATCCGGCAGCAGCATTTCCTTACCGACGGGGCCGGTGACCTTCACGTCAGCGCCGGGCTCAATGTGACAGAGGTAAGAAGAACAGGTCCCGTAAACTGTTTCGCCAGTCTCGGGATCTTTATATTCCAGCTCTCTGACACAGAGAGAGACGGTCTTATCATTCATGTCGTCCCCATGCTGCGTAGAGGCAATGGAGTACAAACGCAGCTTGTGGGGCTTGCCCTTGTCATCGGTACCTTCGGGAATGATGCCCGCACTCTGGCCTTCGAGGTAGCGATAATCGCCACCCGAGAGGTCAATTTTGATGTGCTGAACGATTCCTGAACCGCCTTCGGCCACCAGCGGCTCATTCGAGATCACCTTACCGACGAAAGGAGCTTTCGGTTTGTAAAGGTTGACAGGGATATCTTTTTTCGCCTTGGGCGTCGCTTGAGTCATAGACTTACCAGTGTCTTGCTTTGCGGTCGCTGCAGGGGGGCTCTGCCCATTGGATTCGCTGACCGAACGGATGGCGACAATCTCCCCGCCGAGGCGAGTGATGCGCTGCATCTCTTGGTTCATCCGATTGTAAGGAACCGTGATAAATACACTGCCACTCTTGCGAATGGGGGTATTTATCTTGTCAGTTTCAGCGTTTTGACGCAGTCCCTTGACTTCGTATACAAATAAGCGACTTCCCGCTACAGAGCTGGCGTTGCCGCCACTTACGCTTGGATTGTACATGTGCTGACTATATGACTCCGAGAATCTGCCTTGACTAGCAAAGTCGTCTATCCAAAACATGCTTCCCAACTTAGGAAACACCCATAGATAACGCTTGCCGAACATTTTCTCTAGCGTATCACTGTAACGGAAAGCTCTCCTAATCAAACCAGCTCGGAAAACTGGAAATGCTGGAGAAACTGAACCCAATGCTGAGCACCTGTGACCTGCAGCTTTGAATAATCTAATCGGCGGCCTGCGAAAACACTGTGTCGTCCAACGCAATTTTAGATTTATTAAAAGATTATTCTGCTGCGAACACTTTTTGGGCCGATGTAACCGCTGGTCGTCTTTGCCCGACCCCTTGACTGATATAGAAAAGCCGGTATTTGCCGGTGAAAGAGTTGGCAAAGCCCTCGGCGATCGCCCGGCCAGCACAGCTGCTCAATGGGGGTGAAGGGGCTGTGAGATTCAGCGCAAAGAGCCGGCAGCGAATCACTTCAGTCAAAATCACATCAAATATTTAATTGGCTCTGCGCTTGTAAGCCGTGATACCAATTTAATAGTATTCTGTTTATTAACAGCGTAAACATCGGGATTCTCGTGCTCGGAATGGTCTGAACCGGCTTGACAGGTCTGTGCTTGAGCAAGGCTTTTGACCAGCGGTTTACGGCTTTTATTGCCCACCCATAATTGACGTCTGTTAGTTGCGGTTGTGGCCATCAAAGCCCTCTATCCGGCTTGCTCAACCCGATTAGGACGATGTGTAGATGCTAATTATAGTTGCTTCACTAAATTAAGGTATTCGCAACGACAGCTTGATGGGTGGCTGCTCCCGCCTTTGTTCCGCCGTTGCGCTCTAACTTAATCTCTATCGCAGTTGTTTTCTGTTTTGCTCGAGGAAAGCTATGACAAGTAAGCCGGATCGCGTGGTTTTAATTGGGGTTGCTGGCGACTCTGGATGTGGTAAATCCACATTTTTGAGACGATTAGAAGATTTGTTTGGGGAAGAGTTCATTACCGTCATCTGTCTAGATGACTATCACAGTCTTGATCGCAAGCAGCGTAAGGCGGCGGGTGTCACGGCGCTCAACCCCGAAGCCAACAACTTTGATTTGATGTACGAACAAATCAAGGCACTCAAAGCAGGCACTTCTATCGACAAGCCGATCTACAACCACGAGACTGGCGAACTTGACCCGCCCGAGCGCGTTGATCCTAACCACATCATCGTCATCGAAGGGTTGCATCCGATGTATGACGAGCGGGTGCGCGGTCTGATTGATTTCAGCGTTTATCTCGACATTCACGATGACGTCAAAATCGCTTGGAAGATTCAGCGCGATATGGCCGAGCGAGGCCATACCTATGAGGATGTGCTGGCCTCAATCAACTCTCGTCGTCACGATTTTGAAGCCTACATCGATATCCAAAAGCAATATGCTGATGTCGTCATTCAAATTCTGCCAACGCAACTCATCCCCGACGAAGAGAAAGAGCGGAAAATCCTGCGCGTGCGGTTGCTCCAGAAAGAGAGCGTCGAAGGGTTTGACCCGGTCTATCTATTTGACGAAGGCTCGACCATTGATTGGATTCCCTGCGGTCGTAAATTGACCTGCTCCTTCCCCGGCATTCGAATGCATTACGGCCCTGACAGCTACTACGGCCACGACGTCTCAGTGCTAGAGCTGGACGGTCAGTTTGAGCGCCTAGAGGAGTTGATTTACGTTGAGAGCCATCTCAGCAATACCTCGACCAAGTACTACGGTGAGATGACCGAGCTGTTGCTCAAGCACCGCGAATATCCTGGTTCTAAGAACGGCAGCGGCCTGTTCCAAGTGCTAGTGGGTCTCAAGATGCGCGAAAGTTATGAGCGTCTCACAGCCAAAACTCCTCAGCCGGTGAGCTAATTCTCAGCTGGGTTGGCATTTGTGATTTAGAAAGCCGGTGTTTCGCAAGAGACCCCGGCTTTTTTGATCGGCGGAGGCCCGATGTGTCCTCCTCACATTGAGGAGTCTCCTGCTCTCATGACATGGGCGGCGGCGGGTGGTTAGCCAAGGACCTAGCAACTCGGGTTGCTAGGTATTCTGGCCCCTCGGGTACTATCAGAACAAGATTTAATCAAGTTGCACTTTTGGTGATGCCTGTGCCTTTTGCTCGCCCTCCGATGCGGAGTAACCCGAAAATTAGTACGATGCCGCGTCAGCAGTCGGAATCGTCTCAATATCTGACGATGTATCAGCTCACCATTGAGAAAAAACGGCTGCAGCAAGAATTAGCCAGCTTAGACCAGCGCCGCGATCGCATCCAAAATCGCCTGACCGTTTTAGCGCAGGAAATTGAGACCGTCGAAGGCCAAGCTCAACAGCTCAGGAAAATTGACGAATCAGCAAGTGTGGTGCTGTCAGAACCCAACTGTGTCGTGTATTCGCCAGATCGGTCGAGCGATCGTCAAGACTCATTCCAGAGCGTCACGCTGGACTATTAATCGCAGTCAGTCGTTGCCAACCAGCTCCATAAAAAATTCCCCTCAGCATCGATGAAAGATCGACGCTGAGGGGAATTGCTTTTTTACAGACGACTGATTGAGGCTTCAGTCTAGCGATTGACGCCCGCTAGAGCGGGCTCTTGCTGGCGATGAACCTGTACCTTACCCGCCTCATCGACATCGAGTTCAACGGTATCGCCCTCTTCTAAAATGCCGCCCAGAATAGCTTCTGCTAGTGCATCTTCAACGAGTCGCGAGATCGCTCGGCGCATTGGTCGAGCGCCATAGCGCTGGTCGTAGCCCGTTGCGATGAGCTTGTCTTTGAAGCTATCGGTGACAGACACCGTGATTTGCCGTTCTGCCAGACGAGCATTCACGCCCACCATCATCAGGTCAGCGATTTCCTGAACTTCTGGTTTAGACAGCTGACGGAAGACGATGATTTCATCTAAGCGGTTAAGCAGTTCAGGGCGGAAGTATTGCTTCATTTCCTCCTGCACTAAGTTGCGGATGTTGTTGTATTGGGTGGTGGCTTCATCGGTGCTGGTACTGTCGAAGCCCATGCCACTGCCGCCTTTTTCAATGACTCGGGAGCCAATGTTGGAGGTCATGATGATCAGCGTGTTCTTAAAGCTCACCACTCGACCTTTGGAGTCAGTCAAGCGACCATCATCAAGGAGCTGCAGCAGGATGTTGAACACATCGGGATGAGCCTTTTCAATCTCATCCATCAGAATCACTGAATAAGGTTTACGGCGCACCGCTTCGGTTAGCTGCCCGCCTTCGTCATAGCCGACAAACCCAGGGGGCGAGCCGACCAATTTAGAAACGGTATAGCTTTCCATAAACTCTGACATGTCGAGGCGAATCATCGCTTCTTCAGACCCAAACATGGATGCTGCTAGCGCCTTAGCCAACTCCGTTTTGCCGACCCCAGTGGGGCCAGAGAAGACCAAACTGGCAATCGGTCGATCAGGGCTGGCCAGCCGAACCCGAGAGCGACGGATGGCTCGGGCGGCGGCTTCTACCGCTTCATGTTGACCAATCACTCGCTCGTGCAGGGTGTCTTCTAGATGCATGAGCTGAACGGCTTCTGACTCGGTCATGCGGGTCACCGGCACACCGGTCCAAGAAGCCACGATCTCAGCGATGTCTTCTTCGCTGACTACGGGTTGAGTCATCGGCGGGGCTTCTGCGGCCTCTGGCTGAGGGCCTTGAATTTCTTGCAAAAGCTCTCGCTGGCGATCGCGCAAGGCTTGCGCCTGCACAAACTCCTGAGAGTTCACAGAGGCTTCCAGGTCACGGTTGACTTGCCGCAGCTCTTGCTTGATTTCGGCAGAAGGATAGACGGTGTGGTGGCGCAGCTTAATGCGAGAGCCAGCTTCATCAATCAGGTCGATCGCTTTATCGGGTAAGAAGCGATCGTTGATGTAGCGATCAGATAGCTCAGCCGCAGCTTTCAGCGCTTCATCAGAGAGCAAAACGCGGTGGAACTGCTCATAGCGACTCCGGATGCCCTGCAGAATCTCAATCGTGTCTTCGACGGAAGGAGGCGCAACCATGATGGGCTGAAACCGCCGTTCAAGCGCGGCATCGCGCTCAATGTACTTGCGATACTCGTCTAGGGTGGTGGCACCAATACACTGCATCTCACCCCGCGCGAGGGCTGGTTTCAGCATGTTGGCGGCATCCATACCACCTTCCAGAGAGCCTGCGCCTACCAGAGTGTGAATCTCGTCAATAACCAAAATGATGTCGTCATCACTGCGCACTTCTTCGAGCAGTTGTGTCAGGCGTTCTTCAAAGTCGCCCCGGAAGCGCGTTCCCGACACCAATAGCCCCATGTCAATGGCATAGACCTTCTTACCCATCAGGGTCGCGGGCACATCTTGGTTGACAATGCGCTGGGCCAAGCCTTCCGCGATCGCCGTCTTGCCCACGCCTGGTTCGCCCACTAAGACAGGGTTATTTTTGGTTCGCCGTCCAAGAATTTGCACCACGCGCTCAATTTCAGTCGGTCGACCAATCACTGGGTCTAAGAGGCCAGCCGCTGCTTTAGCGGTGAGATCAGTGCTGAACTCTTCGAGCACGCTGCTCTTGCGACGGCGATCGCTCCGCCGTCTCTCAGGTTTTGCTCCGGCAGGAATAGCCGCCGCTTCGCCCAGTTCTTTAATCAGACGAGTGCGCACCTTACTCGGTGAAACCCCCAGATTTTCCATCACCCGGTAAGCGACGCTTTCTTGACTTTGGGTCAGACTCAGTAATAAGTGTTCAGGCTCGATATAGGACGCGTCGAGCTTGCGCGCTTCTTGAAAGGCGGTTTCAAAAACTTGCTTTACCTTCGGGGTAAAGGGCACCTCGGAAGGTGGGTTGCCGCTGCCTCGACCAATGATGGCTTCGACTTCGTTGCGAGCATCCGAGAGGTTGACGCCAAACTCAGTTAAGACCGTAAAAGCCAAACTCGAGTTTTCTCTCAGGAGGCCAAGGAGAAGTTGCTCAGTGCCGACAAAGTTGTGTTGCAAGCGGCGAGCTTCTTCTTGCGCCTTCATAATGACGGCAATTGCAGTGTTGGTGAAGTGCTCAAACATAGCCCCGGTTGGTGTTGTGTGTAAGGGAGCAAACTCCCTGGACTGGAATAGCTGTCTAACTAAAGCTGCCTAGCTAAAGAGATGGACGCCTATCAGTGACAGACTCGGCACCTCTGTAAAGAAACTGTACAAAGAATCTTTGCTAAACGGCAGTAGGGAGAGCCGAATGATCTTACGAAAGTCGCTCAAAGGCAAGCAGGATATAGAGGAGTACATCAATAAAAGTTCTGCAAATAATCTCTACCCAGCATTTAATCTGAGAGCGTATTCATATAATTTAACAAAAATCGCGGCGGTCTGTTCACTTTTTTTGAAGAATTAAGGATAGAATTTTGCTTTTAAAATTATTCGATAAAAATCTAAGGGGCGAGGTAAATCTACTTCAGCTAACTCGCGGGTTGATCGCGATATCTCGCTGGGCCCGGGGTAGTTGCCCTATAGGTCGGCAAAACCTCGATATTTACCGAACCAGAATGGGGGGCGAACGTGCCAGTAATCGGCGGTGACTCGGCGCCGAGTAGCTCGGGAAGTCAAGCAGTATCCATTGACGCCTCAGAAATCTGCGCTCCCATAACATACCCATTAATGCGGTTTTGACTTCCTTGCGACCCGCTCAGGACAGGCTCCTCAACCGACCTGGCTTGAGCGTGGGGCTAAGGCGTATGCCCAACAGGCAGGCTTCCGCGAGGAGAAAATTCGATCCACTGATAGCTTGTTTGCAGGCCAGTTCCTAAATGCAGACCCCTATCCCAGCATAAGAGCGGCGATCGCCCTA
>CALCCA010000092.1 GCA_937899725.1 uncultured Halomicronema sp.
CCTAATTAGCTGGCATTTTCCTGCCACGGCTGCATAGTTGACCCGGTAGAGCCAACCATCGCATCCATCGTGACGGTGAGGGGCGTGTCATGCCCTTGCACAAACATGCCCAGCGTGTCGCCGACTAAAAGGATTGGCACCCCCGCCTGATCAAAAGCCGTCGCCGTTAGATAGTCGTAGGCGGTCAGCATGACAAACCGCTTGTCCGCTTGTTTGTAAGACCGGATCACCGGGGCCGTAATGCGAGTCTGTGCGACCATCCTGCACTGCCTTTAGAGACGTTGAGATTTCTGCGCGGTGACGCAAGCGTCAAAATTGACTGGATTCACGCGAGGCGTTGTTTTCAGCCATCTGGCGGCCAAGTTAGCAAACTGTTCCGGACAGCCACTGACAAAAAACTGAGTGGGCCGCGCTGGTCGTGTGCTTTTCAAGTTTAAAAGCTCGAGTTCCTGAACCGCTGCTTTGACCATAAAGTAAGCTGGGTCAATTCGCTTGATCGTATCTGGCAAGAAAGTTTGGAAGACGGGTTGAAGATGCGGATAGTGGGTGCAGCCATGCACTAACGTGTCGATGTTGGCCTCTAAGAGAGGCTGCAGATAGGTTTTAGCCACCGCTAACGTGGCGGGATCTTGCAGACGACCTTGCTCAATTAAAGGGACAAACTGCGGACATCCCATCTGCCAAACCTGGGCCTCAGCATCCGCTTCTAAAATGGCCTGACGGTAAGCGTCGCTCGCCGCCGTTGCAGGGGTGGCAATTACCCCAATGCGACGACCGGCCTTAACGGCGGCCCTTGCCCCCGGACAAATCAGCCCCAAAATCGGGATGGGAA
The DNA here is from genome assembly GCA_937899725.1 of uncultured Halomicronema sp. Taxonomy (GTDB): domain Bacteria; phylum Cyanobacteriota; class Cyanobacteriia; order Phormidesmidales; family Phormidesmidaceae; genus Halomicronema. The sequence continues at coordinate 833 of CALCCA010000092.1, forward strand.
ACGCTTGCTGCACCTGCTCAAGGGCGAGGGCAGAGCTGGTGTTGCAGGCCATCATCACCATCTTGACGTTTTGAGTCATCATCCAGGTCATGATCTCATGCCCAAATTGGCGAATCTCTTCGGGGCTGCGATCGCCATAGGGCAGGCGCGCCGTATCCCCCACGTAAAGAATCGACTCCTGCGGCAACTGCCGGGTCAACTCGCGCAATACGGTCAGCCCTCCCACCCCACTATCAAAGATGCCGATAGGCGCAGAACTTTTGGTGACAGTAGCGGATTCAGGCGGAAAGGTCATAGGGATAAAGCAACTAGCTCGCAGGTTTATAAGAGTTTAGTGGGCTTTCTCTCAGTTTCAGCCGCGATCGCCCACTCATTACAAAGTCTCATCAGTAGTTGAGGCTGCTGATGAGATTGGCAAATTAGCGATGTTCACCCCGTCCAGTTGGTGGCCCAACTCCCAGGTGTTTCCAACAAACTTGAGGATGCGGCAAGGCCATGATCCTGAGCGGGCCTATTCCGAACACCAACCAATCCCGATGCCAAAATGCCCAAAATCCAGGGCTAAAGGCAAATTCCGGTCAAATTTTGCTGGGCGATCGTCTCTCTGAACCGCATTTAAAGAGCCAGTCCCCACTGTCGTGCTCAAGACAGCGGGGACTGGTCACACTCGGATTAGCTGAGCTTACTCGACTAGAGTGATGCCCTTAGTCTGCTCGACTACCGGCCACCCACAGTGATGGAATCGACCTTGAGGTGAGGCTGACCGACCGTGACATAAACGCTGCCGCTGATCGAGCCGCAGAATCCGGGCGCCAGGCTGATATCTTCTGAACACATCGAAATGCGCTGCATGATTTCCTTCGCTTCCCCAATCAGCGTTGCGCCTTTCAGCGGCTTGGTGATTTCGCCATTTTCAATGAGATAGGCTTCATCGACGCCAAAGTTGAACTGCCCGGTGGGGCCGACGCTGCCGCCGCCCATCTTTTTGCAATAGATGCCCTTTTCCACCGAGCCAAACAGCTCATCCACCGAGAAATCACCCGGCGCAATGTAGGTGTTCCGCATCCGCGAAGCAGCGGCATAGGTGTAGCCCTGGCGGCGGCCGCTGCCCGTGCGCGGATGCCCCGTACGCATGGAACCGGCGCGATCGCTCAAGAAGTTCTTCAGAATGCCGTTTTCGATCAGCAGGGTGCGCTGGGTCGGCATGCCCTCATCATCCATATCCAGGGTGCCAAAGGCATCGTCCGAGAGCCCTTCATCCCAAGCGGTGAGATTTTCGTGGGCGATTTTCTCACCTTTTTTATCGATAAAGGGCGTGGTGCCGCGCTCAATCTGCGTCGTTTCTAACAGGTGACCACAGGCCTCGTGGAAGATGACGCCGCCAAAGTGATTCGCCATGATGACAGGATAGTTGCCCGATTCGACATACTCGGCGTAGAGCATCTTACCGGCGGATTCCGCGACTTCTTCAGCGGTGGTGCCATAGTCCCAAGTGCGCAAAAAGGCGGGGTCGCTAGTGTCGCCCAACCGCTGACCAATGGATGAACGATGGTCGCCATCAGCGCAAAGTAAATTGCAACTAACCGACTGCGTCAGGCGAATATCGCGGGCAAAAGTGCCGTCGCTGGCCGCGACCAAAATCTCTTGCCAGTCGCGAAAATAACCGGCGCGTCGGGCTTGTACATGGCTACCGACTTTGGCGATCGCCGCGTTCGCAGAGAGCAGCACGTCGCCCATTTCTTGCATCGAGCTACAGCCATCAAGCCAGGCGTCTTTGTTCTTAGCCGCCGCGTAATTTCTTAGCAGCTCTAAGTTCGTTTCCGGCACAGAGGCCGTGGGGCCAGGCAGAAACAGGCCCATAATCGACAGGGCTTTTTCTAACGCGCTGCGGAGGCCCGTAAAGGTGAGATTGTTGGTGCTGACGTAGCAGTCCGCTTTGCCTTTGAAGACGCGCACGCCTGCGCCGGTCACCAATCGCGGTGAGATGCCGGTAATGGCGTCATCCTCAGCCATGCAGCTGATGTATTGATTGCGCTCTAAAAAAAACTCGACAAAGTCAGCCCCGGCCGATCGGCCCAGCCCCAGCAGAGTGGAGAGCGGCCCCCGCCAAGACTCATCGAAGCGATCGCGCGTAGCGTCATAGTGCAGCTGAGTGATCTCTTGCGTACTCAGCAGTTTGTCGGGGGTCATGGCGGCGGGCATAGAGGCCGTGTCCTTCTCAAAGATTTGCGTTCACAGTTGTTGTTCAGTCTAGCAAAGGCCGCAGCGGAAAACCCGGTCGGACAACCGGCGCCGCTGCCCACTTCGGCACCGAGTGGTTGCTCACTGGGATCGCGAGTCCGGCTTGGCAGCAGCCTCCTGCCCCTGAGACAGTTATCAGCCAGCCCCCTTGAACCGTGCCTTAACATCAACTTACGCCGTCCTCTATCAGCGCCCCCCGGCCAGTCAACTCAAGCCTGGCCGCTGTCACCTTTGAGCATCACTAATCTAAGCTCAAAATGACGGTTCTCTAGCGAGGTCTCCAGCCCTGTCGACTCGCCAAACTTTTCTGATGGGAGCTGGGGCCAAAGATGACCAACGGTATTCGGCGTATTCTCAGGGAACTCTCAGGCAAAGCTTCACTGACTACCCCGGAACCCACAATCGTTCTCAGTAGTATTGAATGAAGTTCCTTGTCACCGTCGCAATTTCATGAGCAGCATTCTGCAATCTTCTGTTGGCCTATTGCGCTCTCGGCTATCTCGTCGCATTGTTAGCTGGGTGTTTTTTAGCATCGTCGTCATTGAGGGCGTAATTTTTGTACCCTCGTTTTATCGTCGCTACCGCGAAAAGCTGGGCGAACTCGAGCAAGTCTCTTCAGAAGTGTTATTTACGGCCAAAGCCAACGCCATGATGGGCGGTGATAATTTAGCGGTGTTGCAGCTAATCCAACAAAACCTCAAACCCAACTCCGTAATTTTGGGCGCGGCGCTGTGTGACCTGCAGGGCAACGTGATTGACACCTTTGGCGAATCGCCCGGCATCGACTGTCAAAGCGTACCAGAGGGTACGGTCGTCCGGCAGGTAACCGACAATCGACAGCGGTATGACGTGGCTTGGCCCAGCGATCGCCTGTCGGATCAGTACATTTTGATCGTCCGCCATGATGCCAGCGGCACGATTTATGAAATGGGCCAGTATGCCCTAGCCATCGCGGGGCTGGTCATCATCATTTCGGTGTTTGTCACCTTTGTCACCATCCTGGTGTTAGAGCGCATCTTGATCGTGCCGATTTTGCGCCTGCGTGATGATCTGCAGCAGGCGGGTGATGCCGTTAGCCAAGATCAGCCGCCCCATTTTCAAACCCGCGCGATGACCCGCCACGATGAACTGGGTGAAGTGTCTCGGGCCTTTTGTGACATGTTTACTCGGGTTCACCAGGAAATCAGCGATCGCAAAGAAGCGGAAACCGCCCTTAAAAACGAACAGGCTAAATCGGAAAAGCTGCTGCGCAACATCTTGCCCGATGCGATCGCCACCCAACTCAAAATGGAAGTAGGGGCGATCGCCTCGCGGTTTGACGAGGCCACCATTTTGTTTGCCGACATTGTGGACTTTACCGGGCTGTCGCAGCAAATCTCACCCAATGAGCTGGTGAGCGTGTTGAATGAAGTTTTTTCGACCTTTGACGCCATTGCCGAAAAGCTGGGGCTCGAAAAGATCAAAACTATTGGCGATGCTTATATGGTCGTTGGCGGCCTGCCCGAACCCCAGCCTAGCCACGCGCAAGCGATTTTAGAAATGGCCATCCAAATGCTGGATGCCATTCAGTCGTTTCAGCGTCATGATGGCACCCCGTTTCAACTGCGGATTGGCATCAATACGGGGCCAGTCGTTGCAGGCGTCATCGGCATCAAAAAATTTAGCTACGACCTCTGGGGTGACGCGGTCAATGTCGCCAGTCGCATGGAGGCCCACGGCATAATTAACCGCATTCAAGTGAGCGCTACCACCTATCAACAGGTGCAAGCCCACTACGAGTTTGAAGATCGAGGCTGCATCGATATCAAAGGCCGCGGCACGATGCATACTTACCTGCTGAAAGGACGGCGACCGTTGAGCACTGCCATTCCCAAACAGTTCGCGACTCGCCAGTTGGCGATCGACAACCCTGATGCCTGAGGTCTTTGGCACCTACTTCTCAATTTGCCAGTCCGTTAGGCAATAGCAGATAACCAGCGGATAGCGCCAGCAAAGTCAGTAGGGTCAGGCCTAAAATTAGGCGCGGTAGTAGCTGTTGAATTTTTTGCCGGTTCATCATTCTGCCCTCTCTACCGCTGCTTTTGATGGATTTCTTTAACCCTAATCCGGGTGGACGAAATTTTCCGCGCGATGCTTACTCATGCCCGTCAACTCCCCCAGCGCTGGCCCCCCAGCTCATGCCCTAGACGATACCGAGCGAGTTTGATGGCCATCCTGGCCGTTCCTGAGCGGTCTAGTTGAGGAGCCGCAAACAGGTTGGGTGGGGGCAGGCTAGGAAGCCTACCCAACGGGTTTTCTCTTTCGAACAAGTCGTCTGAAAATCGGGATCACCCTTTCCCAAGATCCAGACACTGCGCTTTTTGGGTTCACTCACCCTAATCCTGCTTCTCTGTTTCAAGATGGCGATATTGGTGACAGCACGCCAGGAGAGCGGCAAAATTTGCCGCTCTCCTGGCGCTGCGAATTGGGAAAATTGATCGTTAGACTTTTGCGCGCATTAACCTTCAGATATGTCGGCCTCGACGACATTGGTGGCAAAACTTTGGTAAGCGCCCCCAATTTGCTTCGCCATCGAATCGGGGAAGACGTGAAACTCGCCAGCCGCCAGGGCCTCAATAATGGCATCTGCGACTAAGGTTGGAGGCTCTGCAATCTCAGTTAGTCCAGCGGCATCACCCATGTCAGTGGCGATTGGCCCTGGATGAACGCTGAGAACAATCGTGCCTTGCTCACTCAACAGTTCCCGCAGTGATTGGGTAATGGCATAGGCCGCCGCTTTGGAGGCGGAGTAGGTGGCAAAGTTGGCAAACGTTTTCATCGAAACGACGGAGTTAAGCTGGGCAAAGACGCCGCCGCCATTGGCTTTAAGAATGGGGGCAAACGCCTGTGCCATGCGGATAAGACCGTAAACGTTGACATTCATCTGAAACTCAAGGGAGTCGATCGCGTCTGCAGCCAAGGACGTGGCCCCCTGAAATGCGCCGCCATTGTTGATCACGACCTCCACATCCTGAGCCGTTTGCGCGGCAGCGGTAATCGAATTTGGATCAGCCAGATCCAGGGCAATGGGCACAACCTTGTCGCCGTAGCGCTCGACCAGCGGTGAGGCGCTATCAAGCTTACGAACGGCAGCGTAGACTTTAGCCGCGCCCTGCTCAATGAACGTTTCTACCAACGCTTTGCCGATGCCTCGATTGGCGCCGGTCACGAGAACGATCTTGTTGTCGATGGTGTAGTTAGCCATGGGAAATTCTTCCTTGGGAATGAGTGTGAATAAAACTTTGAACGAACGGTCTAAGTAAAGCCAAAAAAAATCAGCTTTGATCGAGTAGGGCGATCGCCGCTTCGATACTGCCTTTGATGGTGATATCCTCTTCCATCACGCGGCCGACTAAGGCCATCCCCTGAGTCATCAAGAGCAGCAGTCGCGCTAAATTACGCGGGTCAGCCTCGGGACGCAGTTCGCCAGCGGCTTGGGCGCGGGTCAGCGTGGTGGTGAAGGTATCTTCGATATTCTGCAGGTACCTTCGCATCACACGGGCAATCTCGGCATCGTCGGTATTGAAGTCGGCGATATTGGTGCCGAGCATACAGCCACAGCTGCCAGGCTGACTGTGCATGGTTTGCCAATCTCGCAGCAGGTGCTGCAGGTTAGCGAGAGGCGACCCTGGGGCCGAGAGGCGATCGCGCATACTCTGGTGAGTCGTGTGCGCATAGTGCGCCAACGCTTTTAGAAACAGCGATCGCTTGTTGCCAAAGGTGTCATACAGACTCTTTTTGCCAATCCCCATATGTTTCAGCAATTCCGACAGGCTAGCAGCTTCGTAGCCGTTGGCCCAAAACACTTCCACAGCTCGGTCGAGAGCCACGGCCGGGTCGAATTGCTTATCGGGACCGCGCGTCATGGAGCACCTCTGTGTGTTTAACCATGACGCTAAGCTAACACAACTTAAACCGATTGGTCAATGTTTTTGTTTGCATGATTTTGGGGCTGAGGGCGTTGCTTGAAAAATCCTCGACTGTAGGGGGGGGTAGCGCCAACCCCCCCCCTACCTTAAGTGGTTCTGGCTTGAGGGTGTGATTTGAGCGTAGAGTCTAAACGCCCAGATCTTGCAGGGCGAAACGAATTTGCTCTAAGCGACGACGGTTCACTCCCAGGTCGGATTCTCCCAGGCGAGCCGCCGATCGCAGATGAATCACGGCTTCGTCTGCCGGCAAATAAAACTCAGCATCGTCCACAAATCCCATGAGGCGGCTGGTGGATTGGGTGCGAATGTAATCGTCGGTTTGAGCCACGATCGCAGTGCGAGGCACAACGCCCAGCACCTTTACGAGCAGCTCCCGAGCAGCAGCGCGATCGCCGGTGTAGGAAATCGGCGCGATGGCATGATCGGTGTCGACATCCTGGCTCACCACACAGTTAGGACTGGCCGGACAAGGCAATAGGTGGCCGGCTTTGAGGCCCAGTTCCGGTACCTCGCCAGCAAAGGTGGTGCCCAAACCAGGCAAGGTCGCCACCGGGGCCGGAGCGGCTAACACGGGTGCTATGGCTAGGGGCGCCATCCAGAGGGCGATCGCAACAGTCCAAACGGCGACAACAGACAGCAGGCAGCGGCAAAAACGCATAAAGATTACATCCAGTAAAAATTAAGTCCAAAAAACCGAGTCAAAGGGGCCGCGTTAAGTCAGCAGCTGAAAATAAATGGCCAAGGGCAACACCACAAAGCCCAGGGCGATCGCCACGCCCAGCACCAAACTCAAGCCATAAATGCCCCAGCGTACTGCTTTGGTGAGCAAGCCCAGCGACTGCAGGGCGCTCCACAAACCGTGACGCAGATGAACGCCTAAAAGCACCATAACGCCGGTATAGCTAAAGGCATAGACGGGCCGTTGAAACTTTTCGATCACGAGGCGAGCCAGATCGCGGCTGGGCTCACCCTGAACGGCGGTCAGATAGTAGGTGCCAAACTTAAAGTTCACTAAGTGAATGATCAAAAACGTGAGTAATACCGACCCCGTCACAATCATGGTGCGCGAACTGATGGACTGCAGACTCGGCTCCCCCCGGCTGGCATACACCGCATAACCTTCCGGTCGCGCCCGCCGTCGCCGCCAAAAAATCTGGAGGCCCGCGATCGCATGCACTAAAAAGGTGATCGCCAGCATCATTTCGACTAGCCACAGCAGCAGTATCCAGCGCTCTAGGTAATAGGCATAGGTGTTGTAGGCTTCGTGACTGACAAACATCAGCAGGTTGCCCACCATGTGCACGGTGGCAAAAAAGGCGAGCCCTAGGCCCGTGAAGCCCGTGAGCAGCTTTTTGCCGATGGGCGACGCATAAAATTTCAGGAGGGCGGGTGAACTAGCAGTGTTGTGCATGGTGGCAGACTCCTGGGCAGGCAAGCAGTACCCGACGGTTCGACTGATAGTTGGGTCAGAGCTAAGCAGTATCTATGATGACAGACCCGAGCGGCTACAGGAGAGCCTGGCTCCCGATTAAGGCGGCCATTTAGCCCAGAGAGAGGTGGCTTAATGACGAGTTGTCGAAGGCCGTCACTTTGAGCGTGGCAATTTGCCAGGGGGCAAGGTGGCAGGGATTCTCAGCGTCAGCCAGCGCATCTTCCAGCAGATTGGTGCGCTCAAAGGTGAGTGACGGAGCCGTCAGGGTCGCTGAGCGACCATACAGTTCCCACAGGCGCAGGATGTACTGGTCGTCGGCATCCTCTGCGAGTTTTAACGCGGCCAGATGCATCCCCGCTGTGCCGATGTCTAGAAAGGTACCCTGGCCCGCGATCGCGGATGAATCTGAGCCTAAGTCATCGACGATATCGCTGGCGATCGCGGTTTGATCCCCCGTTTTGGCACCCACCACGACTGGGAACTGGCTGTTGAAGGCGATCGCTTGGTGGGGCGTTTGGGCGGCACGCCAGTCACCCCCGTGGGGATAGAGCACATAGGTAAATTGGTGCCAGCCGCGATCAGCTTGGGGATCGGGCCAGAGCGGCGCTTTGAGTAGAGTCAGCCGCAGCTGATCGGGCTGGGCGTCGAAGCCGTGTTTGTAGTCGGTCAAGATGCTGAGCCCAGCGGTGGCATCGCTGAGGTCGGCCCAACGATAGGCAGGCACCTCCCACTTCGCCTGCTCGTGGGGATCGGTAGAGCGCGTGGGTCGGGCAATCGCTCCGAAGGGAATTTCATAGGTGGCGTGATCGGCTTCAACCGTGAGGGGAAAGGCCACCTTGAGCACCACCTGAGTGGCTCGCCAGTCCGCCAGGGTCGCCACTTTGAGGTAAGGAGAGGCCGCGTCGAGCACGTAATCTTGCTGAATGACAGAATCGGCAAGGTGTCGCACCACCCGCAGCCGCTGCCGCAATGGACCGGACTCTAGCCACTGAATGGATTGGAGCTGCGCTGCCGGGAGGAGATGGTCTTGATAGTTGGGCGCGATATCCCAAGCGTCCCAATATTGTCCTGCATCCTCAAAGGCTTGCAGCTGATTAGCGAGCGATCGCAGCCGGTTGGTCTGAGTGGCTTTGTCCCCCAGTTCCATCAGGTCGCCTGTGGCCGCATCCACCACCGCCCAGACCGCCTCATTTTCGAGTCGATAGTCCGGAGCTGAAGATTGCGGGTGAGGGAAGGGTAGCGGCGTGGGGAGTGCCGTGGGCTGGGGCACCAGCCAATAGAGGCGATAGCCGATTGCTGGGATGGTGGCTAAAAACAACAGTCGCGGCGATTCATCCGGTTCAGCATGGGGGGAACCGGGGCGCTGGTCGGCGCGATCGCTGTAGTAACTGATTTGAACGGTGACCTCAGTGGCCGACTGAGCATCCCAGACTTGCCAGGCAGACACAGTCGCAGGCAGGGTTGACAGAGCAATTTCTACCAGGTCAGTCTGTGACCAGTTGAGAGAATTGAAGAGGAAAAGCGGAATCGCGTCAGGGTGAGGGGCCGTGGAACGGGGCAGCGAAGCGGCGATCGCCTCTAACGCTCCAGTTCGGATCTGAACGGCGGCATCATGGGCCTGCTGCCAGTCTTGATTGGCCGTCTCAAACACCTCGGGAATCGCCGTCCCTGGCAAAATATCGTGGAATTGGTTAAACAAGACCTGCTGCCAGGCGGCAGTGAGCGCTGCGCGGGGATAGTCGAAACCGGTCTGTCGATGAGCGATCGCGGCAAACAGCTCGGCTTCTCGCAAGGCGTCTTCACAGCGGCGATTGCCCCATTTTTGATCGGCATGGACGGTGTAACAGCCCCGGTGCAGCTCCAGATACAGCTCATCTCGCCAAACGGGGAGCGTGCTGTCGGGATGGTGCGGTGGCAGCGGCTCCGGGCAGAGACGCTGCAAATGTGCTAACGGTGACGCAAAAGTGAGCTGCGGAAAGCAGGGCGACTCGGCCCAGCGCTGGGCACTGGTAAGCATGTCGCGAGTAGGGCCGCCGCCGTGGTCGCCCATGCCTGGTAGCCAGAGGGTTTCAGTGAAGCCGGTTTGACCTTCCCACTGGGCGCTGTGGTGGGCGATTTGCACGGGGTCAACGTCGGTGCCAATGGGGGGTAAGGTGAGGCTGAACAGGGATGTGCCGTCGAGCCCCTGCCACCAAAACAAACTGTGGGGAAAGGTGGTGGTCTCGTTCCAGCGGAGTTTTTGGGTGGCGAAATAGTCGATGCCGCCGAGCTTGAGCAGCTGCGGTAGCTGCCACGAAAAGCCAAAGCTGTCGGGCAGCCAGGCGATCGCGCTCACGTCACCGAAACGAGACTGCGTATAGCGCTGACCGTACAAAATTTGCCGCGCCAGCGACTCGCCGCCCAAAGTATTCAGTTCCGGCTCGACCCACAACCCGGCATCAATCGACCAGCGGCCCTGCTGCACGGCCTGCTGCACATCGTGAAAGAGATCGGGCTGATGCGTTTCGAGCCAGTGGAACAGGGCTGGACTGGAATGGGTGTAGGTCAATTCTGGAAAGTCTTTCTGCAGTGCCAGCACGGAGCGAAAGGTGCGTTCCGCTGCTTGCCAAGTCTCTGCCACCGGCCACAGCCAAGCCAAGTCTAAATGGGCATGACCCACACAGGTGACCTGCCGCTGCTTGATCCACGGGCTCAAGGTTTGCAGCCGCGATCGCAGCGCCCCGAGTTCCTGCAAAAAGCGATCGCGCTGCCCGACGGTGCGCCAGTCTAACGGGGCGATCGCGGCGGCAATCGCAGACAGCTGCTCGGGAGCCAGCGTTTCAGCATAGGTCTGCAGCACGGTCAGCTCGTCAGCGACAAAGCTGGGTTCGGGGCTGGGTTCAGGACTGGCGACAGCTTGCTCATAGACCACTTCAGAGCGCACCAGGGCGCCATCATCATGGCCGGGACTGATCAGATAAATGGCCACCCAAAAGGTATCGCCGGGGGTAACGCGATCGCTGAGTAAAATGCGGCCAAAGTAGTCGAATAGGTCGCCTTCCTGCATCAACTGGCCATCGACGTAAACCGCGGCTGCCTCAGCCCACCAGGTCAGCCCCAGTCGCAGCGCCGACCCCGCCAGGGGAAAGTCCTGCAGGGCGGTCGGCACCGTAATCTGCTGACAGAGCCACAGGGCTTTTTGTCCCCGCGCCCAGGCAATATGCTGCTTGGCATTGGGTGCGGCGAACGGCCATGTCGTCCAGCCCTCGGTTGCTGAGGTGACCTGGGGATCAGGCTGCTGGGCCATCTGCCACCCGGCCTGCAGTGATCGCCGCGTCAGTGCTCGCAGACGATCGGCAGTGGCCGCGATCGTCGCGCTGCAATCAGAGTTCTCAAGCTTGGTCGGGTCAGCGCTAGCCATCGAGTTTCCACACCATTCCACAGAGAAATTCAACCATGGCCAACGCTTAAAGGGAACTTGTAGGCGACTAGCCGAGTCATGACACCTCAGCATCTGCCGCGATTGGGCTGGGCTTACCGGGCAAGTCCCGTTTGGCGTATGATAGACCGTACTGATTGCTGTCTATTGATGGGAAATCTGCAATGCTGACCCTAAAGATCGTTGTTTATCTCGTTGTCGCCTTTTTCGTAAGCCTGTTTATTTTCGGATTCTTAAGTGGCGACCCCTCCCGCAACCCAGGTCGCCAAGACATGGAATAATCAGATTCCAGCGAATGGCTAAGGGGTGTGCTCGATTAGCACTCAGCAATATCAGCCCCCCTTAGTTTTGACGCGCAGTTGGTTGGGGCGATCGCCTCACAATTGACTGTCTCCCAAAGCCCGCTGGTCGGGCTTTCGTTTTGATTGTGTGGCTGTTTATGCCCTACTTACCTCCTGTTGATCTGCCGCCGCCGCCGATTGTGCAGACGGTGCTGCTGCCTGCCGCCGTCGCCGCCGAACCACCTCTCGAACCCGCTGTCAAAGCTGATGAGCGATCGCAGGCTAAACCCCAGCCCCGCTTCAGCCATCCCGCTCCGGCGACAGCACCGCCGGGGCGACGTCAAAACGTTTCTAATCCGACGGCCAGCGCGGTCAATGCCGCCGATGTCGAACCATTAACCCCGGCTGAGGTTCAAGCCTCCTTTTTGCAAGGAGGGGTACTGACGCCACCCGATGCTCCTCAGGGGGCTTCGCTGCATTCTGCTCGACCGGCAACTGTTAGCCGTGAGGAGGACCGCGTTCAGTCTTTCCCCACCTTGTCAGCCCCTTGGATATCGCAGAGCGATGACGATGAGGCTGAAGCTGCTGACGAGACCGCTCCTCGCCAGGTCGATGAGGCAGACGACGATGAGGAGAATGGCGATAGCGATGAAGAAAACGCACCGGCGATCGTGTATCCTCGCGCGGCAACCCCAGGTCCCGATTGGTCTAATGGTGCCGTCTTGCCAGGGGGCGATCTGCTACCGCCCTCATCGCCCACAAATCAACCACCGACTCCCCTCAATTTGGTGGCCGACTATCAAGAGTTTGAACCCGCAACTCAGATCGTGACCGCTCGCGGCAATGTGGTCTTGCGGTTAACCAATGGCGTTTTAAGTGCCGATCGCCTCTGGGCGAATCTGGCCAATCGCTATGTGGTCGTCGAAGGCAACGTGATTTTTACGCGGGGTGACCAAACCGTTGAGGCCGATCGCGGCGAATATAACCTGATTCAAGGGGAGGGCAGCCTATTTCAAGCGCGAGGCGTGCTGTTTTTGCCTCAAACCGGTCGAGATTTTGGTGATTTGGCTCCCACCGGGGCCGGGCCGCCCGTTGCCACCAGCCCCGGCGTCTTAGACACCGATCCGATTAGCAACATCAGAGGCACGGGCAACATCACCTTTGGCACGGGGCTCGATCCTGATCCAGCTGCCGGGGCATCAGTCCCCAGCGTGGGGGGCTTTGTCCGCCGCATTCGCTTTGAGGCCGCCCAGCTCGACTTTGACTCCGAAGGGTGGTATGCCCAAGACATTCGACTGACGAATGACCCGTTTTCGCCGCCAGAACTTGAGTTTCGAGGTGAGACCGCTCGCCTGACCCGGCTCACCGAGTTTCAAGATGAGCTGTTTGTCGATAACCCTCGCCTGGTGTTTGACCAAAGCTTCTCGCTGCCCCTGTTTCGCGAGACCATTTTGCTGAACCGAGGCGGCCCCGACAGCGCAAATCCGTTCTTCGTTAACTTTGGCTATGACGGCGAAGAGCGCGATGGCCTCTTTGTCGAACGGACGTTTCAGCTGCCGAGCATTGGTCAGTGGGAGTTTTTCCTAACGCCACAGTTTTTAGTGCAGCGGTTTACCGGGGAAGAGACCGATAGCTTTTTGAGCAACTTCGGGCTGGAAGCCGACGCGACCGGCGCACTGAGTCCGACAACTTTAGTGGAGGCTAATGCCAGCTTCTCGGGATTGGATCTCGACAACCTCGAAGAGCGCCTGCGGGCTAGTGTCCGCGTCCAGCAGCTCTTAGGCGACCATAGCTTGAATTTGGAATACAGCTATCGCGATCGCCTCTTCAACGGCTCATTGGGATTTCAGGACGTCCAGAGCAGCCTGGGTGTCGTCTTGCTGTCGCCCAACATCCTGCTTGGTGACACCGGCATTGTGTTGAACTACCAGGCATCGGCTCAGTACATCACTGCCAACACCGATCGCCTCGAACTGCTAGACGACCTGACGCCGCCGTTTCGCGCTAGCTTGGGCCGATTTCAAGGTAGTGTCGGACTCACCCGAGGATTTGTGCTCTGGCAGGGCACCCCCCTACCGGCCACCCGTGACGAGGGGTTGCGGTTTACCCCAAACCCTCGAACCCCCATTGTCGTCTTGACCGTGGGCGCGCGGGGCACCTATACCTACTACACCAGCGATGACACCCAAGAAAACCTCTCGGCCTTTGCCGGTATTAGCGGGGAACTGGGCCACTTTTCGAGGGACTTTTTAGATTCAACGGTGTTTAATTTGACCTACTCTCGAGCCTTTGTCGGGCAAGACTCGACCTCACCCTTTTTGTTCGATCGCAACGTCGATCAAAATACCCTCACTGGCGGCCTCATCCAGCAAATCTATGGCCCGTTTCGAGTCGGCTTTCAAGCTTCTTTCAACCTCGATACCGGCGAGCTGATCAACAACGATTACATCTTTGAATACAACCGCCGTACCTACGGCTTGTTTCTTCGGTTCAACCCGACTCAGCAGGTGGGCTTTTTGGGCTTCCGACTCAATGAGTTTGACTGGTCGGGGCGGGCGGCGCGCTTTGGCGGCGCGGATATTGATCAGGTAGAAGGCGGCGTGGTGCGTTAGGGGCGTTGCGCAAAAATCACCTCCTGGTTGCCGGGGGACACTGCCCAATCCTTCCTCAAAAGGGTTCGAGCCTGAAATGTTGTTTAATCGCAGCCTTCAAATCACTCAGCGTTAGCAAGGTTTTTTGCGATCGCGCTCCTACCAAACTGACCAACTGCCCGCCCCCCCCTACACTTTTTAAGTCAGCGCTCTCTGGCAATACGATTCTCTGCAATAAGATGACAAATCTGGCCCTCTGGCTCCCTGGCGTTTCCAGAATTGCCTGGGCAGTCCGATTACTAAGAAGTGGGTATTAGCTCCCTATGACCGTTGCTGCTTCCGTCAATCCGCTCCTGTCTTTAGATTACGTGCCCGCTTTAGAGTCGATCGGTGATGACTATTATGATGTCGTCGCGGCGGCTGAGTTTCCCCAACATCTGCTGCGGTTTCGTAATGATGACCTGCTGCGGCAGATTGGCCTCGATCCGGCCCAGGTCAGTGATGATCACTTTGTCGAAGCCTTTGGCCAGTTCCAGGAGCGATCGCCCTTGCTAGCGCTGCGTTACCACGGCTATCAGTTTGGCGCCTACAACGCTTTTTTGGGCGATGGTCGCGGCTTTCTCTATGGTCAGGTGCGCGGGGGCGATGGCCAGCTGTATGATTTTGGCACCAAGGGCTCTGGTACTACCCCCTATTCACGCGGTGGGGATGGTCGGCTTACCCTCAAAGGCGGCGTACGCGAAGTGCTCGCAGCGGAAGCTCTACACGCGCTGGGGGTGAAGACCTCTCGCACGCTAAGTCTGATCGAAACGGGCGAATCGCTCTGGCGGGGCGATGAACCATCACCGGCGCGATCGTCCGTCATGGTGCGGTTTAGCCGCTCGCATATTCGGTTTGGCACCTTTGAGCGGCTCGACTATCTGGAGCGGCCCGACCTGATTCAGCGGCTGCTAGACCATGTTATCGAGACCTATTATCCCGAGTCGCGGCTGTTTACTGACCCGGTAGAACGGTATAGCCACTTCTACGCTGAATTGGTGGAGCGGGTGGCTCAGCTAGTCGCCCAGTGGATGTCAGTGGGCTTTTGTCACGCCGTGCTCAACACCGACAACATGTCGATCACGGGGGAAAGTTTTGACTACGGCCCCTATGCCTTTATCGACGCCTATGACCCGAGCTTTACGGCGGCCTATTTTGACTATGGGGGTCGCTATAGCTATCGCAACCAGCCAGCTGCCTGCGAATGGAATTTGCGCCTGCTGCAAAAGCCCCTGAAGCGCATCATGGATGCTGCGGCCCTAGAGGCAGGCTTAGCCACCTATATCGACCACTACGAACGCTACTACCGTCAGCGCCTGTTGGCCAAGCTGGGGTTTGAGTCCTTGCCCAATGACTTGGGTCAGGATCTCGTCAAGCAAACGATCGAGCTGCTCAGCCAGGTGCAGGTGAGTTATCATGCCTTTTTCCTAGAGCTAGCTCGTCAGTTTTCGGTGGATTGGGCCGAGGGCGCAGAGCAGATCTTTGGCACCACCTTTCAGGCGTCAGATGCGGGGGCACAAGGACGACTCGATCAGTGGCGACAGCTCTATCAGCGCGCGCTGCAAACCCAATCATCGTCAGCGCTAGCAGCCATGTCAGCGCGGCTGCGGCGCACCAATCCCGAGACGGTACTGCTGCGCCCCGAAATCGAGGCGGTTTGGGAAGCGATCGTGGCCGAAAACGATTGGCAGCCGTTTCATCAACTCGTGCAGCGAGTCCAGGCACCGTTTCTGGCTTGAGTGTCGACCGTCTTAACCTTGGGTGGATTGTGTATTTCTGGTGAGATAGCGGGGAATACGAGGCAAAATTTAGGGCTGCAGTTTGGCAAACTGATATCGCAGTGATCGCATCTGAGGCGGGTCAATTCACTAGATTAGGATGAATTTAGGCAGCCTTTTGACATGATTAAATGACTCAAATTAAGCAGCAGATTATTGCCCTCGGGGGTGGCGGGTTTTCGATGGAACCCGAGAACCCTTTGCTCGATCGCTACATCCTGCAGCAGTCCAATTCTCAATTGCCTAAAATCTGCTTTTTACCCACCGCCAGCGGTGATAGCGATCGCTACATCACTCGGTTCTACGAGGCGTTTACTCCGTTAGCGTGTCGTTCGACTCATCTCAGTCTCTTTCGCCCGCCGACCGATAGCCTCACATCACTGCTGCAAGATCAAGACATCATCTACGTTGGGGGCGGTTCTACCTTCAATCTGATGGCCCTCTGGAAAGCTTGGAAACTGGATGTGGTGTTGAGACAAGTTTGGGAACGAGGCACAGTGCTATGTGGACTCAGCGCTGGCTCGCTTTGCTGGTTTGACGCAGGCTTATCTGATTCAGTGATTCCTGGTCAATATGCTGAGTTGACAGGACTTGGTTTCTTGCCCGGTAGCCACTGCCCACACTATGACGGTGAACGGGGACGCCGCCCGATTTATCAACAGTGCATCAGCGCTGGCAAGCTGGCGGATGGGGTGGCTGCAGACGATGGGGTGGCCCTGCACTACATCGGCACTGAGCTAGCGCGAGTGGTGAGTTCTCGCCCCGCAGCAAAAGCCTATCGGGTCTATTTAGAAAATGGACGCTTGCAGGAAGATGCGATCGCGGCACAGTATTTGGGATGATTCGCACGTATGTTCCTGAAGGGATGTCTCTCACTGAGGAACTCATGGCTGATCGACACACTGAGACCGATCGTGAGTAGTGTAGTTTTGGGTGCGTCAGCTTGGCGATCGCAATTCGCGGATCGTTCATCCTGATGGTGCGCTGGACTGACGCCGTGACTTTCCGCGTGACTCATAATGAAAATGTGTTAATAGTCCCAAAATATTCGGTGCTAAGAACAAAATTCTGAGTATCTAAACCAGAATTCCTATGTTGTTAATGAACAGTTCTGAGGAGAGCAACTGATGATACAGCCAGCGATTCTAGAAAAGTTAGCGACCTTACCCGAGGCACTGCAAACAGAGGTGCTGCACTATATCGAATTTTTGTCAGCGCGATATACGGACACCAATCGAGAGACAGAAACTTCCGTAAAAAAGCGTCAAGCAGGATTGCTAGAGGGAAAAATTTGGATGGCAGATGACTTTGATGAGCCGCTTGAGGATTTGAAGGATTACAGGTAATGCTGCTTGACATCCATACCCTACTGTGGTTTTTGAATAATGATGCAAAATTAATCTCAAGCATCAAAAGTACTATTGAGAATGCTGATTATGTCGTAGTTAGTGTTGTAAGCCTGTGGGAAATAGCCATAAAGCTGTCAATCCAAAAGCTAGAGTTAGATTTTGCCTTTGCAGAATTGCCCGATTTTTTAATCCAACTCGAAATCAGAATATTGCCACTCTCCTTTGTTGATCTTGAGCATTACATCACCTTGCCGCTTCATCATCGTGATCCGTTCGACCGAATATTAATTGCTCAAGCAGTAACAAATTCTCTGGAAATTGTGAGTGCTGATACCGCATTTGATGCCTATGCAGTTCGGCGAATTTGGGCCTGAGCAAAACGCAGAAGCGGCCTGCCATCAGGTCATTTGCCGCTTGATCAGCTGAGCAAAGAGGCCGGGCTGAGCCGCGAGTTCATCAAAGCTGCCCTGCTGCACGACTCGTCCCGCTTCGATCACATAGATGCGATCGGCATGGCGAATGGTGCTCAGACGGTGAGCAATGACCACGCGGGTAACGTTGAGGCGATCCAGGCTTTCCGTGACGATCTTCTGGGTGCGGTTATCTAAGGCACTGGTGGCTTCATCCATCAGCATGATTTTAGGCTTGCCGACCAGGGCGCGGGCAATCAGCGATCGCTGCCGCTGCCCACCAGAGAGGTTGCTGCCGCCTTCGCTCACCACCGTGTGCATTTGCATCGGCATCTCGCGAATGTCGTCGGCCAGACCGGCTTTTTCAGCGGCATCCCAGGCATCTTCGAGGGAAATCAGCGCTCCCCCCGCCAGGTTCTCAAAAATCGATCCCGCGCTGAGGCGACTGGTTTGCAGCACGACGCCAAACTGCCGCCGCACGGCCACTACGTCTAAGCCCGACAGATCTTGCCCGTCGTAGTAAAGGTTACCGGACTCGGGGCGATCGAACCCCAGCAACAGTCGCATGGCGGTCGATTTTCCCGACCCTGAAGGGCCAACCAGCGCGATAAACTCGCCTGGGTTAGCCTCAAAACTGACATTGTCTAAAATCAGTGGCCCGTCAGGCTGATAGCGAAAGCTGACGCGATCGACCTGCAGTGCCCCCGAGAGCACACCGGGATCTGCCTTGGTTAAATTCACTTCAGGCTCAGCCTGCAAGATCGGCCGGGCCCGCTGCCACAGCGGCACCACATCTAGCAGTTCGACCAGGGTATTGCTGAGGCTCGTCGCCCCCGAGATGAAGGTGCCAAAGGCGACGGAAAAGGCGAGAAAGGTGCCTGTTGACAGTCCCAAACCATCCGCATTGCCAACAAACTGGCTGGCCAGCCAGAACAGGATCAGCGTCGTCAAAATCGGCAAAACGGTGTTGAAGACATCCACGGCGTCTTCGAGCTGTTGAGTGCTGAGGGTGAGGCGGAGCTGTTGGCCGTAACGCTGCCCCCAGGCGGCAAAGGCGCGTTCTTCGGCCCCCGCAATGCGCAGCTTCGAGACCCCGTTAATCAGCTCCACGACCAAACCATAAAGCTTGCCCTGAATCTCTAATAGCGGTCGATATTTGCGCACCAGCACCAGTCCCGAGGCCACAGTGACGCCCATAATCAGCAGGGCCACCAGCAAAGCTACCAGCGCCAGCGGGGGACTGTAATAAAACAGCAGCCCCAGGTTGAGCAGTGAAAATGCGCCCGCAAAAATGCCCTGTAGGGCCGAACCGCTCAATTTGCGGCGAATAGCGCTAATGCTCGAAACGCGGGAATTCAAATCGCCGGTGGCGTATTGCCGAAAGAACGACGTGCGCAGCGTCAGCAATCGGTCCCAAACGGCGGCCTGCAGATGGGCATCGGACCCCGTTTCGACTCGCATGGTGGCGATCGCCTGAGCCAGTTGAAAACACGACGAACCGAAGGCAGCGGCCAAGAGGCCCAGCCCGATTTGCACCAGCAGGGCACGATCGCCGTAGGGCACGACCGTATCAACGAGGGCGGCAGTGGCTTGGGGCACCAACATGCCAATCAGCGTGGCCGCGACTCCGGTCAGCAAAATCGCCAGCCAGTCGCGACCCTGACCGCGAAAGGCAAACTTGAGCAAAGACAGGGCATTGAGTTCCCCCGCGGGCAAGGGCCGATAAAACACAAACGCCACCGGATCCAGGGTTTGGGCGATCGCGGCGGTGATCGGCTGCCGCGCCGGTGGGGCAGCGCCCGCCTTAATGCTGACGGGGTCAAACAGTTCATATTGATGGTCATTCAGCGGCAACAGTGCCACCGGATGGCGATCGCAGCGCGTGTAGGCCACCAGCGGCCCGCTGTCTTGCTGCCACCAGTTGCCCCGTAACAAAACCCGGCGCAGTCGCAGTTGTGACGCACGGGCGATCGCCTCCAGCGGTTCTTTGGTGCGGGCGGTATTTTCTGACGGGGCAGGCGGCTGGATCGTGACGCCCAACGCCTTGCCCACAGCCCCCGCCGCCGCTAGCAAGGGCGAGTCGATATCTTGCCAGCGATCGTCAGTTTCTAGCACGCCCGCCAAGCTGCGCACTACCTTTTGGGTGACATCTTGATTGAGCTTTTGGCGCTGTTCAAAGCGTCGTCGCCCCAGCCGCTGGCTGCGAGCATCAATTTGCTCAACTGTCGTAAAAAAGTAGCTGTGCAGCTGCACCAACCCCCGAATCAGAATTTTGCGGTTGCTGACCTCAGCGGTGGGGCGAATGAAAAACTCGATGTGATCCTGCGCTTGCAAAAACATGCAGTGCCCGAGGGGAAAGCAGCCCAGCTCCGCCACCAGAGGAAACGCCGGATTGCCCATCCAAGTGGCCGCGCCCTGCTGCATGCGCACCCACGACACCTCACCCTCGGGGGGCCGACAGACCTGGCCCGTAGTTAGAGAAATGTAGTGTATGTCAGGCACAATGCCCTGGCGAGCGGTGCGGGGCAAGCCCTCGACCTGGCCCAAATGATGAATCCACGGATCGATGAGCTGTTTGAGCTGGTCAGTGGGCATCGGCGCGGCATTCTGCTCACTCAGCTCTGCTGCCTGTACCACCGCTGGTTCCACGGCGACGGCCAGCAGCCCTAACCCTGTGACCGGACAAATCTTGGCGCTGAACAACGCTTCCCCCGCCTCTACGGTGAACAAATAGCGACGCTCGCCCGCCGGTTCGCCGGCCACAAAGGGCACGACAAAAACCGCCATCTTGCCCGATTTGACCTGCCACAGCACCGCCGGATCGATCAGCCGGAGCGGATCGTTCGCAGTGACGGTGAGTGGACTGGGTGGAGAGGTCAGGGTTTGAGGCGTCATTGAGATCGGAAGGAGCGTCGTGTAGGGAAAGAGTGTAGATCTCGGTGGTCGCCGTA
>CALCCA010000093.1 GCA_937899725.1 uncultured Halomicronema sp.
TCTGATTCATCCTTCTGCCTTCTGCCCTCATCCTTTTTATGCCGTTTCCGTCCCCGTAGCCAAAGGCAGAAATCAGACATCAGAAGGCAGAAGGAGGAAAAGGCTGACTGGTTAGGAATCAGAAATGCCATCATTCAACGCCTAAGCGATATCTGATTCATCCTTCTGCCTTCTGCCCTCATCCTTTTTATGCCGTTTCCGTCCCCTTGCGGGGTAATGAGATTTGAACACCCATGAATGCGTAGAGTCTTCGATACTTTAGTAACGTTTCCGTCCCCTTGCGGGGTAATGAGATTTGAACCGTTTTCGAGTTCAATTATGATGACTGGATGCTGTTGTTTCCGTCCCCTTGCGGGGTAATGAGATTTGAACACTACTATTGATGATGAAACGATGCAGGCTGATATTATCGTTTCCGTCCCCTTGCGGGGTAATGAGATTTGAACTTTTTTTGAGTGCGGTATTGGCTTCCACCTTTTCGTTTCCGTCCCCTTGCGGGGTAATGAGATTTGAACAGTCCGGTGCAAGAATCAGGACCACTGCGATAGACGGTTTCCGTCCCCTTGCGGGGTAATGAGATTTGAACTTTGGGTAGCTTACCGACGTAAGCGCCCTAAAAAGAAGTTTCCGTCCCCTTGCGGGGTAATGAGATTTGAACCACGGGTGCTGGTTTTATACCAACGCCCCCGCACCGTTTCCGTCCCCTTGCGGGGTAATGAGATTTGAACAGGATATCAGGTCATCATTGGGCAGGATGAAAATGGTTTCCGTCCCCTTGCGGGGTAATGAGATTTGAACCTCCTTGATCTGGAGCCCTTGCCAGACAAGGCTTTGAATATTCCAAATTCGCGGGGGTCGTTAAGAAGGCGGAATAAATGAGAATTACAGTCAACAACCCGACTGCAAACAAGGCTCAAAGCCTTGCACGGAGCGCAGTTCGCGGGGGTTGACGAGGTTATGCGGTTTTCAAAGATCGCCAGACCCCCACGAAAATGAAAGCCTTGGAGCCATCCTACTGAAATTTTCCGCCATTGCCAGCTAAAACACAGCATTTCGCAACATTTTCCTCTCTCTGATACTGATTCTGTGAAATAGCGCTATCCATTGTAGGTAGGTAGTGTCGGCGGAGCCTACCCAGAGGGCTTTGGGGAGATGGGGGGATGGGGAGATGGGGGAATGGGGTGATGGGGAGTGATGGGGTGATGGGGAGGTGGGGAGATGGGGTATTACGACAACCTTGTCGCTTAGTCAGCGCCGTCGCGATCGCTGTAATCACCATTCAACAATGCTTTCACTTCTGCCTTCTGCCTTCTGCCTTCTGCCTTCTGCCTTCTGCCTTCTGCCTTCTGCCTTTCCCCATAAGTCGCCACCTCCTGTTGTGCCTCTTCCCACATCTGCTGCCGCAGCGGCCAAGGCGCAATCACCTCTCCCTGAGGTCGCCAATCCCGCAGGCGCATCACCCCATTGATATCCCCTAACCGCACCCAACCGGCATAGTACACATCTTGAGAAGATCGCGCTGCCACCACCTGCTGCACCAGTGCCTGCTGCTCTGAGGGTACATGTTGAATAATGAGCGATCGCAGCTCCCCATGCTTCACCCGTGCAAACGTCGGATGGCGATCGGTGTTATCGACATAGCCCCGCGCAAACCAGGGCGAAAACCGCATCAACAGCCACGCCTTCGGCAGATAAAAATTGAATCCCCAGGCTTCTGCCAACTGGCCTTCTACATAGTCGGGAGTCGGCAGTTGACCGCGCTTCTTCATCGCCATTAATGCCGGGGGTACCTGGGAATCTGCCCAGGGCAACACCTTTACTCGCTCCGACACAATGCGGTCTAGGCGATAGTTGTGCCAAGCGATCTGCCCCTCGGGGTCAACCCCATAGGCACTCAGGTACTTTGCTCGTCGCGCATAGTGCAAACACACCGGATACACCGTCACTGTCGCTTGCCGCTCTTGACGCGCCATCCACAATTCAAACTGGATCACGCCACCATCGGGTTGTTGCCAGAGCTGCTCAATGTCGTACTGCAGATTATCTACTTGCTCCTGCAACTCTGGCGACAAAATGTAGTCTAAGTGGATGAAGATGCGCTTCTCTTTTTCTCCACTACTAGGAAGCCGTCCCGCTGTTGGCTGAGTCACCCGCTGCCAAAGGCGATCAATCACCACGCTAAGCTGCGGCTGCACAAAGGCAATTTCCTCCAAAACCTTCAGCAGATCCCAGGTTTCACCCATGCTGAACAGCGGGGCGGTCAGGCTCGCGTTGGGAACCGGCAGTGGCGGCCAGTTGACTGGTGCGACTCGCGCAAACTGCCCTCTACCAGTCCTTTGCAGCCAGCCCATCTCGACTAGCGCTTTCAAGTCATCCCGAATCGAGCGATGCCCCACTGCAAAAGGAGCCTGCAGCATCACCTGTTCCCAATCAGACAGACTCATGCCGGTCTGATGAGCCATGGCAGTTTTCCAATCTTCCCAATCTAGGGAAGCGGCGGCTTCGAGTAAGGTCACCAGCGATCGCTGACAGAGGCACCGACCACCTTGGCAGTTCTCCCCCAGGCTTGCTGCCGCCGCTTGATCCGCAATGCCATGGGTCGGGGCAAACAATTTGGCCCGTAAATCGCGATAGCGAAAGGGGTGAGGCAGGCTGGCACTCCAAAGCGACTCGCGCCCGTAGAGCGATCGCAGCAGCCACCACAACCGCAGCGATCGCTGCCAGCGGCTAGCCAACTGGCCCGCACTCAGCACCTGCAACACTGCTAGAGTCGGCGGGTAGTCAAAGCTTTCCGACATTGGCATGGAACATCCATTTGAGTGGGGAAGTTGAGTGTTGAAGAGATGGGGTGCTGGGGAGATAGGGAGACAGGACGCTTTGAAACCCTCCGCTTTCTGCCTTCTGCCTTCTGCCTTCTGCCTTCTGCCTTGGAAGACCCCTCTTCAAACCCTAGTGTAAGCTGAGGGCGTCTTGATGAAACCCGCAGCTATGGTCACCACACTTGCCAGCAACGTTCACTTGACGCTAAGTGAACCTCAGACGACGGATAATTTGCGCTTTCAACTACTCTCGGTGGCGTTGACCAGCCTGGATCGATTGATGACTCCAGCGGATTTGCGATCGTTGCGGCTGCCACCAGGGATTGATCCCACCGGCGGCATCATCATTTCTGGACGCGCTCCCATCTGGCTCTATGCCCATTTGATACATGAACTGCATCCCACTGCCTGGGTCGCCTGCTATGATCCGCGACTCGGGGCGGTCGTCGTCACCACCCATTGCCAACAAGTTCGCGTCGGGCAAATCATTCCCCTGCAGCTTTCGCAGGGCCGACCGCGACTCGGAGCGGCTTTGCTGATTGTGGGGCCACCCGATAGCGGTAAATCCGTGCTCAGTCACGCTCTCTTCAATGCGCTCATTGCCGATTATCCCGACATTTTTTTGCAACGAGCCCAGTGGGATGGCGAAGGCAACTGGATTTTAGAATTGCCCAATGCCGCCACCGAAGAGGATCGGGAGGCCTTCAAACTGGCTTATAAAGGTGAACTGACGGATACTTTTTACCCCTACCAGGCCCAAGCCATCTTGCAACTGCGTCGCCAAAAATCTTTAGTGATTGTGGATGTCGGGGGTAAGGTGCAACCAGAGAAGCAGCCGGTATTAGAAGCCTGCTCGCACTACCTCATCATTAGCTCCAAATCAGACGAAGTTAAGAAATGGCACGAATTTTGTCTTGATCGTAGTAATTTACGGTGCCTCAGTGTAATCACGAGTAGCTTGGACAGAATTGAAACGATTCATCGACGAGACCCTTTTCTTGAGATGACCTGCGGGCCATGGCTTTCAGGGGCAAGCATACCCGTGCCAGAGGTATTAATAGAACAATTAATTACTCAATTGTTACCAAGGGGATAAAATATTCGGGTTTGCAAAGACGAGATCGCTAGATTGAAGTCTTGAATGAGCAAGACTTGCCGCCATTAGGAGACAAGATTAGAGAGTTGATTGAGCAATTATGGATAGTGCATATCTTGTTTTGATCGAAACATCTGGCAACCAGAACTATATCTTTTCGACTAACAAGTTAAGAGAAAATGTCGGTGCTTCTGAGCTGACTTATCAAGCAGGAACAAAGTGGATTCTGGAAGCTGTTGGTGTCATCAATGATGAGGAAATCAACAGCTCAGCAAGCGTCAGAACGCTATTGAGAGACCCTCAAAAGAATCCTTCTATTGATGATGAGACCCTGGAAAAGCCAGTTGAAATAATTACTGCAGCCTCTGGCAAAGCATTTCTGTTGACTAGAGAAGAGGCAAAAGCCCAAGAAATCATTCAATCGGTCACTCGTAAGGCATTGATTTCTGCTCCTGGATTGGACGTTTCCGGAGTTTATGTAAAAATTGATGATTGGGAAGCAGATGGCTCATTAGCTAAAGCTGTCGTACAAGTTTATAAGCAATTTGAAAGAGCACGATCGCGTCGTCCCTCGCCCGAAAATCGCTTCCTCCGTTTACCTATCGTTTCCAGTTGCGCCATTAGTGGTTTGCCAGCCACAAAGCTTGAAACGATTGGTACTCAGAAAGTAGCTATTTCCCAGGTTAGCGTGTCAAAACGCAGTAAAGCTGAAGCAGCCAAAGACAGACTGACTGAGTTGGATCAGCGACTTCAAGCTCAAATCGGCCAGTTGCTTAGTGATGACAATACTGAAGAAGAAAAACGCTCATGGCTGGCGATCGTCCATGCGGACGGCAATGGACTAGGTCAGATTTTCCTGAATTTTGAAAACTATATTGGAGACGATAAGAGTAACCGTAACTATATTGAGCAGTATCGCAAATTTTCGCTAGCTTTAGACGAATGTACCGAAGCTGCTTTCAAAAAAGCTCTCAATGTTTTTCCAAAAGAGTCAGATAAAAAGCATCAAGAAGTGGTTCCGATTGTCCCGTTAATTATCGGTGGCGATGACTTAACTGTTGTCTGTGATGGGCACTATGCCCTCGAATTCACCAAAATCTTCTTACAAGAATTTGAAACACAAACGGAAAACCATGATGGCATTCGGGATATTGCTAAAGCCGCCTTTGGTGTTCCTCGGCTCTCAGCCTGTGCTGGAATCGCCGTTGTCAAACGTCACTTCCCCTTCTCGGTGGCGTATGAACTGGCTGAAAACCTCATCAAGTCAGCTAAAGAGGTCAAGAAAAAAGTTACACAAAAAGTTACACAAAAAGAGGATAAAAATACTCCCTTTCCCTGTTCTGCGATCGATTTTCATATCCTCTACGACACCAGCAACGTTAATTTGGGAGATATCCGTGACAGGCTAAAACCTGAAACTAATGTTCAACTTTTCCATCGGCCCTATGTGGTCACCAAGATTGAATGTTTAAAGGAGGCTGATGGTTACCGTTGGGCAGAGACTCATCGCTGGAATTTGCTGAGCGATCGCATCAAATGTTTGAAAAACGCGCAATCCAATCAGCTAAATAAAGCTCCGGTTTCCAGTAGTCAAAGCCATGCATTGCGGACGGCTCTGCTAATCGACAAAAAATCAGCCGACTCCCAATATCAGCTAATTCAGCAGCGATATGACTTAAAACCGTTCAAAGAATCAGAAGACTCCCTGTTTCATTTGACCAACGACGGTACTCACGAAACATCATTTCTAGATGCGTTAGATGCGATGGAGTTTTTCAAGAACGCGGAAACAGATAATGAGAGCGAACCGGAGGTGGCAGGATGAGTTTAGTGGTTCCTACAGATTTGTTCACCATTCAAGTCACCATGACCAGCGATTGGCATGTGGGCTCCGGTTTGGGGCGGGGTGAAATAGATAGCTTAGTGCAGCGTGATGCAGATAATTTACCCTATCTTCCTGCAAAAACCTTAACGGGTATTTTGCGCGATGGTTGCGAACAAGTAGCGTTGGCTCTGGATAATGGAAACGAACGAGGACGCTGGCATGACTGGATCAATTTTTTGTTTGGCGATCAGCCCGCCCTAGCCCAAGGCGCAATTGAACCGGAACCTCGTCCGGCGGTGCTTTCTATTCGTTCTGCTTGTTTGGAATCGGATCTGCACGAAGCCCTAAAGGTGAACAAGCATCTGACAAGCGCGATCTCATTCATCAAACCCGGTGTTGCCATTGATGGGAAAACGGGATCTGCAAAACCCGATTACCTTCGCTTTGAAGAAGTTGTCCGCATGGGCGCAGTTCTGACAGCAGAAAGCAACTTAGATTTTTCCGACTATCGAGATCTACCTGATGACAATCAGAAAGTTGCTTATGCGCTCTTGATTGCCGGAGCAAAAATGGTGGAGCGATTGGGGGGTAAGCGTCGCCGGGGTAACGGTACCTGCGAGATTACGATTATTGATGCCGAAGGAGGCGGACAGAAAGGCATCCAATGGCTAAAAGAGAATTGCCAAGATATTACTGCGCCTCCTTCTTGGAAGCCTCAAGCACTCTCCAGCAGTGCCTTGCAGAATCCTGATACGGATCCTACCTGGTACACCGTTTCACTGACGATGACAACCCAATCTCCTGTGGTCTTACCCAAGCGCACAGTTGGCAACGTGGTTGAAAGCCTAGACTATATTCCCGGTCGTTACTTTCTACGCTATCTACACCAAAAATTGGGTGACCAGTTCAATGTCAGTCAGGCGATCGCCCGTGGCGACCTCGTTATCACTAACGCCACGATTGAGATAGCGGGGAAAGCGGGACGCCCTACCCCCTTCTGCTTGTTTGGTGAAAAGCTGGGGGGTGGGCTGAGTGAAAGGCAGGGAGTTTACAACCGCTTCCACGAACCAGAACCGGAGGATATTCAACTCAAAGGGGAGCGAAAGGGCTACATAGGCAACTTTGATGGTTCGCATTTGCCGGAGTATAAGACGGTCTCCTTAGAACTATTCACCCACAACACGATTAGGGACGACGTTCAGCGTCCCATGACAGATGTCGGCGGTGTTTATAGCTATCAAGCGATTCCGGCAGGGGTAACCCTCATGGCAGAATTACGATTTCCCAAGAGCATTCAAGAGCATTTGGTCAAGCAACAGCAGGATTGGTGGAAATCCCTAAAAGGCAAACTGCGTATCGGTCAATCTAAGAAAGATCAATATGGTGTCGTTAAGCTTACCCCATCCGCACCTCAGCTAGTTGAATCTACAACAAATGAGAACAAGGCTGAACTTAGCAAACTTTATGTTTGGTTTTTATCAGATGTTTTGCTACGGGATGAGCGACTAAACCCGACGACGCATCCCGATGACTTTAAGCGAGCATTGGAGCCGGCGTTGGATTTGATGAAAAATACCCTACAAGAATGGAAAACTGATGAACGCACACAGCAAGACTTACTGTCTTTGATGATGCGATCGCGCCGGACTGAATCCTGGCAGGTGCGCTGGGGGCTGCCTCGTCCTTCAATGCTGGGTTGGCAAGCTGGAAGCTGCATCGTTTATGAGACAAATGAGGAAATCAAGCCTGAGAAGTTGGCAGAATTGGCAGCGAAAGGAATCGGCGATCGCCGTGCAGAAGGGTATGGACAACTTTGTTTTAACGACCCACTGTTGATGAAGCAGCTATCTAATTTGAAACTCAAAGAACTCAACTCTGAAGCTGGATCATCAGTTCCTACACCTGCTATCCCCCCTGATGATTCATCCTTTAACTATGCTCGAACCATTGAAAAAGCAGCTTGGCGGACAGCGATCACAAACCAGGCATTGATCATCGCAGCAGATGCCCAAAAACGAGAAGCGATCCTGGGCATCAAAATCACTCAAGGCAATGGCAAGGAAGCCGATAAGCAACCAAAAAGTCAGCCCCCCATGAGTCAGTTAGGGGGGCTGAGGTCAGTGTTTCTCAAACTGCAATTGGATGTAGATGCCGCCAAAGTCACCAGTTGGATTGATGCCCTGGAAAGTGTCGCTAACCGCAAAGAAAAATGGCAGAAAACCGAGGACGGACTCAACAAAATTCGTTCTCTGGTAGACGACCCGCAAATCGTATGGTCTTGCTTGAAACCTGATTTGGACGGCTCAACAGTTTCACCACTCAATTTAGACGAATTGGTGATTACAGCGAACGGAGTTGAAGAGTTGAAATCAGAACTCTGGGCTGAAGCCGTTCGGACTCTAGTCGATGCCATAATCCGAGCGCAAAAACGAGCCCTCGAAGATGCTGAAAACCAAGTAGAGAACCAAACTCAAGATGGGGAGGCTGCCTAGCTATGGCAAGAAAAATGCAGGCCCGATGGAAGATTAACGGCACTCTAACCGCAGAAACGCCCATCCATGTGGGCGGTATGGGCGGCGATGCCGACACTGACCTGGCCCTGGCGATCAATGGCGGTGGAAATTACTACATTCCTGGAACTAGTTTGGCCGGAGCCTTACGGGGTTGGATGAGTAAGCCGTTCAGTGCAGATGATTCTCAAGGGAGCACGAATAATTTAAAGAGCCCTGATCATCCCATCAATCAGCTCTGGGGTTTTCAGGAAAAGGACAAGGGCCATGCCAGCTTCATCATCGTTGATGATGCCGAGATCAAGCTGAGAAAGGGACAATCCATTGAGATTCGAGAAGGCGTTGGCATCGATCGCCACACCGGAGCCGCTGCCGAGCGGTTCAAATACAGTCGTGCCATTTTGCCCAAAGGCGTCAGCTTTCCCCTCCACATCACGTTGGACTGTCAGAAAAACGAAGATCCCACTAATGTGTGGCAGCTTTTACAGGCGCTGGAGATGGGTGACATTCGCATTGGTGCTGCCAAAACTCGGGGCTTGGGGCGAGTCAAGTTAGAGCAAATTGTTGTTCATCAGCAAAACCTGAGTAATGCAGATGGTCTCTTTGATACCCTTTTGAACGATGGCACTGGCAGACCATGGAAAGAGCTGAAACCTAAGAATTATCAGTCCCCCGCACAGTTGACTTTCGAGCTTGCCTGGAGCCCTCGCGACCCGGTCATGGTTAAGGCTGAGGGCGATGGCATTGCTATCGATATGTTGCCCCTCGTGAGCCAGGTTGACTCTGGCGTTCGATTTGTTATCCCTGGCAGTTCCATTAAAGGGGTCCTCCGTGCCCACGCCGAACGTATTCTGCGTACAGTCCTTGATATTGATATCACCCCCGATAAAGACAACACCCCTAAATTTAATGATCAGCTTCAGCTTGTCAAAGGAAAGAAACGGATTCCATTAACGGATGTCATTTTTGGGGCGGCTGAAAAGAGCAAAACCAAAAATTCTGAAGGCCAAATGGGTGTACTTTCAATTGACGATTGCTATGCCAAACTCTCCATGACATTGGAAAATTGGTCAGCCGTTGAAAATGCTAAGAAAGAAGATACTGAAGAGTTTAAGGGCTTCAAGCAGGCTCTGAAAAAAGCTTTAGGCGGTAATCAGGAGCCGTTTCATACCCTCCAACCTGCGATGCATGTCGCCATCGATCGCTGGACAGGTGGTGCCGCAGACGGCATGCTCTACAGCGTGCTGGAACCGATTGGGGTTGACTGGGATGCCATTGGTATTCGGCTTGATATTGCTCAATTAAAGAAAATCGAAGCAATTAAGAAAAAGGAGGATTCCCAATCTCCGAGCGTCTTAAAACCCGCGATCGCCCTTCTCCTACTAGTTCTCCGCGACTTCGCCAATCGTAAAATCCCGATTGGCTATGGCACTAATCGCGGCATGGGCACCGTCGAAGTAACCGCCATGACCTTGGATGGTGCGCAGCTCGATGATTTAGAAGGATTATCAGGAGAACAGAGCATTACACCGGATCTCTCTAGCTTGGGTGAACCCTTACTCGATGAATTAACCGAAGCATGGCAAGACTGGATTGCCTACCTGACTGAACTGGAGGCCGCATGATCATTCAAGAAATTCAAGCAACGACCCTATACAGCTATCGTGCTGAGAAAACGCTGACTTTGAGTGAGGCGATTACAGCTTGCCAGCATGTATTAGAGGGCGCGATCGGCCTGCTATATTCACCTCAAGCCTGTACTCCGGTACGACTCGCTCCAGACAGTACGCTGCATGATGCAGACACGAAAGAGGTTAGTCTTACCAACATTTTCGAGGCTCGCATCTTTAACGAAAACTGTGAACTGCGCTGGCTCAATGAACTAGATGGCGCTGGTCGTGCGGCGCTGGTCGCCGAATCAAAAATCAGTGCAGCAGGGTTTGAGGAAATTAATATGAAAGCTTGTGACTCTCTAGAGCAGAGATATCTGCTGTGGGGTGAAAAAGCAAAAAACAATAACGCTGAGGGCTGGCAGCGACTGGCAGAAGCTCGTATCGGCAAGCTCGATATTC
This sequence comes from uncultured Halomicronema sp., assembly GCA_937899725.1. GTDB lineage: Bacteria > Cyanobacteriota > Cyanobacteriia > Phormidesmidales > Phormidesmidaceae > Halomicronema. Next base: position 10,323 of record CALCCA010000093.1, read on the forward strand.
CTCTGACTCAGACGATCGAAAAAGAGCGGCGTGTCTATCTCAGGACACTGGAGTATTTGGCCGTTGCGGATGATTACGGCAACGTCGCCGTGATTGAAGAACGCTTGGTGAAACTGGAGGTGAAGTGATGGCGACCGACGGAAAACTGTTTGTAACAAACAAAAAAGCTCTTCAGGTGCATTTCACAAGCTCTAAAGGTAAGCCTGTGAAAGCTAACGTCAAAGAGTCTGAGCTATCCGCTGAGTTGATGCAGAAGAAAAAGGATGCGATCTCACAGCTCCATGAAGTTGATGTCGAGTTTGAACTTGCAGGCGGTCTGCCCCAAAAGATTCGTGAGAAAGGTCAATCTTTTCAATCACACAAAATAACTACAGCACCAGTTAAAGACAATAAGCAATCGCGCTCTGATTATCAGTCATCGAGCCATACAGAACCATCTTCAGAAAAGTTAGTAGGTGAATTTCATAATCCCTACAACTTTGTGCCTGCATTACCACGCGATACATTATCCAAGTTCGATTCTGAAAATCCTCAGCGAGGACTAAACGATGCGCCACCAGCAGGTCATGGTCGCTACTTACCCGATCACTGGTCTGGCCGCATTTCAGTCAAGCTCACCACCATAACGCCATTGCTCATTCCTGATGCCGCAGAGATGACGGAATCTGATGGACACAAAACCTATCCGATTCGTTTAGGTGTAGACAACAAGCCATACCTGCCACCAACTTCGATTAAGGGAATGTTGCGATCAGCCTACGAAGCTGTCACCAATTCTCGGTTGTCTGTGTTTGAAAAACATGAAAATCGCCTAGCTTATCGAATGCCAGCCGAAGGCAAGAGTAACCAAGGCATCTATCCTGCACGGGTAGAGCAGCGAGGAGAGAATGAATTATACCTGCGAATTTTAGCAGCACCAGATCTACTAGATAAAGCAGGAAAGCTACCGCGTTATCGAACAAATGCTCAAGACAATGAATTGGATAAAGGGGCTAGTGAATTGGCGCTGACCGATGAAGGTAGTCATGATTTGCCACAGCACGGTGATCCAGTTTGGGTCAGATTAAACCAGCAGCAAAACGATGACCTACCAGCAGATATTCTGGATAACCTAAAAGTTGGCTTGAAGAAACAGCGGGATGGTTCTGTCAAGATACCCAAAAGCGTCGTTACCCGCATTCGCAAGCGAAAACCAGGCTCAAATCCCCCAGGAACGGGTGACTGGCACAAAGGTTGGGTTTGCGTAACGGGTGCCAACATCAATGGCAAACGATACGAGCGAGTGTTTATTGATAATGAGGAAAATCTCTTAATTCCGATCAACGAAGAGTTGAAAACTCTTTGGAAAGGCCTGATTCTGGACTATCAAAAACAGCATCAACGTGATCTAGAAAAACGCAAAGAAGCAAACCAGCAACCTCAGGATTATCTGGGTAATGAGCCTGGGAAAACAGGCTGGTCTACTCATGTCTACAAATCAGGTATGGAAATTTTGGGCGAAGGCACCCTCTGTTATGTGGAATTAACAGGGAAACTAGAGGATCTGCCTAAGGACATTATCCCTGCCCATGTTAAGGCGCTCTCTCCTGTGATGCTATCGCGTCGCCTGTATTTCTCCGCGCCAGAAGATTTACTGCATCCCTCCCTCAAACCAGCGAGTCACAAAAGTGAACTTTCCCCTGCTGATCGCGTCTTTGGCTGGGTAAATCAGAAAGGGAAAGGAGCGTACAAAGGCAATTTGCGGATTAACTCTGTTCAGTGTTTGCATGATGACCCATTAGAGTCGCTGGGAGAGGCTGGGTTGCCGCTGGCAATTTTGGGACAACCTAAACCTCAACAAACACGATTCTATATTGCTAAAGATCAGCAGGGAACTCCACTCGACAACGGCGTGGGTAAAGCAATTGGCTATCAAGCATCCCAGGGATTGCGGGGACGCAAAGTCTATGCCCATCATCGGGGTGTGTCGGATAATTATTGGCGTGATCCGTTGAGCGATCGCACCCAGCAGCCTCAAAACGGCTTTCACCAGGAATATCGTCGTCCCAAAATACTGGAAAAGCCAGATCCTAAAAAGCCCATACGCAAGAAAGATAAACCACAGTATCGTGAGCAGCGCGATGACCAGAATCGGTCAATCAAAGCGTGGGTTAAGGATAAGGTTACTTTCAGCTTTGATATTGATGTGACTAATCTCTCTCATGTTGAGCTAGGCGCACTCCTCTGGTTACTGAGTTTACCTCCAGAACACCATCATCGCCTGGGTGGAGGTAAACCCTTTGGTTTTGGCAGTGTCAGGTTAGATCTCGACTGGGAACAAACCGATCTGCGTGACGGAAAAGGTTGGCAACAGTATTACCAATCTCTAATTCCACTACCAAATTCAAATCCAAAAGCAGCAGAAACAACTATCAACCAGTTCCAAGAGGTGTTTGAGAAAGCCTATGGTAATGGGGAAGCATTTAATAAAATCCCCTTGATTCAGGCTTTTTGTCTCTCTGCTAAAGGCTTTGAAGATAAACTGCCAATTCACTATCCCAGGGCAAGGCAGAAAGGACAAAGTGGAGCCGTACCCCCTCATCCAGAAGGCAAAGCCTTTGAGTGGTTTGTTGAAAATGAGCGAACAGGTAGCTCAGGCGGACCTAAGGTTGCTTTACCTCCTCTCTGGAACGAAACCGGCTTACCTATTCTCAAGTCTCGCTAATGAATACTCTTTGGAGAATTTTCCTATGCAGACTATCACCATGACGGTAGGGACATCTCTACCCACTGGCCCAGATCGTAACTTTCCCGATCTTCCAAAAAGCTCCTAGGTTTGCCCCAAAGATAAATTCCTAGACGATGTATTTTTAGTGATGTGAAAGACCTTGTTGCCTGGATGCAAAGGACTGATTTAGAGCACATCAGTTCTGAGGCGATTGCCTTGTCGCGGCTTGACCCTAATCTTAGAGTACTGACATAGAACCAATTGAAAGTTAACACGGGTCAGGAAATTACTGTTCGCATCAAAGACTTGAGGGATGACGGTTCCATCAAGCGTGTCAAAGGAATTCAGTAGAAAATTATGACTTCCCTGAAAACTCGACCTCCTTTTGTTTCCACATTCTTATCCCATTCCTCAGCCAATAGTATACTGGTGGAAGCGGTGGCCAAATGGCTTGGGCGTCGTGGTGTTCTAGCCTGGCTCGATAAAAACGAGCTGAAAGAGATGGGGCCGTTAGACACAGCTCTAAAGCAGGCCGTCCAGCAGCAAGCAACCCTAACCATTTTTCTCTCTGAAGCCTCAGCGAACTCTAGCTGGTGCAAAAACGAATTAGAGTGGGCGCTGCAAGCGCAAGACGGATATGAACATATTCTACCTGTGTATCTAAGCGAGCCAAGGAAACTGGTCAAGAACCACGATCTGCTCCGAAACCGCTTTTTGGACTACGAAGGCAAGGTTAATCAGAGGGGCTATGTTTGCGAGCAGGAGCCAACGACTGCTGAACAAGATGCGATGGCTGAACAGATAGCAATGACAGCGTATCAGCGATCAATTCCTCAAAATTCGTCAGAGATTCTAATTGTTTTGGATCAGCGGGGAAATGGACTGCGCCGAGGGTTACCCCCCATCCCTGATAACCTTGCCCGACTCAATGCCCCAACGCTGACCTTTCGCCCTAACCTGGGTTTACGCAAACCAGCGGAGTTAATCACTGGCGCAGATTGGGATAATATGGCTCAAACAATGACCACTTCCCTCTCTCATGCCCTAGGCGTGTCGCGCAACAACTTTCGCCGGGTAATGGTGCTAAGCAATGCCCAGACCAGTCTGGCATGGGCAATTGGGCAGTATTTTGACAGAACCAATAACATTGACCTTTACAGCTATGACCGATTTGGCAATGTCGTGACAAACCAGGGGCAAGAGCGTGTGGCCCTTCTCCAAGGCGGAAACCCCAACAGTGCCCAGCCAGTTAATGATATCGCTGAGCAACTGAATGAACCACAACCACAAATTGCCATTGGGGTCGGCTCCACAGGAGAGACTAAGGAGCTGTATATAAAAGATGCTCAGCGGGCGGTGGCTAATTTGCCGCTTTTCTGGATTGGCTCTGAGATCATAGAAACATCTGAACAGGCCATGCAGCTTGTTGCTGATGTTATTGCATCTGTCATGCGCTTTCGCAGAGACTATGGTACTCAAGAGCTGACGTTGTTTTGGACAGGCCCCAGCCATGTGGCTATTCTAGCTGCAACTAATTTGACGTGGCATGTCATACCTAAGGTGAAATATATGGAGATGGATCGCACCCAAGGCGAGTACGTGCATCTGCCTATGCCAGGAGATTAAAATTCAGTAGCTATCTTCGTTTTTTACAGCTTTGCTCTCACCCACTGCCGAAACGATCGCATCGCCTGATTCCGACCTTCAACCCGACTTTTCTCGACGTACTTGGGAATTTCAGCTTGTAGTGGCCATCCTGGGAAAGTAGGGCTTTCATCCACTTCTATATACTCCTCATTCTGAAGCTGATAAATACGAATCGTTTGTCCAACCCGTCGCCAGAGTTCCGGTACACCCAAAGCAGCATAGGTTTCTGGGTGGGTACGGGACGTGATGTCAACTTCTAAAGCAAGATCAGGGGGTGGATCAATCGTTAAATCTAAGCGCTTCTTACCCCGCACAGCGGCTTCGTGCTGAATGTAAAAACATTGGTCAGGTTCGATACCTTTGAGCATCTCGGCATTCTTAAACGTAGTTGACCCCAACGTCAGAAACTCGATATCTAGCTCTTCTAAAAAAGCTTTTAGCAAGTCACTAATGTTCTCCTTATCCGATTCATGTTCGGGCAGTGGGGCCATGATTTCCAGTAAACCGTTGTTGTAAGCAATGCGAGAACCCCGATGCTCTCCGAGTTCTTCTAAAATGGCTTCAAATTCCTCCCAGCTGACATCATGCAGCAGGAGTCGTTGACCGGGGGGCACGTCTAGCTGTCGGAGTTGTAGGGTGACCATGGGCGGCAATCTCAAAAGCGAAGAAGGAAGAGAGAAGAACGAATATAAGCCATGCTGAAGCTTACCGACGCTGGCCAAAGATTTGGTTTAAGGGGCAAGCAAAATTAGGGAGCAGAGGTGAGGTTAAGGAGTCGTCTGCTTGGAGGGTGATAGCTAACACCAGCACTGCATTATCTCGGCGATAAACCTGCACCTGCCGCAAGTTTTTATCACCGATCCAATATTCCTGGACGCCCTGCTGGGAATAGAGCTTGAGCTTGAGCTGCTTGTCCCGCTGTTCATTTTTTTCACCGGGAGACAACACTTCCACCACCAGTTCCGGGGCTCCGGTCAGGTGCTCGGCCTCATCCAGCAGCAGGTCTAAACGCTCTGTGCTGGCCCACACGACATCAGGAATGACGTTGTCTTCATCGGTGAAAATGACGCCGGGATTGATAGCAGCCTCGCCAAAACCGCTTGACTGGCACCAAGTGTCCAGCGCATTGAAGATTCGGCCAGTGACTTGTTGATGACTCCAGCGGGGAGCACGGGTCACGATGAGTTCTCCGTCAATAATTTCGTAGCGTTTGCCGTTCTCTGGGAAGAGTTCTAGGTCAGCCGTGGTCCAGCGAACGCGATTGGGTGTAGTGGTCATAGCGATCGCCTCCATGCAATGCCGACTATCTATACTCTAACGGTGCTATTCAACGAACAGGTACCTGACTCATCGACCGGTGGCGCGATCGCTGTAAGCAACATAAGCTCCATTGGCTGCATGTCCCACTAGAGTGACTGGGTTATTGGCAATCAACAAGTACTGGTTCTCAGAAGATGGTTCAATCCGATTGAGGTTTTTGATGTGGCCACGGAAATAAACTACCAGCACTGCTGTCTCTGGCAATATATTGTTCAGCAAATCATGAACCATTTCGGCAGACTTTACTTCCTGTTGATTGTCTGAAAGCTCAGTAAATAAACCAGAAGAGGTTTGCCAATTTTGTAGATCTAGGATGGTTACATATCCGTGCAGAGAGCTTAAACCTTCTTTCGTGGTGCAGAAACTGATTGGCTTGCGAAATCCACGTAATTCCAGCAATCTTACTTCGCTTATATCTTGGCGCTCTCGTGTATCATCGGGCAAGAAATAGTTTAGTCGAGTTTTACTAACAAGTCTTTCCGGCTGAACGGTTCGTTCCCAATCGTCAAACTCGTCTTGGACTAAAGCTTTGATTCGCTCATCCAACTCCCTTCTCACTATATCCCCAGCAATCTTTTTTGCATCTTCTAGGTTGTTTTTGAAAAACCAGGTGAGTAATGCGCCAACAATTCCTAAGAAGGCCAGAAAAGCACTGTTCATCTTAAGGATGAAGTCAATCTGCTTTGTCAGTAGTTCGGTATCAGCAGTCCCCGATTGACCAGAGGCTGGCGGTAAAGACACCGCAAAGAAGATGACTCCGACGACGAGCACAATCAGCAGAGAGATGAGAAACCATTTGCCGACTGCTGGTTGAGAAGGCTGACCAAATTGCCGCGATCGCATCTGTTTCAGAAGATTTTACAACTGTGTGCTTACAAGGTACCTCACTGCTCACTAAGCGCTTTAATTCGATAGAAATTGATAAAACTTGCTAGGAGCAAACATCCAGGCCCGATCGCAGCTCCCGACACTGTTCTGCCAGCGGCGTCCCGAGTTCCTCAGAAATTGCAATCGCCTGGTCAAAGTAATCCACTGCCATCTCACGATCGCCCATTGCCTGATACAGCATCCCCAGATACTTGTAGGCAGATGCCTCTAAGCCCTTCGCTTCCTGTGCTTGGATGATTTCTAATCCGGCTTCGAGGTGGGCGATCGCGGGGGCATACTGCTCTAATTTGGTCAGGGTTTCGCCCAGGTTGATCAGGGTCAGCCCTTCGCCCCAAACATCGCCGATCTGCTGAGTGATCGCCAACGCCTGCTGATATCCCTCTACCGCTATTAGGTACTCGCCCAATTCACTGTGGGCATTGGCGAGATTCACCAGCGCCGCTTCTTCAGAGCGCTTTTCGCCGATTTGGCGGGCGATCGCCAGATCTTGTCGATGGTACTCAGCGGCACAGTCATAGTCATGGAGGGCGTCATACACGCTGCCAATGCTCCCGAGAGCCGCACCTTCGCCCGCTACGTCACCCCTCTGGCGAACCAGCTCTAGAGTCTGAAAATGGCATGCCAGTGCCCGGTCATAGTCGCCCAGTTGCATCGAGGCATTGCCCATGCCCTGAAGGGCACGGCCTGCTCCAGGGATATCGCCCAAAGATTTGGCAAGGTCAAGGTGGTGCTGATGGTGCTCAATCGCCACTTTGAACTGACCTCGCGCATGATAAAGCGACCCCAGGTAGCCGAGGGCATTGGCCTCTCCTTGGCGATCTCCCACATCTTGAGCAATCTGGATTGCCTGCTGATAGTACTGAACCGCTTGCTGAGGATTGCCCATCGCAGCGTGAGTGTTGCCCAAATTACTGAGCGTCTGACCTTCGCGGTAAGCGTCGCCGATTTCGCGCACGATCGCTAACTGCTGGTTCAAGGCTGATAGCGCCGCTTCGTAGTTACCCAAAGCATGAGCAATCACCCCCAAGTTGCCATAGGCGAGGCTGGCACCGAGTTGATCGCCGATTTGCTGGGCCATGGTCAGTTGTTGTTCATAACATTCAACCGCTTGGCTGTACTGGCTGGTAGCACTATAAACATTGCCCAGGTTGCCCAGAGCATGGAGCAGACTTTGCGGATGGTCGAGGCTTTGGGCGATCGCTAAATGCCGCTGATGATACGTGAGCGCCCGGTCATACTGGCCTGTCATGAAACAAACGTTACCTAAGCCGCCCAAGGCATTGGCCTCTGCCAGCCGGTCGTGAATATCGTGGGCGATTTGGCGCTGCTGCTCAAAATACTGGGCTGCCAAGTCATATTCTCCAGAGCTATAGCAGGCGCTGCCCAGACCCGCCAGGGCACTACTTTCACCTGCGCGATTGCCGATTTGCTGTGCCAGCTCTAAATGTTGACCGTGATAATTTTGGGCTTGGTCGTACTGGCCGAGGGAGTGGTAGCAACTGCCCACATTGCCCAGAGCCGAACCGACCATTTCTCGGTCGCCAGTTTCGCGGGCAATGGTTAAATGCTGTTGGTGACAATCCAGCGCTTTGGCATAGTGGCCCTGCGATTCGTAGATGTTGCCAAGGCTGCCGAGGGCAATGCCTTCACCCGCGCGGAGATCAGCGGCTCGGGCAATGGCTAGCCAGGTTTCCTGGTATTTAATGGCTTGGTCGTAGTCACCTAGTGCGTAATAGACCTCAGCCAAATTGCTCAGCACTCGACCCTGATCAACGCGATCGCCAACTGTTTGCAAAATGCTGAAACTGCGCTCTAGGCATTGCTTTGCCTGTGGGTAATTGCCTTGAGCCTGATGAGTGGTGCCGAGAAATTGCCAAAACAAACTGTTCCATTTCGGCTCGACGTGATCGATCAGAGTCTCATACAAGCGGGCCTGCTCTTGGCTGTAGCCCCACAGCTTGAGGTGGTAGTGCAGTTGCACATCGGCGGGAGTATTCAGCCGGGTGAAAATCAAAGTGACCGCTTGTTGCCACTCATTGATCGCACAGAGCAGATAAAACGCTTCGATATAGCCTTGAACTTGGTCTAAGTGAGTCGCATCAGTAGATGGTTTGTAGCGGCTGAGCCAGTTGATGATGGCTTGGCAGCGGGTACGGCGCGATCTCGGCCTGATAGAGCGAATGCGGGTTGGGTCTAAGCCTAATTGTGCCAACTTGCCTGATGGCGAGGGGAGCAAGGCCGTCATTGGTTTGATTGCGAACTGTTTAACTTCAGAATGAACTGTGCTGGGCGTTCCAGGGTTCCTCAGGAACCCTGGACTTTAACTCATGGGATTAGCTCAATTGGCGATGCCGTAGGAGAAAGCTCAGCACTTCACCCTGCTGGTGCGTAATCAAGATCCCGGTTTCGGGGATTTTGACGAGCTGGCTCCATTGGGCCTGCTCCGCATAGTTGAGCACATGCAGTTGGTTAATCGTAGATTGCACGCCTTGGGGTGAGCCAATAATCAAGTGCCGCAGTGCTTCGCGTCCCGATAAAGCCTCAGGATGCAACAGTCTTGCCGGTACTTGCACACCCGATTTTGAGCAACCTGGGAAATCAGGTGCCGTCGAATACAACATAGGGGATTCCTCCAAAACGATAGACAAGGAATCCCAAAAACCTGGCCAACCCAGACGCAATACAGTTCAAGGCGGCCACAAGTAAAATACTACTCAGCCTCCGAGACTGCCGTAATCAGTCTTGGGGGTCAGCTACTGACAAGTGCGCCAACACTTGTCAGTAGCGCTCAACCAAATTTTTGGGAAATTAAGCTGCAGGGTCGCAGCTATGGTTAAGGAATATACCCTATCTAGCCCTGTGGAACCAGTTACAAATGTTTTCTAAGTCCCCACTTCCCACACAGGATGCGTTGAGGGCTGAACTAGATTTGCTCAATCTCTCTATCCGTTCAATTCAGCCTCCTCGTCGGCGTACTCACTATCAAGCCGTCCTGAACTGGCTAACGCGCTATCAAGTGCCATCAGAAGCGAGTGCTTTGCAGCAGGTGCGAGGGTTATTGGAGTCGTTTCAGCACCTCTATGCAGTTGAGGATCTCCGCAGAGCTAGCCAAATTCTGACGATTAGGCTTCATACGGAAACCAATGACGAATTGCACAATCAGCTTCATACCTGGGGCTATTGCCAAGCGCAGATTGAGCTTTATAACAAGCTGCTGGGCAGGCTTGATGCTCAGTGTGACTCTATTTTCTTAAATGGTTTGGGATTGGTACACCGATCGCTCGGCAACTATGAAGCGGCTCGCCTAGCCTATGAGCGAAGTCTTGCTCTGGCAATGCAAACTCAAGATACTGAAGGGGGCAAAACTGCCCTCTGCAATTTAGGTGAAATTCACTGCCTCAGTCAGGATTACCCCAAAGCTATAGACTACACACAGCAAGCTTTTCACCTAGCGCAACGCCTGAATGATGTTTCCACTTTAGGAACAGTATTAGGCAATCTGGGGCTCATCTATCAATCGATGGGAGACTATCGCAACGCCGTTGAATGCCATCAGCGGTATCTACAGATTTCTCAGCGGCTGAACGATTGTGTGGCTGCAATGAATGCACTGATTGGACTTGGGATTGCCCATCATGAGCTAGGTCAATATAGTGAGGCGATTAACTTTCATCAGCAGTCGTTGAAGATTGCCTTGGATATCGGCGATCGCTTCAGTCAGGGAACGGCTTTAGGAAATTTGGCAGTTGCTTACCAATTTTGGCTGAGCCAGAAAGGGCTATTGAATATGCGCAAAAACATTTAGCGATCGCGCTAGAGATCGGCGACTGTGCCGGAGCGTCGCGTGCGCGTGCGGTCTTGGCTAATCCCCAAATATAGCGAAAGGCAGAAGGCGGAGAAAAGTCAGAAATCAGAAGACAGAAGGTAGAAACGCT
>CALCCA010000094.1 GCA_937899725.1 uncultured Halomicronema sp.
CACTGGTTCACAAATTGCTGTTACTGTACCTCGCCAGAGTGAGAAACGCTGTATTTGTTTTAACCACACGGATGGTAAAGCAATCTGAAGGATTAGATCGCGAGCTGTCAATTGGTTTAGAACAGCAAGAATTAATGGTGCACTATCAACCGATTCTTGATCTGCAAACCGAAGATTGTATTGGGTCGGAAGCACTTCTCCGTTGGTATCATCCAGAGCAAGGTATTCTCCCACCCAGTTTGTTTATTCCCATTGCCGAAAAGACCGGCTTGATTCATGCGATTGGGGCTTGGGTAATCAGGCAGGTTGCTCAAGAACAAGCGTCCTTGTATCAGCAATTTTCAGGACTCTACACGTCTATCAACGTTTCTCCTAGTCAACTAAATTCTGGCAATATCGATGCCGTCATCACTTGGCTACAGTCGTTACAACCGTCAGATGCCTGTACGCCTCATCGCTTTGTTTTCGAAGTTACTGAAACTGCTGCCGCCATTCGGCCAGGGACGACCACCACTGATATCCTCGCTCGTCTACGCGCTCTGGGCAGTCGCGTTGCTCTCGATGATTTTGGCCAAGGCTATTCTAATTTGAGTTATCTTCATCAGCTCAATATCGACATTCTAAAAATCGATCAGTTTTATGTGGCGGCGATCGACCAAGATCCACAGATTGTGACTATTTTAGAAAGTATTATCGAACTCGGTTCGAAGTTAAAACTTACCATAGTGGCTGAGGGAATTGAGACGGAGGGACAACGCCTGTTTCTCCTCAACCATGGCGTCAAGTATGGACAGGGATGGCTCTTTTCTAGACCGCTGCCAATTCAGGAGTTTGAGCGATTCCTAAACCGAAAAATGCTGCTGTAAAACAGCGTTAACATGGCGGCATCTAGGAGAGTGCGGTGCAAATATACCCACTGTTCGCGATGATCGGGGTTCACGATTCAGGGTTCGAGATGGGTGACAGTCCTAAGGAATAGAGAGACTTCTACCAAGCCCTACTAATTTTTTTCTGACGTGCCCTCGGGGAGGCGGCTGAAGCGACTGGTGCAGAACAAGTGCGGACGCACGGAGAACCTGCCACAATACTGGTCTCGGAACTTGGCCGCTGTTGTGATCGACAACGGCAGATTTGCTCTGATGGTCGGGGCTGATTCTAGAGAGCACTCAATTCTCTGGCGGTGATGACGCCGTATAGGCTTTGCTAGACTAGCCCTTAGTCATATCCTCGACGCATCATCCACAGCGGTTTAGGGCTGAGTGACCCGCTGCCCTAACTGCAGCATGAGCCTCCGGTTCAGATGTGTGTCGCACCAGCAACCTATTCTTTAAATCCGTTATTCAGCCATGAGTTCAGTGTTTCGCAAGGGTTATTTTTGGCTGTTAGTGTTGCTGGCCTTAACTCTGATTGTCTTTTCCCGTCATCTTTCACTTCTGTTCAATCCTCAAGCGCTACTGACAGCGCTGTGTAATCTTGGCCCTTGGACGGTGCCGGTCTTCTTGACGGCTCACATCTTGGCCACGATGGTGGGCATTCCAGGCACGTTTTTGGTGTTAGTGGGTGGTGCTAAATTTGGGCTGTGGTGGGGGTCACTGTGGTCACTCATGGGGGCTACCGGCGGGGCGATCGCGGCTTTTGGGGTGGCGCGATATTTGCTACATGATTGGTTTCGCGGTCGGTTTGCTAAGCATCCGGTCTACCGTAACCTCGACAAGGTGATGGATACCCATTCCTTTAACTGTGTGTTGGCGGTGCGGTTTGCGCCACTGTCGCCCTTTAATCTAGTCAACTTTTTGTTTGGCCTGACATCGGTGCCCGTGGGTGCCTATTCGGTGGGCACGCTGGTCGGCATCGCCCCCGGCACTGTCGCCTACACTTGGATCGGCCTGGCCGGTCTGGATGCCATTCGGGGTCAAGGGCTCTGGCCCTTAACCCTCGCTGTCGGCTTTCTCGGGCTGTTGTCAGTGGTGCCCATTTATCTGCGCCAGCGGCAATCCTCCCGCTAGCCGAAACTGCCTTGTGCGGATGTTTACGCACCCTTTTCGAGCCGCTATTGGGTCTGTAAGATCACCGGTTCATTGGGTTCAAGTATGACCACCCGCTGGGCCGTGACGTTCCCCACAACGACGCCGGTAGCGGCCCCGCCGAGAATTTCTAGCAGGCTGATCCCATCGCCGAGCACGGCGCCAATGACCGCACCGCCAGCCGCACCAATGGCCGCATCGCCGGCAATTGACCCAGCAGAGCTTTCGCGCGGGTCTTTAATATCTGTGAGCACCACGGAGGTCGCCGCCAGGGGCTCCGTCAGGCCCCCCGCTTCGATGCCCGTGGCCACGTAGCGCAAGCCCCCTTCCACCGGTTCTAGCCGACCTTGAATGACCGTGCCCGCCGGCAAATTACGACCATTGATGTCCACTGCTGATTCCACTACTAGCGGTAGTGAATAGGTCGTGTCGGGGTTGAAATAGAGTGTTTCATCAGACTGAGTTACTACTGGAATCTGGACGGCTGATCGGGCCTGGGCCGTGCGCTGGGCCGCGGCGATCGTCGGTACGGCCAGAGGCATCAGGGGTGCCAGCAGTAAGGGTACAAAACTCATCGTTTTAAGGAACATCGGTAGCCTCCCAAAAATATTCGAAATTCGGTTGCAGAATCCAGCGATCAGTCCAATCTAAGACTTACGTATCGGCCCCTTGAGCCTCCTACATTTAGGGGACTTGGTATCTGACCTCCCCCAAACTTGGCGGCCGGGGTGCTCAGGCGCGATGCAACTGCGTAAATCCTGTCCAAGACTGAGACGAGGATAAAAGGCATTGACGCACTGATCGACAAAAAGTTCACGAGGCAGAGAATTCCCTTGACGGCTATGGGCAGGGGGTAAGTTATTCATCGAAGACTGTTTTAGTCGTTGCGATCGCCCTCATCCCGCAAGTGCGATCAGGTGAATTCTGTTCGTTCACGAGGCATTAAATGAGGGCAAAAAACGCGCCCTGACCCGAGGGGTTGGCCAATATCCGGCAGAACTGTATCAGATGTTTCGTCTGGGTGGGACAATGTAATCGTTATTGCAATCCAGTAAAAGTTGGCATGAAACACTTCTTCCTTGTCCCCTGTCTCACCGTGCTGTTGTGGTTAGGGTTGTCTCAACCGAGTTGGGCCGCGATTCAGTCAGATGTGGATTTGCTGCTAGACACCAAAGAATGTCCGGTCTGCATTCTCGATGAGGCTGATTTAAGTGGACGTGACCTGCGAGGCTCAAACCTCAAGATTGCTACCCTCACCGATGCCAACCTCAGCGGGGCTGATCTGAGCAATGCCAACTTGATTTTGGCGTTTATGGATGGCATTAATCTGAGTGGAGCCACGCTGCACGGGGCTAACCTCAATGGAGCGCAGCTATCCAAAGCCAACTTTTCGGGGGCTGACCTGACCAAAGCGGAGTTGTCTCAAGCGAACTTATTGGATGCCGATTTGTCTGGGGCCAATCTCGAAGGGGCGGTATTGGTATCGGCCAAGCTAGGAACGGCCAACTTAAAAGGGGCTAATCTAAAGGACGCCAACTTACGGGGGGTGAATCGGAGCATGGCGTTATTTTGTGACACGGTGATGCCCGACGGCACGATCGCCAGTCGCGATTGTGAGTAATCTCTGATCGCAGGCCGCTGCCGCCGCTGGGGCCGAGGGCAGGGGCGTGATCGCCGCCGGTTTGCCAGGATGGTCTGTCCGATCGGCTGGCACCAGCTCTGATCAACTGATGGTTGCCCAACGAGCGTCTACAGACTGCCCTCCTCAAACCCTATGATGGAAACAGCCTGCTCCCGCTCATCTTTTGACACTGGAACCCTTTAAGACCATGACTCCTCAATCGCGTGATGTGCAAACTCTGACAATCGCGGCCGACACCGAAGTAATGCGATCGCGCAGTTGGGAACGTCTGCGCTTTGAGATTGAGTACGCTCTGGAGCGGGGTACCACCTCTAACAGCTATCTGATTCGGGGCGATCGCACGGCACTGCTGGACTTTCCCGGCCAGTCGTTTACCGATCGCTTCATCACCACGCTGGCGCAGCAGATTGATCCGGCCGCGTTGGATTACATCGTGCTGGGGCACATCAATCCAAACCGGGTCGCGACGCTCAAAGTTCTGCTCGATAAAGCACCAGACGTCACCCTGGTGTGCTCAAACCCGGCGGCCAAAGCGTTAGAAGACCTGCTGGAAGGCGCGTCGCCCAAAATTCAGGTCGTTAAAGGGGGAGAAGCGGAAATTGACTTGGGGCAGGGGCATCGCTTGCGCTTTTTGCCCGTCCCCACCCCGCGCTGGCCCGAAGGGCTGTGGACCTATGACGAGTATACGCAGGTGCTCTTTAGCAACAAATTTTTGGGTCTGCATCGCTGCGACAACGCCGTGTATGACCTGAACTGGTCTGCCCTGTTAGAAGATCGGCGCTACTATTTTGACTGTTTGATGGCCCCCAACAGTCGACAGGTTGGCGTCGCCTTAGAAAAACTCAGGGGCCTGAATATCCGCATGTTTGCCCCCGTGCATGGGCCGGTGGTGCGCTATCACACCCATGAGCTGCTGCAGGCTTATCAAGATTGGAGCCAGCAGCAAAAGGGCAAAGCCCTGTCAGTCGCGCTGGTGTATGCCTCGGCCTATGGCAACACCGCCACGATCGCGCAAACCCTGGCACGGGGGATTACCAAAGCTGGGGTCGCAGTCGAATCGATCAACGCCGAGCAGGCCGACCCTGACGACATCAAGGCAGCGATTGAAAAATCGGCAGGCTTTTTGATTGGCTCACCGACGTTGGGCGGCCATGCGCCAACGCAGATTCAGACGGCGTTGGGCATTATTCTCTCGACGGCCTCTAAAACTCAGCTGGCCGGGGTCTTTGGCTCGTTTGGCTGGAGCGGTGAAGCGATCGACCTGCTAGAAAATAAGCTTAAAGATGGCGGCTACAGCCTGGCTTTTGATCCGATTCGAGTCAAGTTCAAACCGACTGAGTCAACGCTGCAATACTGCGAAGAAGTCGGCACTGACTACGCCCAAGCCTTGAAAAAGGTCAAACGGGCCAAAGCCCCGCGCACCCCTGCGACCTCGGTAGAACAGGCCGTGGGTCGGATCGTCGGCTCGCTCTGTGTTGTCACCACGCGCAAGGGCGATGCCAGTAGCGCCATGCTGGCGTCGTGGGTGTCGCAGGCCACGTTTGCACCGCCCGGCTTTACCGTGGCCGTCGCCAAAGACCGCGCGATTGAGTCACTGCTCTATCCGGGCAGTGACTTTGTCCTCAACATTTTGCCCGAGGGGCAGCATCTCGGGCCGATGAAGCATTTCCTCAAGCCCTTTGGGCCAGGGGAAGATCGCTTTGAGGGGGTCGAAACGAAGCCGGGTGAAAATGGCTGCCCTGTCTTGCAGGATGCGATCGCCTATTTAGAGTGTGAAGTGGCTAATCGGATGGAATGTGGTGACCACTGGATTGTCTATGCCACCATCAGCGAGGGCGAAGTCTTGCTGCCCGATGCTAAAACAGCGGTGCACCATCGCAAGACCGGCACCCACTATTAACCTCAAAGTGAACGCCTCCCGATGTCTAGGGCGCGTCAGCAGCTAATCACCAAAATTTTATGGGACGAATATTACCGCGCCCACTCCACAAACCCAGCTAGGGGCTGAAACCTTTGAGGTACAGACATTGAGCCGTCAACTGACAACAGCTCCTAGCGCTCCCAACCCTCACCTCTTCCGCGTGGGGATTGTGTTAGCGACCTATAACTGCGATCGCGTCCACTTTGCCGCTCAGGTTGATTCCATTAAGCATCAGGACTTTGCTGATTGGGTGTGTCTGGTGACCGATGATGGCTCTACGCCTGAGATTAGGCAGTACATCGCCGCCGTGATTGCCGACGATCCGCGCTTTATCTACCACGGCCAACCGCACAACCTGGGCTCGTATCACAACTTTGAATACGGAGTGCAATATTTTCGCTCAGACCCGACGATTACCCATCTGGCCTTTGCCGATCAGGACGATGTTTGGCATGCCAACAAACTCAGCAAGCTGCTGGCGGCGATCGAGGCCCACGATGCGTTACTTGTCCATTCCGATTTGGGGCTGATTGATACGGATGGCAACCCACTCCATGATTCCGTCTGGCAGTACGAAAAACGCCAGCCCGAGCAGTTGACGCCCGAACTGCTGCTGCTGCGCAATACGGTAACTGGCTGCACGATGCTGCTGCGGCGATCGCTCCTTGCTCACATCTTGCCCTTTCCTTCGCAGGGGCAGACGGGTCACTGGTATCACGATCACTGGATGGCGCTGGTCGCCGCTCAGCAGGGCACGATCGTGCACCTCCGCGAGCCCTTGATGCAATATCGGCAGCATGGCCGCAACGTCATTGGGGCCGAACAGTATGCGGGCACCATTCGCAAAGAGCTGGTGCTGTGGCTCGCCAAAAAAGGCCGGTTGACCCTCAAAAGCTATCGCATTCACCGTGACTTGAGCACCGCCTTTTTTCAACGGTTTTATCCGCCTGCCGCCGCCCAACGGCTCAACCCGTTTGCAGAACAACGCCTCGACTTTGGCGCGGCGATTCTTCAACTGGGCTGGCACAGCTACCGCACGGGCTACGGCTCCCAAGGCATTACGCTAAGGCTGTGGCTCAACAAGTTCATTTTTGATCTGCAAAGGGTCAAACGTACTTGCTGCCAGGTTTTCACGAACTCGCGCACCCCATGAGTCAGCCTCAAGTCTCGATCATCATTGTCAATTACAACGGCTTAGGGGTCATTGTTGACTGTCTTACCTCAATTTTTTGCTACCTATCCCCGACGGCGATCGAAGTCATCGTGGTGGATAACGACTCTCAAGATGGCAGTCCTGAGCTAATTGCCCAGAAGTTTCCCCAGGTCAACCTACTGCGGCAGGCAAAAAATGGCGGCTTTGGCACGGCCAATAACGTGGGCGCGCGGCAGGCCCAAGGCGAATATCTGCTATTGCTCAATTCCGATACGCTTGTGACTGGGAACATGCTGCCGACGTTGCTGGCCCAACTCACGTCAGATGCTCAAATCGGGATAGTCGGGCCAAGGTTGCTGAATCCCGACGGCAGTTTTCAACTTTCGATCGCCCATGAGATCGGCCTGTGGGGAGAATGGCGCACCCTGAGACAGGTCAAAAAATATCGTATTCCCGCCAATCGGCCTGCCCTCGCGGCCCAGTATGACCACGATCAGTTTGTGGATATTGTCGTGGGCGCAGCGATGCTGATGCGGCGATCGCTGTTTGAGCAGGTAGGCGGGTTTGACGAAGCTTTTTTTATGTATTTTGAGGAATCAGACCTGTGTCAGCGGGTCAGAGCACTGGGCTACAAAATTCTCTACGCCCCTACCGCGACAGTGATTCATATCGGCGGCTACTCAGTCGCGCAAGCCGCAGGCCCAATGGCGGCGGAATATCGCCGCAGCCAGCGCTATTACTACCGCAAGCATCGCCCCCGCTGGGAGCAGTGGATCTTGCACGGCTATCTGGCCTTTAAAACCTGGCGTCAAGCGCGGCAGCACTCGTAGATTACGGCGTTATTTCGCCAGCCATTACCGATGTCGAGGGAGCAGTGCGGGCAAGAGGGCAGAGAAACTGGAAGGGTAGTTTTAGAAACGACTTGGAATGTTCTGACGAAAGCAAAAGATCTGTGGTTTGACGTGCTAAACAATTAGCATGAGCAGGATGTGGAGAAGCTTCAATGCTCCCATTGGTCAAGATTCCTCAAACACTGGCACAGAACTTGCAACCCTATCGTGCGGTATTCTGTCGCACCGCAGGCTTTGCTCAAGTGAGCTGTTATCTCACGGGTCTGTTGTTAAGCCCGAATCAAACACTGCAAGGGATTTATGCCCAATGGGTGTGGCCCGCGCGCGAGACGGTCGGTCGTCGGGCGATGCCCGCGGCCGTAGTTGAGTCGGCAGGCTGGGATTGTGAGGCTTTGATGCAACGGCATCGCCAGGTGGTGGTCCCGCGCATCCAGGTCGAGGGCGAGCGGTCTTAAGCCTGGATTGGACCTGCGCCCATCATCCCCATAGCGAGAAAATCTACGGCGCGAAAGCCGCGTATGATTACGTCAACCGCTGCTGGAGTCGGTATCAAACAGTGGTCACCGCAGCGGTTGCCAACCCCCATCGAGTGGATGGGTTGGCGGTTGAAGTGTAGTTTCCGAACTACCAAAGGGAAGAGTTGGCGTATCTAGCAATGACCGCTCAAGAGAATTACGAGCAGATGGCGCAAGTGCATCAGCAGCTGGAAGCACTGCTGCACTATCAGAAGAACCGCCTGGCTTACCGCAAACGCACCGAGATGGCCGTCGATCTTGTGCGCCAGTTGGAAGCCGAGGGCGAGTTTCCCCAAGCGGATTATGCCTTCGATTGTGGCGTGCTCTCGAGGCCTTTGACGGCATTGATTGAAGCTTCGGGCAAACACTGGGTGAGTGAGATTGAAAGTTCTCGCTTGATTCTCTGGCAAGGGTCATGGCAGCGCGTTGATGGGGTGGCTCAGACGTTGCGTCGGGAACATCCCGAGAGCTTTCGCCCCAAACTTGTCACCGGCCGCAATGGTCAGCAACGGGCAATTGGGGCCTTCACTAAAACTGTGCAGCTAAAAAAATAGGGCTCGAAACGGCTGGTGATTGTCCATGAAACCGCCGACCTGAGAGATACCCCGCGATTTCTGTTGACCGATGCGCGGCATTGGAACCGTAGTCGCTGTTTTGCAACTTGGAGTGATCGTTGGCCGATTGAAACCTTTCATGAGTTTGCCAAGCCGGTAGTGGGCTTTGAGGCGGCTCAGCTGCACAAGGAGGAAGCGGTTAAACGCCACTTCTGTCTGAGTTGCGTGGCGCAGTCGTTACTCCAAGCTACGCCGGGCTCCGGGCAATCATCAGAACGATTTGACTTTGCTCAAAAACACGAGCAAACCATCGGCCAACGGCTCTATACCTTGGGTCGAGGAGCCTTGCAGCAACTCCAAGAGATGACGCCGGGCCTGCTCGCCTAAGGTCAATCACACAAATCATGGAGGTGCTCATGCCAGCTTGAAATTCCCGATCGCCGACAGTTAATTTCCTCTGCTCGTAAGTTACCAAGTCGTGTGTGTGTGCATGCGATCGGCTAGGGGCGGCAATCCCAGGTTGGCCCGCAGCCAAGCCTGCTTGTGCTCCACCATTTTGGTGTAGCCAACAAACGGCAGCATAAAGGGACTGTACAGATTAGTACCGTTGTGGACGACATCATTAGGGGTAGATCAGGTACACGTCATCGCTATCGACCTGATTGCGAAAGCCCCGCGCCGGTGCGGTAGCGATCTGACACTGTAGCGCCTGCTGCTCGCCAGGCATCAACGGCGTCGCCAGATCATAAATGTAGTAGCCCCACTCCGGGTGGGCTGCGCGCAGGGTCGCCCCAGGATAAACCACCTCGCCGAGCTGCAGATTGATGAAGGTGAGCAGGTGAATTTCGCGGATGGGCTGATCGGTGCGATGTTCTAGGGT
The DNA here is from genome assembly GCA_937899725.1 of uncultured Halomicronema sp. Taxonomy (GTDB): domain Bacteria; phylum Cyanobacteriota; class Cyanobacteriia; order Phormidesmidales; family Phormidesmidaceae; genus Halomicronema. The sequence goes on from CALCCA010000094.1 coordinate 9,541, forward strand.
GTACTGCCCCTGGGCCTGAAAGTAGCGCTGGTCGGGATACAGCTCGATGGTCACCTGTGTATCGGTGACGACGGGCATAGGCAGATTTTCATACTGCTTAAAATGGGTTTCGATCGCTCGCAGTTTGACACTCAATTGCGGCAACACCAAAAAGCGTTGTAAGTGGCGTTTCCGACTCTGGTAGTGAATCGGTTGGGGAAACACACGAGCGAGAGTCGAGAGCTTGACTTGACGATGAACTTGTAACCATAGCAACAGCAGTTGCTAAGATACTGGATTTTGCTCAGGTGAGCGCGGAGCGTCGTTTGGTAGGATGCAGGCAACATAATTTTGTTTGGGGAGGCCTAGAAGCTTCCCTATTTTTTGCCTGACATTTTCTCAAAGCTTTGTCCACTAGGGCCTCAAGTCCCTTTGTCACCCGCTCAGGTTTGGTCCAGTTTCACGCGCTCTCGGTTGGAATGTCCTCCAGGCAAAAAAAAGCGGATGGCGATCGCCATCCGTTTTTCCTTGCTAGCCGGAGCAAGCTTATAGACTGAGATCGCAGCAGAGCGGCCGAAAGTGATGACCGCTCTGCCCCGTGAGACTATTTGTTCTCAGGCTCAGTAAACTCAGCGTCGATGACATCTTCGCCACCATCAGCACTGTCACCGGCATCTCCTTCGGGAGCGGCTCCGCCAGCGGCGGCCTCGGGGCCACCAGCTTGCTGATAGAGGTTGGCACTGATGCTGTACAGCGCTTGCTGTAACTCAGTGGTGAGAGACTTCATTTTGTCGTAGTCCTCAGAGGCGACGGCTTCCTTCAGGTCCTTGATCTGCTGGTCGATCTTGGTCTTGTCGTCAGCGGGCACCTTGTCGCCCAACTCTTCGACTTGCTTTTCCGCTTGATAAGAGAGCGTATCAGCCTGGTTTTTGACCTCGACTTTCTCGCGACGCTCTTGGTCAGCGGCTGCGTTGACTTCAGCATCTTTGACCATGCGATCCACTTCGGTGTCATCCAGCGTGGAAGCGCCGGTAATGCTGATGGACTGCTCTTTGCCGGTGCCTTTATCTTTCGCGGTCACGCTCAAGATGCCGTTGGCATCGATGTCAAAGATGACTTCAATCTGAGGGACACCCCGAGGCGCTGGCGGAATCCCATCCAACCGGAAAGTCCCCAGGCTCTTGTTGTCACCAGACATTTCACGCTCGCCCTGCAGCACGTGAATTTCTACATTCGTCTGGCCATCCACTGCCGTCGAGAAGGTTTCAGACTTCTTGGTCGGCACGGTGGTATTACGAGGGATGAGTTTGGTCATGACCCCGCCCAACGTTTCAACGCCCAAAGACAGAGGCGTGACGTCTAGCAGCAAGATGTCTTTAACTTCACCGGCTAAAACGCCCCCTTGAATGGCGGCACCAATGGCGACCACTTCGTCGGGGTTAACGGTTTGATTAGGGGCTTTGCCCAAAATCTTTTTGACGACTTCTTGCACGGCAGGAATGCGGGTTGAGCCGCCGACCAAGACGACTTCGTCAATATTTTCGCGGTTGAGCTTGGAATCTTTAAGCGCTTGCTCAACTGGAATCCGGCAGCGATCGATCAGGTCAGATACCAGCTCTTCAAACTTGGCTCGTGTCAAGACGGTCTCTAAGTGCTTAGGGCCATCTTGAGTGGCGGTAATGAAAGGCAGATTGATTTCTGACTGACTGGTGCTAGACAGCTCGATTTTGGCTTTCTCAGCGGCTTCTGTGAGACGCTGTAGGGCTTGCTTGTCTTTCCGCAGATCGATGCCTTCGTTGCGCTGAAATTCGCCTGCCAGGTAATCGACGATCTTTTTGTCAAAGTCGTCGCCCCCGAGGTGAGTGTCGCCTGAGGTCGCTAACACCTCAAAGACCCCATCGCCAACTTCTAAGATCGAGACGTCAAAGGTACCGCCACCTAAGTCAAAAACGAGGATGGTTTCGTTACTCTTCTTGTCTAACCCGTAGGCCAGTGAAGCCGCCGTCGGCTCGTTGATGATGCGCAGCACTTCGAGACCAGCAATTTTGCCCGCATCTTTGGTGGCCTGACGCTGTGAGTCGTTGAAATAGGCCGGAACCGTAATCACTGCTTGGGTAACGGTTTCGCCCAGATACTTGCTGGCATCGTCAGCCAGTTTGCGCAGGACTTGAGCAGAAATTTCCTCAGGGGCAAACTGTTTGCCCGCCTGGGGAGAATCGATTTTCAGATTGTTGCCCACGTTCAAAACTTTGTAGGCAACTTCAGTCGATTCGGTGCCGACCTCATCGAAGCGACGACCAATAAAACGCTTGACAGAATAAAAGGTGTTTTCTGGGTTCATCACGGCGCCGCGCTTGGCGATTTGCCCAACGAGGCGATCGCCATTCTTGGCATAAGAAACCACAGATGGGGTGGTACGGAACCCTTCAGCGTTGGCGATGACGGTGGGTTTGCCCCCTTCCATCACAGCGACAACTGAGTTGGTGGTTCCTAAGTCGATACCTACGACCTTTCCCATAGATTTTGCTCCGGCTTAACAGCTATATACAGTGTGCGGGTTGTGCCTAAATCTCTGTAGGGGGGGATACCGAACCCATTGGGGTGCGGAATCAGTGCGGCAAAAGGGACTGCATTCCTCAAGTTTGGGAAAACATTGAAACCGTGCCACGATCAGGGTTGATCAAGCCGTCATTCAGTATTAGTGCTCACAAACCGTTAAATTGATTTGGCTAGCCAATACCTCATCAGCCCCAAGATTAAGCCTGCTCCTAAACCAGCCGAAGCTGTACCCAGCAAAATTTGAAACGCACGGTTGGGCCGAAAATTTGTCTTCAGGCTCATTGCCGCTCCTGCCCCTAAAACATTCATCACTACAGTCCAAATCGCAATAATGCTCACCAAAGCTTTTACACTTGAGTGCATAACATCCGGCGGGGTATCAGCCAGAACTACAACTGCGGTGGCAAGCACACCCAAAACCAGAGAGATCGCAGTTGTGGCAATGACAGCGATAGGCCAGACCCAAATCCAGGATGCCGCCCAAGCAGCTGCCCAAGCAGCTGCCCAGGGAATAGCCCCAACTACGAGCTGAACTAAACGTGCGACGGTAATCTCACCCTGAGGTTCAGTCGGAACCGCCAAGTTGCTGTGCATGCCGTACCATCCAAAAACGAGTAATAGCCATATCCAGTGAGCATTTCTCCGAAGGCTCAAAAATCGGTGACCCCGATGCTGTCGAAGAGATGCTTGAGATTCTGGTTTCTCTTTATCGAATTGTGGATACCGCATCACGAAAAGCGTCGACTGAAAATGAACAAATTTGTGACTTCTTCTAAGTCTATCTACCCCGACATATTCGGTCATTCTTTTGTTGGATTCAGGGCTTAAACTGCCAAGTTCAGATTGACGTCGCTTCTAGCAGTTAGGTGCGAATACTTTGCTCTAGGTGCGGACTCGGTTTTCGAACACTGCTGTCTACGTCTGATTCCCGATTTCTGGATGCTGCGGTTCGCACTAAGATCGGTAAAACAGGTAATGTGCCCCCGTGCTAATTCACACCCTATATGACTCTTGATATCTCACGATCGCTGACCCCTGACCTGATTGAGCAGCTGCTGGATCCTGAGGCCCGCGTGGAGATGTCGTCGGCCTATGTGCGGTTAATGGAGATCTATTGCGTGGTGAAAGCAGGCGGGGTGGCCGCTCAAATTGAGGTGGCAAAACAGCTGCAGCAAAGAGAACAAACGGCACTACAGCAAGAAATTGCGGCACTGGTGCACCAGCCGCCCATGGCGAGTCGCATCGCGGCACTGCAGCAAGAGATGCGCGAAGTTGAGCGATCGGTATCGAACCGGGTGGTTTATCTGCAGAGCATTGATGCTGTCGAAGAGGCTAACGTACAGCACTGCCTCGCGATGATTGATGGCTATTTCGCCAATTTAGGAAAAACTCGATGACCCCAGCAGCAACCGCCGATGTGGTGATCATTGGCAGCGGCTTGGGGGGCTTAGTTGCCGGTGCTCTGCTCGCCCGTTATGGCAAAACGGTGATCGTTTGTGAAAGTCATACGATTGCCGGGGGAGCGGCCCACGGATTTACCCGGCAGGGGTACACGTTCGACTCGGGGCCATCGTTTTTTTCTGGGCTAGGGGCAGCGGATTCTCGCAATCCTTTAAGGCAGGTGCTTGACGTGCTGGGCGAGTCGGTAACGGCGATCGCTTACGAGCCGCTCGGCTACTATCATCTCCCGGAGGGGACACTGCCGGTTTATCGCCAACTGGCTGACTATCAGCGTGAGGTGGCCCGCTTTACCCCGCCAGGCGCGGCGGAGCTGGCCGTGTTTGTTCGCCAGCTGTTGGCGTTATACAAACCGCTGAAACAAATTCCCAGCCTGGGCTTACGTCCCGACTTCGGGGTTGTTCCTTTCCTCTTGCGCTATCCGGGGGCATTGCTGGGATTGCTGCCGCAGCTGGGCTCAGTGCAGCAGTCAGTGGGCCAGATTTTGGATCGCACGGTGCAAGATCCGTGGGTGCGTCAACTGGTGGATTTGGAATGCTTTTTGCTGTCCGGCTTAAAGGCCCAGGGCACGATCGCCCCCGAAGTCGCCTTTGTGTTTGGCGAGCGGGAAACCACGCCGGTGGACTATCCTCTGGGCGGCAGTGAAGCGCTGGTCAAGGCTTTGGTGCGAGGGCTGCAAAAGTGGGGCGGTGAGTTGCGGTTAGGCACTCATGTCGAACGCGTGCTGGTGGAGCAGGGACGCGCGACTGGCGTGCAGCTGCGCCAGGGCGATATCATTCGCGCGCCAGTTGTCATCTCTAATGCCACCCTGTGGGATACCTACACCCAGCTGCTCGCCCCCGACGATGTGCCTGCCGAGTGGCGGCAAACTGCTTTAGCCACGCCCGCCGTCAACAGCTTTATGCACCTGCATTTGGGCATCGACGGGGCGGGCTTAGACGATTTAACAGTGCATCATGTTGTCGTTCACAGTCGCGATCGCGACCTGACGGCCCCAGGCAACACCTGTATGATTTCGATTCCCTCGGTGCTTGATCCGACCCTGGCACCCACCGGCAAGCAGGTCATTCACGCCTATACGTTGGAACCTTGGGCGGGCTGGCAGCGCGATGGGCAGTATCGCCAGCGCAAGCAGGAGCGTGCGGCAACGCTTTATCGAGCCCTGCAAAAGGTGATTCCTGATATTCGTGAGCGGGTAGAGGTCGAGCTAATTGGCACACCGCTGACGCATCAGCGCTTTCTCCGCCGGTTTCAGGGCACCTATGGCCCGGCGATCGCCGCTGAGCAAGGTCAGTTTCCCAATCACAAAACGCCGATTGCCGGACTGTTACGCGTCGGTGACTCGACGTTACCGGGGATTGGCGTGCCCGCCGTGGCGGCTTCAGGAATTCTCTGTGCCAATTCGTTGGTCTCACCGTCGCAGACGGCGAGCTTGCTGTCCGACTTGACTTCGGTGCGGGCGCGTTCGCAATAGTGCTCAATCATTTGCCGCCGAGCGATCACCCCCGCCATCGAAAAGGGCGAGTCAGGCGAGGTTGCCGCCAATTCCGGCAGTTCGCTCCACTGCTGATCGGCCATGGCGATCGCGGTGAGGGGCGGCAGATTTGTGATCGACGGCGACTCGGTGGGCTTGGGCAGGGTCGCAAACAAGTCCTCATAGGCGAGCTTGTCGGTTCTGGCCGCCGGCTGAGCCACCGGTGGCGCAATGGGCTGGGTCGTTGTCGCCGTCGTTGTCGCCGTTGGGTTCGGCGCTGATCGCTCGGATTGAGGGGCGGGTGAGGCTAAGGCCTGGGCATTGGGCGCCGACTGGGTAAACGTCGGTGATGCGGTGGGCGCTTCGGGCTGAGGGGTGGCGATCGCGGCTGGTGAGGTCGTTACGCCGGTGGCTACGGGACTGCGTACCGGCTGGGGTGATGCCGGTGGCGTCGGAATGGCGCTGGGCAACGGTTGAATGGTCTCGGCTCGATAGTTAACAGTTTTGTCAGCAAGCGCCAGGGCGGCCTCAGACTGCGGGAACAGGCCCAGCAGGTCAACCTCTTCTACCGGATATTTGGCCGGGTCGTAGAGGGCTGGATTGTAACCGGACAGCTCATCAAGCTTGGACATCTGCGGCTGATTCGGCAAGGCCGGTGGCGCGATCACCGGCTGATCTTGAGGAAATTCTTGACTGAGAGCGGCCAGCGAAAACTTACTGCCGTCGGTTAACTCGCTACCCGCATCGGGCTCTGGTTCAGGGCCCGCTTTCGCCACTTTGGGAAGTTGAGCCAGGTTGTAGGCAGTCAGTGTGACTAGGCTGCTGCACGAAAAGAGGGCCCAAGTATGCATGGTGCTTGCCTAAATGAGTAGATCAAGGAGATGACTAATCACTTATTCCAAGTCGGCGGTAAAGATCAGTACAATCTCTGGGCAATTTTGAGAAAAAATTCCGTTGACGATCGCCGATAGTGACAAAGTTTACGCTCTAGCTCAGCGATTTCCCGGAGACTCAGCAAGTATCAATGTGCTGCGCCATTCATGCAGAGGTGCTTTGCTGACTGTTGGGTGGGGCCTCGACCTCACAATTCAGCCGCAAGATGCGACGATGAATTGCGACCTTCTGCTCAAGCTAGAGCCCCCCCGGCAAAGTCGCAAAATTGCTTTATCTTAAGGGGCGTGAGCGATGGCTCTGACGCAATTCGCGATCTAATCAACATTCTGGGACTGGTGTGCCTGTGTCTACTGCGACTCAATCGAACTTTCCCCTCACGCTGACTAATCTGATTTCATTTGGGTTGCTGCTGTTCATTCCGGTCGCGATCTGGGCGGAAAAAGCCGAGATGAGTCCCCTGATTGTGTTTGCGGTATCGGCGATTGCGATCGTGCCCTTAGCGATGTGGCTCAGCACCGCCACCGAAGAAGTCGCAGTCATCACCGGTCCCAATATTGGCGGTCTGCTCAATGCGGTGTTTGGCAATGCCACTGAGCTGATTATTGCGCTGGTGGCGCTCAAGGCCGGCCTGGTAGATGTCGTGAAAGCGAGTATTACTGGCGCGTTGTTGGCTAACCTGCTGCTGGTCATGGGGCTGGCGATGGTGGTGGGCGGCATCAAATATAAAGAGCAAAAATTTGCCTCTATCGTGGCCCGCATTAATGGCTCGACCATGACGCTAGCGGTCACCGCCCTAGTTTTGCCGGCGTTGCTGATCAAAACCTCAACGGTGGTCGCACCGGAAACGATCACCCATCTCTCGTTGACAGTGGCGGTGGTCTTGCTGGTGGTCTATGCCCTCACGCTGGTTTTCTCCCTCAAAACCCACAGCTATCTTTACGATGTCGGCGTTAAAGATTTAGACATCGATCCAGAGGCTGCGGCCACCGGCGAACATGCGGAAAAACCGAGTCTTTGGCTCTGGGCTGGGGTGTTGGTGGTGGCGACATTGGGCGTCGCCTTCGTCTCAGAAATTTTTGTGGCCGCGTTAGAAGAAGCCACGGCCACCTTGGGATTCACCGGTTTGTTTTCGGGCGTGATCTTAGTGCCGCTGGTGGGGGGCGCGGCTGAATACCTCACTGCCGTGCGCGTGGCCGCCAAAGACAATATGGATCTGGTGATTTCGATCTCGATGGGGTCGAGCTTGCTGGTGGCGCTGTTGATTGTGCCAACTTTGGTGCTGGTCGGGCAGGCGATCGGGCAGCCGATGGATTTGAACTTTAACTTGTTTGAGGTGGTGGCGATCGTGATTGCCGTCGCTTTAGTGAACCTCATTAGCCTGGATGGTCGTTCTAATTGGCTGGAAGGAGTCTTGCTGCTGGCGACCTTTGTCATTTTAGGAACGGCCTTTTATTTCCACCCGGCGTAATCTCCTGGTTCCTCCAACGGCTGTTGTGCCGATTGTGGTGGTTTCGACCGAGCGATCGACAAGAGAACTTGAAGCATTGCAAGGCCTGTTTCCGCTTGTTTCAAAGCTCAGGACGCGGAAATTTATGCCCGCAGAAATTTTGAGAATTGCAAATTCCTCGGTAATCCATTGATGGTTTCCTTGAGTCGAGATCCATTGATCCCTACAATTATGAGGATCAGCTCATCAGCAAAAAGCCGCAGTTTGGCCAGGAGGAATTATGCCCAACCGTCCAATTATTTTGGGGATTGTGGGCGACAGCGCAGCGGGTAAAACCACCCTCACTCGCGGGATCGCACAGATTTTAGGTGAAGACCAAGTAACGGCTATCTGCACCGATGACTATCACCGCTACGATCGCCAGCAGCGCAAAGATATGGGGATTTCGGCGCTGCATCCTGACTGTAATTATTTAGATATTATCGAGCAGCATCTGCAACTGCTGCGAGAAGGCAAGCCAATTCTGAAGCCGATTTACAATCACACTTCAGGGATGTTTGATGCCCCGGAATACATCAAGCCCACTAAGTTTGTCATCGTTGAAGGGTTGCTGGGCTATTCGACGGCATTCGCGCGTGAATGCTACGACGTGATGGTTTATCTGGCCCCCCCGGAAGAGTTACGGGCTCACTGGAAGATCAAACGGGATACCCGCAAACGCGGCTACACCGAAGATCAGGTGCTGGACCAGCTCAAAGCTCGGGAGCCGGATTCGGATGCCTATATTCGTCCGCAGCGTCAGTGGGCTGATGTGGTGGTGTCGTTTTATCCTCCCGATACCAACGGAGGCAGCGATGACTTGCTGCTGAACGTCAAGTTGGTGTTGCGTCCAACCATCCCCCACCCTGACTTCACGCATATTTTGGATGACACGGGCAACCATTTGGGCGACTCGATTCGTCTGGGGTTGGAACGTGATATGGGCAAGCCCGTTGATCTCTTATCCATTGATGGCCATGCGACCCAAGAGCAAGTGCAGGAACTGGAGCGCATTCTCTGTAATGAGGTGCCCTTTTTGGGGCAGTTTTGTAGCATCGAAGGGAATGAAGACATTGGTAAGCTCGTCGGCACGACGGGAGAAACGTTGCAGAGCTATCCCTTAGCCCTGACTCAGCTGTTTATCACGTATCACATGCTCAAAGCTGATAGAGTCGCCAAGCAGTTAGTGGCTTAGTTTTTGCAGATTTGGTTGAACGTTTGGAGAGGCGTGGAACTGTCACGCCTCTTTTTTATGGGAAAAATTAAAATTCTGCCCCTTCAGAAGTTCGCCAGCTCTCGCTTTGTGAGCAGTGGTTGATCGGAGCAGATGCGCTCAGGCCGGTATTCTGCCCTCACCCCTTCCCCCATCTAGTGCTCACGGGCTTTAGCAAGGACTCATGCGGACCTTATACATCAATCTTATTTGTTGAGAGGCGACGCCAGAAAAGTTGTCTGACTAAACAAAAGCTGATCGCGATCGCCCACTGGCCTGATGGCAACCTCCCTGTTTAAGTGTCACCCAAGCTTGCTTCCTGGGAACAGTCCGCCCTGCAAAGTGTTGCGAAATATTGCCAAACCGGCATGAAACCTAGGCTTGGCAATAAAACTTAAACCCTGCAGGGCGGTAATCTGAGGGTTCCGTAGTAGGCTAATGAACGAGTCATTTTATCCATAAAACTCGTTTTCAAGAGGACATTATTCATGGTTCAGCGTGGTTCTACGGTCCGCATCCTACGGAAAGAATCTTACTGGTATCAAGAAACTGGCAAGGTTGCCACTATCGACCAAAGTGGTATTCGATATCCTGCTGTGGTTCGTTTTGACAAGGTCAACTATGCCGGTGTCAACACCAACAATTTTGCTCTTGAGGAGCTTTTAGAGGTAGAAGCCCCGAAGAAAAAAGCAGCTAAGTAGTCTGTTTTTTACGACTGATGATTTTGATACTGGGATGCGATCGCCCGTTTATCAGCATTTCTAAAAGGGCAATCACGGCGATATATTGGCAATGTTGTTAAATCATTTTTGACTGGATTGTTGATATTGTGCCGGAGCTTCCTGAAGTTGAAACAGTTTGTCGTGGCCTCAATCAAGTCACCTTAAACTATCCGATTCGGGGTGGGCAGGTGCTGTTACCGCGCAGCATTGCCCACCCCGATTCTGTTGAGACGTTTTGGCAGGGCGTGACCAATACTCAGCTGACTCATTGGTTTCGTCGTGGCAAATATTTGCTGGCCGCTTTGCAAACTGCCGACGGCCAGCCTGGTGGGCATTTGGGCGTACACCTGCGGATGACAGGGCAGATGCTGTGGTTGTCGCCCACAGAGCCCGTTTCTAAACATTGCCGAGTCAGATTCTCCTTTGGGGATGAGCACGAACTCCGCTTTGTTGATCAGCGCACCTTTGGTCGCCTCTGGTGGGTGCCCGCCGACTCTCCTCTCGAGTCCGTGATTTCTGGCTTGGCGGCTTTGGGGCCAGAACCTTTTAGCGATCGCTTTTCGCCCGACTATCTCTACCAGGCGACTCGAGGACGGCAGCGACCCGTCAAAAATGCGCTCTTAGATCAGGCTTTGGTGGCGGGCATCGGCAACATTTATGCGGATGAGGCGCTATTTCTCAGTCGCATTCGCCCAACTACGCTCTGTGCCCGTCTGGGCCGTCAGCGGATTACGCGCTTGCATGGGGCGATTCGCGATGCCCTAGCCGCAGGCATTGCCCAAGGGGGCACGACCTTTAGTGACTTTCGTAACGTGCACGGCATCAATGGCAATTACGGTGGCGTGGCCAACGTTTACGATCGCGAAAACGCCCCCTGTCGCCAGTGTCAAACCCCGATTCGTCGCATTAAGCTGGCGGGGCGCTCGGCTCACTTTTGTCCCCAATGTCAGCGGTGAGAGGCGACGGTTTACAATAATCTAGACCCTAAAATTGAAGGTGCGATCGCATCATGGCAGCGACCCTTAAGCGTGGTGATCTCGTGCGGGCAGTCCGCGACAAGCTGGAAGATAGCGTCGAGGCAAAGGCCAGCGATACTCGGTTTCCGCCATACCTGTTTGAATCTCAAGGCGAAATCTTAGAAACCCGTGATGACTATGCCCTAGTCATGTTTGGCAAAGTGCCTACTCCCAACATTTGGCTGCGGCTCGATCAGCTCGAAAAGTTCGAATAGGTCACACGGATGAGCCCTTGGCGATGGGCGGAGTCAGTCTCAAAAAAACACCACCATTGAGTTACGGGGCCTCTGTCCGCAGGCTGCGGTTAATCGACGCCGGGGTGCGGCGGGTTACTGGATGCGCCCTGACGTTTACTGCTCACCGACACCGGAGCGCTAATGCTTAGAGCTTTCTTGCGACCTCGGGTGTGGGTCTGGCTGCTGTTGTTAGGCATGGCCCTGTGGACTAGCAGCCTCACCACCCAGCTCTATCGTCACAGCCGGCAACCGGTCGATGCCAGGTTGGTTTTGGGTGGCAGCATTCGCCGCGAAATTGTGGTGGCTGAATCGGTCGCCCAGGGCAATGATTTGCCTGTGCTGATTTCCCACGGTGCCCAACCGCCCTGTACTCGCATCGTATTCGAGCGTGCGGCTGCTCCAGTGGATAATGTATGGCTCGAAACCTGTGCGGAATCGACCTTTGACAATTATCGCTATAGCTTACCGACGTTAAAAAAGTGGCAGGTTCACCGTGTCGCCGTGATCACTTCACCCACTCATTTACCCAGGGCCGCCTGGCTGGCGAAGCTCTTACTCGGCAGTCATGGTATCTGGGTTGACATGCAGCTAGTTGAAGAGATGGGGGTGCCTGGCAACACTGAAAATCCTCTTAAAACCCTATTGGATGTGGGGCGATCGCTGATTTGGGTCTTCATCAGCCAGGTTTACCAACCGACCTGCTCAAGCGTTTTTCCTTTAGCCTCAGTAGACCTGACTCAATGGCGACAGCAAGGGTTTACCTGTGAACACCAGGCAGATATTGACCGTTCGATGGGGCCTGTAGAAGGGGCAAAGTTAGCGACTTTTGATGGTGGCAGCTGGCCCCTCTAAATGAATTGCCAATTAGTAACGGCTGCCATAATCTGGAGCTGGTCGGTCAGATTCACCATTATTCGGATAGTTGACGGGGCGATAGTCAACATAACTGTCGTCACCATTGCCGTTAGAGCGGGGATACGAAGTCGGCTCGGTAGGGGAATGGCTGCTATACCCGCTGTATGTGTCTGATGACTCTGAGTAGCTATCAGAATTGGCCGCGTAGCCTGAGGCTGACTCATCCCACCCACGACTGGGTGAATCAGTTCCGTAGCGGCTATCGGTAGATTTAGGGCGGCGGCGGCGAATGCGATCGCTGCTGGGCTTTAACCGCTCAACCGGGCGCTCAGCGCTCGGGGCTGAGCGGTCAGTATATCGCTCTAGATCGTCGCTGTAGGGGGCATCGTATCCACCGTCGTAATAGTCTGAGCGACGCGGTGTCGGTTCTTCACGGCCTCCAATCATGCGCCGGTCTTCCGGGAAACGGGGGCGATAAGGCCCGTCGTTATCAATTTCGGCCCGCACGTTCATGCGCTCTCGGTCGCTACGATATTCCGGTTTCCGACTGGGGCGATAATACTCTCCCCGAGCGGGTGCCTCGTTAACGGCTTGAGCAACGTAGCCGCCTTTGGGCGATCGCGAATAGATATTCTCAATGGTGATGGCAATGAGCATGCCAGCCATCAATAACTGCTGAAAAGACGCGAGCAGTTCCATATTTAAGTGGCCGAGCAAAAAGACGCCCGAAATCAACCACAGCACGGCATAGACCTTATCCGAATCGCGCCCGTAGCCCGGCTTGAGTTTATCTAAAAAGAACAGTGCAACCCCTCCGAGGATCAAGACAATACCAATTAGGAGTGGAACTGGCGTACCGAAATTCACAGGAAATTCCTCTCAGAATAGAGACTCAACGAAGGCGATGTGGCTTGGCTCATCAAGGCTGATGTCTGCCAACCAGTGGCGTTAAGTTGACGATGACCAGACTCGATCTGGCTCCCAACCGACCACTCACAGCTTGACTCGGCTGACGGCGGATTGATGGCATGGTCACATGCTAACGGACTTTTCCGGGCTTTCAAAGGATTTCTCGGCTGTGAGAACATGAGTCACGACCCTCTCAAAAGCGGAGAGATGATTTGGCGCCAATGAACGCTACCGGTGCAATCGGGACTGCGCGTGGGCTGGCCGCCTTCTATGCATATGCTCAATCGAGCTCAACGCTACTGCTAATTACTGGCTTGTCACCGTCTGACTGTCACGGTAAGACTATCTGCCCGCACCATACAAAAAGGAGAAACCCCAATAACTGAGCTTCTCCTTCTGTAAAATTGGTCATCTGAACTGGAGACAAATCACTGGCGCTGAATTTTGTCTCTTTGACTAATGAAAACCAAAAAGATGGTCGCTGGAACCACCACGATGATGGTGCCTGCCAAGAGGCTCAACAGAAAGTTGGTCAAAGAAGGTGTCATGATTCGCAGATTTTTAAATAAACCGACTACTGTAAGTGTATCTTACGCCTTAACAAGTTTCTGAAAAGATATTAAAAGGCTGCCTGGTCGGGTTTTTAGCCTTGTCTGATCATGCTCTCAGAGGATACTTGCCGCGCTGGCGCACTGGCTAGCGGTTGGGGGACCGCCGAATGAAGACAAAACTCGCCCTTCTATATCCTGAAGGCTGATTTCAGAGCTCGTATGCCTTATTGTTGATAAGCTCTTGACAAATATGTGGGTCTCTATAAATTGAGGGATGCGCAGGATGCCACTATCTGCTCTGACAAGGCAGTGCTCAAGGCAAAATAGATGAGAAATCTTGTTTGGAAAAACAATGTTGGCCTGCGGGCAGATAACCTCTCCCTAAGCGCGATGAAGGAAACGTGGGTTTTGAGCAACCAGGCAGAGCCACTAAACACTCATGTGAATGCTAATCGAGCAGGTGATCAGACCCTTCTCTTGATTCATCGTGCCTCAGATACTGTGCAGCACTTAACCGAATCCCTTGAGCACTTTAACTACCGGGTTGAAGCGATCGCCCACACCGATATTCAGCCATCGTTTCTCCAGTCTCATCAAGTCAAACTGGTGTTGCTAGAGGCGCAGCTGTTTAGCGATAGTGGCTATGAGTTTTGCCACACCCTCAAGCAGGCTCGCAGCAGTCGGGATATTCCGGTCATTGTGTTAGGCGATCGCGACCCTCAACAGGTCGCCACGGCCTTTGCGGCCGGGGCCGATGACTATGTCGGGGTCCCCTTTGCGATGCCTGAAGTGGTGGCTCGCGTGCAGGCGCGGTTGAGTGGCTATCAGCGTCGTCAACAGTTGAGCCAGCAAAACCAACTGCTGCTAGATGAAGTCCGCGAGCGCAAGCAAACGGAAGATGCTTTGCGACAGACCGAAGATAAATATCGCCGCATTTTTGAGAATGCCACCGAAGGCATTTTTCAAAGTAGCATTGCGGGTACGTATATCAGCGTGAATCCGGCTCTGGCGCAGATCTATGGCTATGATTCGCCAGAAGACTTGATCGAAAATCTCACCGATATTGGCGCTTCACTGTATGTGCAGCCCAAACGGCGGGATGAGCTGGTGGTTTATCTGCAGCAGTTCGAGAAAATTGTCGGGGCAGAGTCAGAAATCTTTCGCAAAGACGGCAGCAAAATCTGGATTAGCGAGACGATTCGCAAGGTGTATGACGAGGACGATCAGTTTTCCTATTACGAAGGCATCGTGCACGATATCACTGAGCGACGCAGTATGGAGATGGAACTGCGACAGCAGCGGAAACAAGCCGATCGCCTCTTGGTAAACATCCTGCCTTATCAGATTGCTCAACGCTTAAAAACTGGCCCCCGCACTATCGCCGAAAGTTTTGATGAGGTCACAGTTTTGTTCGCCGATTTGGTGCAATTTACGGCGGCATCAAACGCAATGGAACCGAAAGAACTGGTCGATCTCCTGAATCAAGTCTTTTCGACCTTCGATCGCTTGGCTGAGCAACACGGCTTAGAAAAGATCAAAACCATTGGCGATGCCTACATGGCGGCGGCCGGGTTGCCCTTACCCCGCCCTGATCATATTGATGTTGTCGCCCACATGGCGCTGGATATGCAAAAAGCGATCGCCGATTTCACGCGCCCGGATGGCACGCCCTTTCAGCTCAGAATTGGCATCAGCACGGGGCCGGTGATTGCGGGCGTGATTGGCATGCGCAAGTTTGCCTATGACCTGTGGGGCGACACGGTGAATTTGGCAAGCCGTATGGAGACGACGGGGGCAGCTGAACGGATTCAAGTGACGCCCGAAATTTATGAGCGCTTGCATCATCGCTATAACTTTGAAGCTCGCGGGGGCGGCGTGTTTGTGAAAGGCCGAGGCCAAATGGATAGCTATTGGCTGACGGGCCGCAAACATCGCTGATGACCTCTGTCATACTGGTAGAGCTCTGTTTGCACTCCGGTTATGGTTCGGCTTTCTGCGGCGCTCTGTCAAAAACTATCTACGCCTTTAAAGATTGGCCCGGTGGTGGTCAACAGTCGCGTGCTGCAGTCGCCGCTCTCTGGAGTGACGGATAAGGTCTTTCGGCGGTTGGTGCGGCGCTATGCTCCCACCTCAATGATGTATACCGAAATGGTGCACGCGGCGGGAGTCTGTCACGTGGATACGCTGCCTCAAATTATGGAGGTTGATCCCGACGAGCATCCCATCAGCATTCAGCTCTTCGACTGCCGTCCCGACTTTTTGGCCGATGCGGCCCAGCGTGCTGTCGGCGAGGGAGCTGACACGATTGATATCAATATGGGGTGCCCGGTCAACAAAATCACCCGCAAAGGGGGCGGCTCGTCTTTGCTCAAAGATCCTGATATGGCTGTGATGCTGGCCCGCACGTTAGTCGAGGCCGTGAGCGTTCCCGTTTCGGTTAAAACGCGCATTGGTTGGGATGACAATCAGATCAATGCCGTAGATTTTGCCCGTCGTTTGGAAGATACCGGGATTCAAATGCTGACGCTGCATGGTCGTACCCGCGCCCAGGGCTATAACGGCCCGGCTCGCTGGGATTGGATTGGCCGGGTCAAAGCCGCGTTGTCGATTCCGGTGATTGCGAACGGCGATATTGACTCTGTCGAAGCGGCGGTGCGGTGTCTTGAGCAAACGCAAGCCGATGGGGTGATGTGCTCTCGAGGCACGCTCGGCTATCCGTTTTTGGTGGGCGAGATTGATTACTATCTCAAAACGGGCGATCGCCTGCCCGCCCCCACCGCCATTGACCGGTTGCTGTGTGCTCAAGAGCACTTGCGGCTGATTGCTGATTACAAAGGTTATCGCGGCATTTGCCAAGCCCGCAAACACATGACTTGGTATGTCAAAGGCTTTGCGGGCGCCGCCACTTTACGCGAAGCACTCTGTCGCATTGAGTCTGTTGAGCAGGGTGAAGATTATCTGCAGGCCGCGATCGCTGACCTTGAATCACAGAGCGAAACGGCATGCCTTTGGTCGCTCGCTATCCCTGGGCAAAGCACCCCGCCGCCCGCCGATGGGCAACCGATTCTCACATAAGTTAACGCCGACCCGGTGAGCGACCGGTTTTTTGGCTACCATGATCGGTAACCTTGCCTCGGCATGATCGGTTTGGTCATGTAAACTCTGAGGTAACTTGAGTGTCATTTGAGTGTTCATGACGTCCTACGCAACATCCACTGCCAGAGCCGATATGGGAGAGCTACGCCGCCTTCGCAGTTTACTACCGCCAGAACTTCAGAGTTGGGTGACGGTCGAAGCGGCCACCGACGTCTCCCCGCCCCTCGTCACCAGTGAAGAACTGGGGAAAGATCAGGTCGAAATCCAGATCGACTTGGCGAAGTGGGAAGGATTAGCGCTTGACCAGCGTAATCTGCTCTTTTGGCATGAGGTGGGTCGGATTCAAAATGACACCATTCCCCGTGACGGTTGGGAAATGGCTGCCCTGGCCATTGGTCTGGGGGGCGCGATTGGTGAACTCTGGGTACAAGATGGGCTGTTGCTGATGTTGGCGTTGGCGCTCTGCAGCTTCTCAGGATGGCGGCTGTATAAGCGCAACAACCCTATCAAAGCCTTAGAAGAGTCCATTGAGGCGGATGAGCGGGCGATCGCGATCGCGACGCGATTTGGCTACACCCTGCCCAACGCTTACAAGAGCCTGGGCAGCGCTTTGAAAACGCTGATTGAACAGACGCCCAAAAAGCGTAAGCGTGACCAGTACATCAAACGCTTAGATGCTCTCAAGAAGAGTGCGGCCAAAGCTAAGGAACGCGCCCGGACTTCCACTGGGTCGGATACTCGTCCCGCTTATTAATTTCGATTCACATACAATCATCGTGATTACCAAGGGTCGCAGGGTTTAATTGCCGCTGTGGCCCTTAATTCTGGCTGGAGCTAGAAAGCTTGGTCGCATGCACGTTATGGAGTTTGAGCCGTAAGCCAGCCCATCGATTGACCAGGATTGTAATCCCCCTGTTCGACGCTCGAATTCCCGATGACATCGTGAAAACGCTGACGCATTGAGGTCAGCGGGAGCAGTTTTTTTTTTGTTGTTTTCAAGCCTTGGGAGCCGATAGCGCTCGCTCTTGTGCGGCATGAGAACCGTGAGGCGTCACGCCTGCTTGAGCAATGGAACCAAATGCATCATGTAATCGCGTTTGCCAATGGGGACACCCGCCATGCGCAGAATGTCATAAGCCGTGACTAGGTGAAAATAGAAGTTGGGCATCAGGAAATCATCGACATAGTCGCTGCCAGACAGCTCAAAATAAAGGCCCGGGCCGAGATCAACACGCGTCACCTGAGTCAGCTTCTCGTCTGCGGCATCAATGTCGGCCAGGAGGGCTTTCGTATTGGTGATGTGTTCGTATGCTTGAGCGATCGCTGTGACCTCTGGGTCGAGATTATCTGCGGGTTTATCTTTACACCACAAAGCGAAGTTGCGGGGTTGGTTGCAGGTAAAAGCAATCTGCGTCCCAAAGGGGAGCATATCAGCGGCAATACGTTTCTGGAGAAATAACTCACTGTCATTGAAATGGGTCTGAGCCGTCTTTAAAAGGTGCTCAAGTGTTGTCAAGCGATTTTGGAAAAGGGCTTGAATTGAACCGATCTTTTGATTGGGCATTTCGTTTCCCCTGAAGGCTTATTTCATGAAAGGTGGCTGTATTTAGATGACAGTTGATAGTCTAACGGCTGGATATCTCTCCGTTTTGTATCCACACGCAGAGAAGTCTTGCCGCGTTGTCTACACCGAATATTCCTTTCCTGGAGGCAGAGGGCCTCAGGATTCTGGTGCTCCTCATTACTAAGATAGAGAAGAGGCATTATCAGATAGAGAAGAGGCTGGAGGGTGCTGCTATTCTACAAGCCGCCGCTGCACCTCATAATCCACTTTCTCTAAGGTGGTGATCCCGGCTAGCGAATGCCCAAAAGTTGGGATGTACTCGATTGGGTTTCGCCTCTTTTTGTTAAGTTGTCGACGACAGGTTTACATTTAGCCAATTCAGAATTTACAATCAGTTTTCGTCGAAATCGATTGCTATCGCTGAAAGACTCAATAATTGGACGAAATACGGGGGAGGCCCGACTTTGACCTTTTCGACAGAAGATTTTGCTCGTGCGCTAGCGGATCACGATTACACCTTTCAAACGGGGAGCACCGTCAAAGGCACCGTCATTGGCCACGCTTCAGAAGGCGCGATGATCGAGATTGGTGGCAAGTCAGACGCCTTTTTACCGCTCAAGGAAGCGTCTCTTGAGCGGGTTGATAATCTCGAAGAAGCCCTGCCCGTGGGTGAAGAGTTTGAGTTCATCATCATTCGCGATCAGGATATGGAAGGGCGCGTGGTGCTCTCTCTGCGGCGGCTGATGGTGCAGCGCGTCTGGGAGCGGCTGATTGAACGAGAAGCCAACAAAGACATTTTGGATGTGGAAGTGACGGGCGTTAACAAGGGCGGCGTCATTGTCGATGTCGAAGGATTGCGGGGATTTGTGCCGCGATCGCACCTCAGCGAGTCTGACGATTTGGAATCGCAGGTGGGAAACACCCTCAGCGTGGGCTTTTTAGAAGTCAATCAGGATAACAACAAGCTGGTCATGTCGCAGCGGCTGGCGGCGCGATCGCAGGCGATGTCAACCCTCGGTGTGGGGCAGTTGGTCAGCGGCAAAGTGGCTAGTCTCAAACCCTACGGCGCGTTCGTCAAATTTGAGGGGGTGACGGGCCTGTTGCACATCAACCAGATCAGCCAAAACTATGTTGATTCTCTGTCTAAATTGCTGCGTGAGGGCCAGGCAATCAAGGCTATCATCGTCAGCTTAGATGAATCGCGCGGCCGCATTTCGCTCTCCACCAAGGTGCTCGAAAAGTATCCTGGCGAAGTGCTCAAAGAATTTGACACCGTAATGGAAGATATCGACAATCGCCTCCAAAACGTTGGTAAGCTGCTGGCAGATAGTGAACTTTAACGCCCTGCGATCGCGCCCTGATACCTCACCAACCTGAATCAAGACTCGGGTTTACGAGAGGTTTCCTCTGGGTGGGCAGTGCTGAATAACTAACTGATGTGAGGCAGACAAAACAACGGCTATGGGCACAGTTTGGGAACTCGACTTTTACTCGCGCCCCATTTTGGACGAGAGCGGCAAAAAGCGCTGGGAAGTCCTGATCAGCGAAGGTTTACAAAGCGTCGATGCCAATCCTGACGAGCTGTTTCGCTTTAGCAAGTTTCTCTCGAATACCCAGGTCAACTCAATCGAGTTGAAGCAGGCGATTACCGAGGCGATCGCTGCCGCCCCCGAACCGCCAACCCGCATTCGCTTCTTCCGGTTTTCGATGCAAAACATGATTATTCGCGCCTGCGAAGAGTTGGGCATTGCCGTGTTGGCCAGCCGTCGCACCCTGGCCCTGCAGCAGTGGATGGATTATCGCCGCCAAGACGTCTACCCCCAAGAACCAGGCTATACGGACAAGCCCTCACCCTCGGTGGGCGCTCCACCGCCCGCCCCCAATGCTTTACCCGATGCGTTGATCGGTCAGCAGTGGGCGCTGGTGTCTCTACCGGCTCAAGATTTGGCCGCCATGTCAGATTGGCCAATCGACTTTGGTGAGGCTTTCCCCACGGCGTTTGCTGGAGTTGCCGACGATACGCTGATTCCTGGATTGGTGATTTTTTCACCGCGCGCGATGCCGATGGCGGGCTGGATGTCAGGTCTGGAGGTCAGTGAGCTGCGGGTCGAATCGAGTCAAAAACCGCGATTGATTTTAGAAACCGGTAGTGCTGATAGCTGGATTGTGGCCGCCCTCAATACGCCCGAACTGCAAAAAGAAGCCGCGAATTTTGAAGCGGCGAAGGCTGAGGCGAATCAGGTTCATTTCTTAGCGGTGCAGGCAGACCCCGAAATTGAGGCGTTTGCCGGGTTTTGGCTCATGCGCAGCATTCAGTTAGGGTAGGCGCAATTTCTCGGTTGGTTCAGTCGGCACCGACGTGAATGATCAACTCAGCCTGAGCGATGACTGGTGGACTATGGCGTAATTCGGAGTTCGGAATTCGGAATTCGGGGTTCGGAATACCCTGCGGGAAGGGCAAGCCCTACGGAAACAAAAAGCTAATCACGCCAGAGTCCTAGCGCTTGAGGGTATGCTTACCAGATTCTGGATTGCTATCGCTAAGTCATGCCGAGGATGGTGGTTCCAGAGGCGAAGTCATCTTGACGCCCTAGCAACGTGATGCGGCAGCCCCTGCTGGGTAACACCAGTTCCACAAATTACAGCTACACAGACAAGTCGGCTTTCGACGCGATGCGAACGACTCCGCTCAGCCGACGTTCCTTGAGCGGAGTCGAAAGGACGATCTGTAATCCAGTTTCAAAGGACGGGTATGGGAGCTTCATTGAGGCAGCGCCGATCGCCCATTGAAGGCACTCATGGCTTCTTCATGACCTTTCAACAAGATGGTTTCGATCGCCTCAGTGGCCCAATCGAGGGCGGTATTGACTAGCGGTTTTTCATCTGGGGCAAACTTACCCAAGACATGAGCGACAACAGCCTGATCGCGATCGCCCGCGCGCGCCGTGCTGCCAATGCCGACCCGTAGCCGGGGAAACGTTTGGGTGCCCAAGTGAGCAATGATCGACTTCATGCCGTTATGACCGCCAGCCGAGCCTTCGGCACGAATTCTCAATCGTCCGAGCGGCAGCGCCATGTCGTCATACACCACTAAAACTGTCTGGGCGGGTAGCTTATACCAGTCCACAACGGCTCTCACCGCTTGGCCAGAGCGATTCATATAGGTATTCGGTTTTAGCAGCGCGAGCTTGTGCCCGGCGATCGCCCTCCCCTCCCCAAATCTGCCGTGAAATTTGCGATTGTCGGCCATATCAATGTGCCAGCGCTGCGACAGGGCATCCACCACGTCAAACCCCACGTTATGCCGCGTGCGGGCATACTTGTCGCCTGGATTGCCCAAGCCCACCACTAAGCGCAGAGGGGCTGCCGATTCATTAGCCATTGCAAGATTATGAGAAGGCGCAACAAAAGATATCTGTGCCACAACGGACGGGCTGGCCAGCGGGTTGTCGGAGTTTCTTGACTCATCCGCTGAGCCCGGTGAGACAGGGCGGTAGCTGGGTCAGTTTCACTCCACAATTCGGTGGGCGGCAGGGTCACCGAACGCCAAGCGTTGTCGTGGTGGCAGCTAGCAAGCCGGAGTAACCGCAAGCGTCGTCAGGCTCAGCAGTCAACGTGATGCGACGATCCTGGAGCATCTCAAAACTCTCAAGACCGGCCTGCGGTTTAAGAGCAATCCCGTAGAGGAATCTACTTGAGTGCTTAAGAAGACGTGGCGGACGCATCCGGTGCCGCGACGTCAGCGGCGACAGCTTCGGCTTCATCGGCTGCTGCATCCTCTGCTGTCGCCTCGGTTTCACCCTCTGGCTCAGGTAGAGCTTTCGGCTCAGGTCGCTCGATCTCGGCCTTCATCGGCGCGTTCATCGATTTTTTGAGATCTTCTGCCTCTTTCTTAAACTCTGTCTCAAACTCTTGCTGAGCCTTTTTGAAGCTGCCCAAGGCTTGAGCTAAACTGCGACCCATCTCAGGCAGCTTTTTAGGGCCAAACACTAGCAAGGCAACGACCAATATCAAGGCCATCTCGGGGAGCCCGATCCCAAAAACGTTCATATCGTCCTCCTAAAGGCTGACAGTTACGCTCGCACCCACCTGATCGCGGCAATGCATGAGTCGATAACTGTCGAACTATGTGCCAAAAACAAGAAGGGTAGAAGCGTTGGTTCTTCTACCCTTCTGTCAGTCAATCGAAGCAGCAGCTGAACTTAGATGCCCAGACTGCGCCAGTCAACATCGACGTTCTGCAAAATGAGTGAAGAGTTGTAGAGCTGAAGAATAATCAACAGAAATACGAAGAACAGCCCCATGAAGACGCCCATGACGGGAGTCGTGCCCCAACCGGGTGATACTTTACCGTATTCCGAGTTGAGGGGTTTTAGCAGATTGCTTAGCCGCGTTTGTTGTGCCATCAGTGTCCTGAACCTATACGCCACTTTATATTCCGTAATATTATAAGATTAAGGTGTTTTATAGGAAACCTCATTCTATGCAGCCTGCAACAGTTCTTATCATTTCTGTGGGTGCAGTGGTCGTGGCCTTTACGGCACTCGCTGTTTACACCGCCTTTGGCCCGCCTGCTAAGCAGCTAGCCGATCCCTTCGATGAGCACGAAGACTAGACGCCCACGAGCTGTCCTGTTATTCAACGGTTCCACGGCAGGAATTGACTGCGTTGGCGACCAGTAAGCTGATCGTCAATCGAGCTATGTGCCTCCTCAAAATTGCCCAGAATGCCCTTCGCGTGGCGTCTGGAGCTTTTTGGTGAGAACTTACGAGTTTACCCTTGTGCCTGAGATGGTATGAGGGTTTATTTGTAGCTGCGCTGGGTGGGTGGCGCATTGTCAAACTGCAGCTCTTCTCGATGTAAAGTGGCAGGACGATCGCTGCCCCGATGCTCCCAAGCGGCGACGTAAGCGAAGTTGGCATCATCACGCTGGGCTTCGCCATCGGGGGTTTGGTGCTCTTCGCGAAAGTGACCACCACAGGATTCTTCGCGGTGCAGGGCATCTTGAGCCATCAGTTCGGCCAGTTCTAAAAAGTCGGCAACGCGACCGGCAAACTCAAGATTTTTATTGAGCGTATTGGCGGCGCCCGGCAGCTTGAGGTTGTGCCAAAATTCGTGCCGCAGTTCACGGATGCGGGCGATCGCGGATTTCAAACCCGCGCGATCGCGGCTCATGCCCACATCGTTCCAAACCAGGCGACCTAACTCGCGATGAAAGGTCATTACGGTTTTGTTGCCCTGAATGTTGAGCAACTGCGTTAGCCGCGTTTGGGCCGCGTGCTCAGCTTGTTGAAAAGTGTCATCAGCCGGGGTCACCGCAGCCAGGGAAGTGCTCGCCAGGTAGGTGCCCAGCGTGGGCGGAATCACGAAATAGCCATCGGCCAACCCCTGCATCAGGGCACTCGCGCCCAGCCGATTCGCTCCGTGATCCGAAAAGTTGGCCTCGCCCAACACAAACAAGCCCGGAATCGTACTCATCAGATGATAGTCAACCCAGAGTCCGCCCATTGTGTAGTGTACGGCGGGATAAATTCGCATCGGCACCTGATAGGGATTTTCGCCGGTGATGCGCTGGTACATGTCAAACAGGTTGCCGTATTTAGCGGCGATCGCTGCCTGCCCTTGCGTTTGAATCGCGTCTTGAAAGTCAAGGTAAACGGCTAGCCCCGTTTCGCCCACGCCGCGTCCCTCATCGGTTATGGTTTTGGCATTGCGGGAAGCGACATCACGGGGCACGAGATTGCCAAAGGCCGGATAGCGACGTTCGAGATAGTAGTCGCGATCGCCTTCCGGAATGGCGTGGGGCGATCGCGAATCGCCCGGCATTTTGGGCACCCAGACCCGACCGTCATTGCGGAGCCCTTCGCTCATTAGTGTGAGCTTCGACTGATAGTCGCCTGAGATGGGAATGCAGGTCGGGTGAATTTGGGTGTAGCAAGGATTGGCAAAATACGCGCCCCGCTTGTGGCAGCGCCACGCCGCCGACACGTTGGAATTTTGGGCGTTGGTAGAGAGGTAATAGACATTGCTATACCCGCCAGTACACAGCAGGACGGCATCGCCCGCGTGGCGTTCGAGCTGACCCGTGACTAAATTCCGCGTGATGATGCCCCGCGCGTGTCCGTCAACGACCACCAGATCTAGCATTTCGCGGCGGGCGAAGATCTGCACCTGCTGCGCTTGCACCTGGCGCAGCAGGGCGCTGTAGGCCCCCAGCAACAGCTGCTGCCCCGTTTGCCCTCGGGCATAAAACGTCCGTGAGACCAAAGCGCCACCAAACGAGCGGTTGGCTAGTAGCCCGCCATATTCCCGCGCAAAGGGCACGCCTTGGGCAACACACTGGTCAATAATTTGGTTGCTGATCGCAGCTAAGCGGTGAACGTTCGCTTCGCGTGAGCGGTAGTCGCCCCCCTTGAGCGTGTCGTAAAACAAGCGCCAAACGCTGTCGCCATCGTTGGGGTAGTTTTTAGTGGCGTTGATGCCGCCCTGGGCCGCGATGCTGTGGGCACGGCGCGGCGAATCTTGAATGCAAAAGCTTTTTACCTGATATCCGAGCTCGGCGAGGGTCGCTGCTGCCGCGGCCCCGGCTAGCCCCGTCCCCACAATCAGTACGGTGTGTTTGCGTTTGTTGTTGGGGCTCACCAGCGGGCAAGTTTCTTGGAAGCGAGTCCATTTGTCACCGAGCGCCCCCGAGGGGATACGAGCATCAAGCATGGGCAGGGGGAGGGATTAGTGGAGACAACACGAAAAATGAGTCCTGCTCTGAGCATACAAATCCGACTGACGCTGTGGCCGCCGGTTTGGGCCAGCCAGTTCTGCCGCTAACTCCCAATGCTCAGAAAATTGGGGGCCACGTACCCCAGATTAAAGGATGTCAAGGGGTGATGCATCAGGTCTGACAGCGCTTTGATGGTTTCGCGAAGTGACCCATGGGAGGAATTAGACAGGGCGGCGGTTGAGCGGCAGCGGTGCAATGAATCCCCATCTGGTAAGGATAGAACATTCGATTGCGCCCACCGATGACGGGTGCCACGTAGCAGGCCAGCCTGGGTCAAACCCAGCAAAATCCAGATCGGTCCATAGAATCATCAGTCAGTGAACAATCAATACAATTTCAACGGTTGCCCCAGCGTCCCTTGCGACAGTAGAGATCGGCCCAACGCTGCGACCCGAACTCCACGACAGTGTTGCCTGTAAGAGGAGGCTACGATGGCGATCGCGACCGTAAATCCCACGACTGGGCAAACCCTCAAGACCTACACCCCGTTTGATCAGATGGCTCTGGAGACCTGCCTGGCCCAAGCCCAAGCCGCCTTTAGCGCCTATCGAACGACCTCCCTCAAGCAGCGGGCTCGCTGGCTGCACGCGGTCGCCGATTTGTTAGAGAGTAACAAACAGGCCTATGGCCAGCTGATGACCTTAGAGATGGGCAAGCCGCTCAAAAGCGCGATCGCGGAGGTGTCGAAATGTGCCTGGGTCTGTCGGTTTTATGCCGACAATGCGGCCAGCTTTTTGCAAGATGTGCCCGCCGTGACCGATGCCAGCCAGAGTTTCGTCCGCTATCAGCCGCTAGGCGTGGTGCTGGCGGTAATGCCGTGGAATTTTCCGTTTTGGCAGGTGTTTCGATTTGCCGCCCCGACCCTGATGGCGGGTAATGTGGCCCTGCTCAAGCATGCCTCTAACGTGCCGCAATGTGCGCTGGCGATCGCTGATATTTTCCACAAAGCCGGACTTCCCGAAGATGTCTTTCAAACCCTGCTGGTGGGGGCTGATGCCGTGGCGGAGTTGCTCGCCGATGAGCGCGTAAAAGCGGCCACGCTCACCGGTAGCGAACCGGCGGGGGCGGCGCTAGCGGCGACGGCGGGCCAGCACATTAAGCCCACGCTGTTAGAGCTGGGGGGCACCGATCCGTTTATTGTGATGCCCAGCGCCGATCTAGAGGCTGCCATCACCACGGCGGTGACGGCTCGCCTGCTGAATAACGGGCAGTCTTGCATTGCGGCTAAGCGGTTTATTCTGCACGCGGCGATCGCGGAGCCGTTTTTAACTGGGCTGACGGCGAAGTTCAAGGCGCTCAAGGTCGGCGACCCCAACTTGGGCACCACGGATATCGGGCCGCTGGCCACGCCCCAGATTCGGGACGAGCTGGCAGCGCAGGTGACGGCCTGCGTGCAGCAGGGGGCCAAGGTGCTGGTGGGGGGCGCGCTGGCGTCCTGTCTAGCAGCCCTCCCAGCGGCGCTGCGCCAGGGCAACTTTTATCCGCCGACGATTTTGGCCGACATTCCCCCTGGCACCCCGGCGGATCAGGAAGAGTTTTTTGGGCCGGTGGCGTTGACTTTTCAGGTCGATAGCTTCGAGGCGGCAGTGCAGTTGGCCAACGGTACGCCGCTGGGGTTGGGGGCGAGCGCTTGGACGCAGTCTGCTGAGGAGTGCGATCGCTTTGTCAACGAGCTAGAGGCGGGGGCAGTTTTTATTAACGGCTTGGTGAAGTCGGATCCGCGCTTGCCCTTTGGCGGCATCAAGCGATCGGGCTATGGCCGCGAGCTGGGACGCGAAGGCATTTTAGCCTTTGTGAATGCCAAGACGGTTTGGATTCAATAAATGCTGGATTAGCCTGATTACGGACTGACCAGATTAATAAGGAATGAGTGGGGATGAACACGGCTGAACTGTTGGTGCGCTGTTTAGAAAATGAAGGGGTCGAGTACATTTTTGGCGTGCCAGGGGAAGAAAATCTGGCCGTCCTGCAGGCGCTTAAATCCTCATCGATTCAGTTCGTGACGACCCGCCACGAGCAGGGAGCAGCCTTTATGGCCGACGTCTATGGTCGCCTCACTGGTAAGGCGGGGGTGTGCCTATCCACCCTGGGGCCGGGGGCGACGAACTTGATGACTGGTGTGGCCGACGCCAACCTCGACTGTGCGCCGCTGGTGGCCATCACCGGCCAGGTGGGCACCGATCGCATGCATATTGAGTCGCACCAGTATCTTGATCTGGTGGCGATGTTTTCACCGGTGACCAAGTGGAACGCGCAGATTGTACGGCCCAGCATCACGCCTGAGATTGTGCGCAAGGCCTTCAAACTGGCCCAGACAGAGAAACCGGGCGCGGTGCACATCGATCTGCCGGAAAATATTGCTGAGATGACCGTGACGGGGCAGCCACTGCGGCGCGATGGGCGAGACAAGTCCGAGGCCTCGCTGCAAAGCATTGAGCAGGCGGCGAAAGCGATCACCCAGGCGACGAATCCGCTGATTTTGGTCGGCAACGGCGCGATTCGAGCCCAGGCTAGCGAAGCCCTGCTGCGGTTTGCCACGGGGCTCCACATTCCCGTGGTGAATACGTTTATGGGCAAGGGCATGGTGCCCTACACTCACCCGTTAGCCCTGTGGACCTTTGGCCTGCAGCAGCGCGACTTTATCAGCTGCGGCATCGAGCGGGCCGACCTGATCATCGCCGTCGGCTATGACCTGGTGGAATTTTCACCGAAAAAGTGGAACCCGAATGGCGACCTGCCGATTTTGCACATCAGCGCCACCCCCGCTGAAATCGACAGCAGCTACATTCCCCAGACGGAAGTCGTAGGCGACATTGCCGACGCACTTGATGCGATTCTCAACCGGGTCCAGCGCCCGGCCCAGCCTGACCCTACCAATGCTCAACTGCGCGACGAGATTCGGGCCGACTACCAGCGCTATGCCGACGACACTGGGTTTCCAGTCAAGCCCCAAAAGGTGATTTATGACCTGCGCCAGGTGCTCGGGCCAGAAGATATTTTGATCTCTGATGTCGGCGCTCACAAAATGTGGATTGCCCGCAATTACCATTGCGATCGCCCCAACACCTGCCTGATTTCCAACGGCTTTGCGGCGATGGGCATTGCCATCCCCGGTGGCATTGCGGCCAAGCTGGTGCATCCTGAACGCCGTGTGATTGCCGCGACCGGCGACGGCGGCTTTTTGATGAACTGCCAAGAACTCGAAACCGCTCGCCGCTTGGGAACGCCCTTTGTGACGCTGATCTTTCACGATGGCGGCTACGGTCTGATTGAGTGGAAGCAGCAAAACCAGTACGGCGAGTCCAATTTCATCCGCTTCACCAATCCCGACTTCGTCAAGTTCGCGGAGTCGATGGGCCTCAAAGGCTACCGAGTCGAACGCACTGAAGACTTGATTCCCACTCTGAAGGAGGCGCTGGCGCAATCGGTGCCTACCGTGATCGATTGCCCGGTAGACTATCGCGAAAACCTCTTGTTCAGCCAGCAAACTCAAGAACTCACATGCTCCATCTAAAACCGGTAGATCGGCGCTTTTGCCGACGCTGGACTTTGGCCACGACCGCCGCGATCGCCCTCTGCAATCCACTTGGGGTGATCGGACTGTTGATCGGGCCTATCGTGCTGGCGATCGCCCAGGGGCTGGTGCTCCGGCGCTATTACGCGCCGTTTGTCTGGTGGGGCGTCGCGACGATAGGCGGTGGCTATGGGGCGATCGCGCTATTTATTGTGTGGGCTCTCGCTTGGTCATCTGTACCGCTGCCGTTGATGGTGTTTGTGTGTGGGGCGATCGTGGGGTGTCCGCAGGCGTGGGTGCTGCGGCGCGGCAGTCGCTTGTGGGGCTGGTGGCCACTGGTGAATGCGGTTATTCTCACGGTCAGCATTGCCTGGTTTGTGCCCGATATGGTCGATGCGGCCATTTACGGTACTCGGCGCATCCTCTGGCACTGGGTCGCGTTGGCTGCCTTGACGGGCCTCATCGGCGGCTGTCTCAAGGGGCTGGCGCTGGTGTGGTTTCTGAAAAAACGGCCAGCCCCCACGCAGGATGCTGACGCACCAGCAGTCTGCAACTAGGACGGGTTGCAGCGGATTTCTAACGGGGTAGTCTTCGCTGAGTGATCTTGAGTGGTGGTTCTTGCCGATTTGGGATAGGCGATCTTCTTTTTCACAATACCCGAGCGTGATTAAAACCCTTGTTGGGTCGACTTCCTAGCCTGCCCCCACCCCATCAGAATAGTGAAAGATCTGCTTCTGCAGCGCAGAGGACGGCCAGGATGGCCATCAAACAAGAGGATGAGGGCGGAAACCTGCAGCGTGGTTTCTGGATGTGAGTAGGGCGAGATTTCCCTCAGGAGGTACACCCAAACGTCGCCCAAACAGCTGCTTGACGATCAGCCACCAGAACCAATCAACAATCTCACGCCAGCGTCCCAAAACTATGTTGGGTCACAGCGAATCTCTAACAGAAAGCCGTCGGGATCGTAGAAGTAGATCCCGCGCCCGGTTGGCCGGCTGACTGGCCCATGATCGATCGCCACGTTTTGCTGCTTGAGGACGGTGACGGCCTGATCGAACTGCTCTGGCGCGATGCCAAAGGCCATGTGATTAGCACGGGTGAATTGCTGGGTCGGATCGGCGTCAGGGGGCAACAGATCGGGCTCGCCAAACAGGTCTAAGATCAGGCCATCGGGCAGGCGAAAGTTGGCGACTTTGCCCGCTGCGACGAGATCTTTGAGCGTTTCGGGTACTTCAGCCCCGCGCAGCTCATGCAGCCCCAAAATCTCACCGTAGAAATGGCGGGAGGCGGCCATATCCTTGACGTTCAGAGCGATGTGGTGAATGCAGCTGAGGGTGCCAGCGGGCAGGGTGGCTGATTTTGAGGGGGCGATCGCGGAATCCGTCATGACAATAGAGCAAGCACTGTTCAGAATTCCATTGTATGGCCCTGGTCAAACCGTGACGAATCAGCCATTTTTCTATTTAGGGGCACGGAGAGTGGAATTTGGCATGATCGCGCATCAAGAAACATATTGAAAAAGTGAGTCCCCAAAATGCTGTGTTTTGAAATTACAATCAATGGCGGAAAACGGATAATCGCTGGTTTGGATGAAATCAGAGTTTTAACAGCCATACTTTCCTATCGAGCAGCCGATGCAGATAATGAAGACGATTTGCGTTTGTCCGTCAGTGGAATGATTAATCATGGCAGGCATGATCATGAACATATCGATTGGCTCAAACAATCGCTGGTTCTAGGGGATGAAATGACCATTCGCTTGATTGAATCAGATGAAAGCACTGCGCCTATCGAGAGACGGCGAGAAGATCCTGACTTAGTTAGGAAGGCAAAGCGACGTTATTACGAAAAGCTCAAACAAGACTATGAAGAGTCCTAATGTTGTAATAAAACCCCTTTGAAATTGCTGTAGAGAGAGCTATAAGTCGGGGACTAAATTTCGCGTCTCGGCACTGAGAGTAAGTAGATCTGCCAAAACCCTTGAGAAAAATTGAGCTTTCACTGCCACGACAATCGGCAAATGATACGGTGTCGGTCAATGAAGCGTTTGGGGATGACGGATGAAGACACGGGCAGCGATCGCGTGGGAAGCGGGCAAACCGCTAGCCATTGAAGAAGTGGATCTCGACGGCCCCAAAGCGGGTGAAGTTTTGGTGCGGTTAGTAGCGACGGGCGTCTGTCACACCGATGCCTATACCCTGTCGGGTAAAGACCCCGAAGGCATTTTCCCCTCCATTTTGGGGCACGAAGGCGGTGGCGTGGTCGAAGAAATTGGTGCCGGCGTCACCAGCGTGCAGCCCGGCGATCAAGTGATTCCCCTCTATGTGCCCGAATGCGGCGAGTGCAAATTTTGTCTGTCGGGCAAAACCAACTTGTGTCAAGCCGTCCGTGCCACCCAGGGTAAAGGCCTGCTGCCCGACGGCACCACGCGCTTCAGCGTCAACGGCGACCCGCTTTATCACTACATGGGTACCAGCACCTTTAGCGAATACACCGTCGTCCCCGAAATCGCCCTGGCCAAAATCAATCCTCAAGCCCCGCTCGAAAAAGCTTGCCTGCTGGGCTGCGGCATCACCACCGGCATTGGGGCCGTATTGAACACCGCCAAAGTTGAAGCCGGAGCCACCGTCGTCGTGTTTGGCCTCGGCGGCGTTGGCCTTAGCGTCGTGCAGGGGGCCGTGATGGCCAAGGCGGGACGCATCATTGCCGTCGATATTAACCCCGATAAATTTGAATTGGCCAAACAGCTGGGCGCTACCGACTGCGTCAACCCCAAAGACTACGATGCTCCGATTCAGGAGGTGCTGGTAGACCTCACCGATGGCGGCGCGGACTACAGTTTTGAGTGCGTCGGCAACGTCGAACTCATGCGAGCCGCGCTGGAATGCTGCCACAAAGGCTGGGGCGAATCGATCATTATCGGTGTCGCAGCGGGGGGTAAAGAAATCAGTACCCGGCCCTTTCAGCTCGTGACCGGGCGCGTGTGGCGCGGGTCGGCCTTTGGCGGCGTCAAAGGCCGCAGCCAACTCCCCGGCTACGTCGATCGCTTCCTCTCCGGCGAGATCAAAATCGACCCGATCATCACCCAAACCATGCCGCTAGAAGACATCAATACCGCCTTCGACCTCATGCACGCGGGCAAAAGCATCCGTTCCGTCGTGATTTACTGAGCGGTGGATTAAGGGGCTGATTGCACTGTTTCCTAGGCCTCTAGCAATCCCTGGCTGCACACTGTGATTGCCACTCTCCCACGGCGCAAAAATTCAGCGGTTGGCGCGCTTCTGACGTTGCGAACTGTTCATTCATTGGCGTTGAGCCGCCGAAACGCTAACCCGCCAAAACTCCAAATTCCACCCTCTACCCCCTACTCTCCACCCTCCACTCCTCTACCCTTCATGACCTCACCCAACACCCTCACCCTCACGGCCCATCAGCGCGTTTTCGGCGGTTGGCAAAACGTCTATCGCCATCATTCGGCTGTCCTCAGCTGCGATATGAACTTTGCCGTCTACCTGCCGCCCCAGGCGGAGACGCAACCCTGCCCAGTGGTTTACTGGCTCAGCGGCCTCACCTGCACCGAACAAAACTTCATCACCAAAGCCGGGGCGCAGCAGCACGCTGCCCAGCACGGTCTGATCCTGGTCGCGCCGGATACCAGTCCTCGCGGCTGCAATCTGCCCGGCGAAGACGACAGTTGGGACTTTGGCACCGGGGCAGGTTTTTATGTGAATGCCACGCAAGCACCCTGGGCGCAGCACTATCGCATGTATGACTACGTCGTGAGTGAACTGCCGGGGGCGATCGCGGCCAACTTCCCCATTCGTGAGACGCACCAAAGCATCATGGGCCACTCGATGGGCGGCTATGGGGCGCTGATGATTGCCCTCCGCAATCCCGGACGCTTTCAGAGCGTGTCAGCATTTTCGCCCATTGTGGCTCCGACCCAAGTGCCGTGGGGGCAAAAAGCCTTCAGCGCCTATCTCGGCGACAATCGCGACGACTGGCTCGCCTATGACCCGACTCACTTGGTCAAAACCGCTGCCCAACCGCTGCCCAACCTCATCGATCAGGGGGAAGCGGATAACTTTCTACAAGCGCAACTGCAGCCCGAAAAATTTGCCGCCGCCTGCCAGGCCGTCAACTATCCGCTGACGCTACGTATGCAGCCCGGCTACGACCACAGCTACTATTTCATCGCCACCTTTATCGGCGATCACTTAGCCCATCATGCAGCGGCGTTGGTCTGACTGTTGTGAAAGGGCAGCCGGCGATCGACTTGGCTGAGCGAAGAGGACTATCAAGCGGTGTACTCTTCGCTCAGGGTGACACATTAAATTTCGACCTTTGATCTAAAGGGTTTGCAGCCAGTTCTTAATTAGGGGATTAACGATCTCAGGTCGCTCGTCGTGGGGGCAGTGACCGGTGTCAGGAATCGAGTGAAACGTCACGGGCGGATCAATGTCTGCTGTTTTACTCAGCTCCTCATAAATGCTGGCTCCGGCGATCGGTGTCCAAGGATCGTTCTCCCCCCAAAGCACTAAGAGCGGCTGCTTGATTTGGGGCAGTAGCTCGCTGGGACGCGGGCCAGCCGGTGCACTCAGAATCGAGGCGAAAACTTTTTGGGCACCCGGATCGCAGGATGGGCCATGCAGAATATCCACCAGCTCATCGGTGATGGCGTCTCGGTTGCGATAGACCTGTTTCAGCGAACCGCGAATGCGAAACTTGCGCCGGACTTCATTAAACAGCAGTGGCCCTAGCAGGTTAGAACTGACTAATTTGCTAAAGGTGCCCATAACGAATCGCAGCGGTGGGGCCAATTCTTCGGGGCGATGGTTTAATCCCCCGGCACTATTAAGCAGCACCCCTGCCCGCGCCATTTCTGGTGAGTGGGCCAACATCATCAGCGCCAGCAGACCACCAATAGAATTGCCGACAAAGACGGCTGGCTGCCCGATGTGCTCGCGCCAATAGTCTTGCAGCAAGGCTTCCCACACTTCGACGGCATACTCTAGCTCGGCCTTGTCCGACCGGCCAAAGCCCAGCAGGTCGATCGCGTGCACCTGATAGCCGGCAGCGGCGAGCTCGGGAATGTTTTTGCGCCAGTGCCCAATGGAAGCCCCAAACCCGTGAATCAACACGAGGGGCAAGCCGCTGCCCTGCACGGTATGGCAAATGCGATGACCTTGCCAAATCCACTCTTGAGTCGGTAGCGTGGCGGGTGCGGTAAGTTGGGCCGTCATAGTTAGGAAAGTTGTTTAAGTGCTTTGCTAATCGAAAAATCTATTTAACATCATAGGGCTGAACTTTACGAAACTTAAGGTGTAGATTCCCGACGGTTGCTTTTGGGCGGCCTCAGAGTGGGTTTTGGGAGAAGTCGGAATACCCTCCGGGAAGAGCAAGCTCTACGGAGTGTGGAGTTAGGAATTCGGAGTTCAGGGTTGGGAGTGCGGCAGGGCAAACGCATCTAGCTTCCAGAGAATATTAGTAGCGTCTAGGGTCGTTGGATAGCCACTGTCAGCAGCGTAGATGTACGAGCCAGCCAGAATCTTACGTGAATCTTTTAGCGCAAAAAGAATAAAGTCGTCGACTGAAAGCCTTGTGTCACAGGAAGTTCACGAGTCACTGAATTAGTCAATGATTGTTAAGGTGCGATTGCCCTGGGGAGTGCGGAATCAGGCTTGAGTGAGAAACGGCTGTTGATGCCGGGCGCATCCCAAATTTACCAATTCATCAATACGTTTAGGGCGGGCATCTTGCCCGCGATCAGAGCTAGAAAGACAAAATTGAGAAACAGCTGTTGATGCCTCGCTTCCGGCTGGATGGAGGGTTCCCAGAGCCGTGCTTACGAGCTTAACCGCGATCGCACGATGGGATAGAGCGATCGCGACAGATGCCGACGGCGGGCGGGTTCATCATCCACGACGAACGGCGGGGTCACCGTATCAATGGGGTAAAGCGGCTGCAGTACCTGCCAAAGCTGCTGTTTTGAGACAACCTTGCTCGGGGCGAAATTTGCGGCAGTTTCGCTAGACATGGCCTGTCCTGCTGTGGCCTGTTGAATGGCAGTGGCGGCCCAGTGGTTGGCGGTGACATCGGTATAGGGAGATTTTGCCTCAGCGGCAGGGAGGGCCTGAGGCCGGGGTAATCGCGCCAAGGCTGAGGCCAGCACCGCTTTAGTGATCGGCGTGGCAGGCCGAAAGCTCAGGTCGCGGTGACGCATGGTGCGTACCACGTTGGCGATCGCCACCATCTGAATCGCCTCAAAGTCAGGATCATCCAGCGGCACATCATCGAACGCAAAAATGGGGATGCCCTGCTGCACCAGCCGTTGTTGCAGCTGCCAAGCGGCGTGAGGTGGAGCCATCAAAGCTGACAGTCCGCCCGCCAATACCGCCCGCGCGGCAATGTGGCCGACCGCCTCGCCCAAGGCCCACTGGGCACGAGGCTGCTCAAAGATGGGGCGGAGCGCGGGGTCGCAGCCGGGCAGGCCGACTCGCAGCAGGCCGCTAGTTTGGGTGGGCTGCAGCGCCCGCAGCGGCACGGAAAAGGGACGGACTCGGGGGCCAGAGGTATCGCTCTGAGCCATCACGATCGCGATCGCATCGGTGAAAAATGTGCCGCGTGCCGCGCCGCGCCGGTCTCCCGCAAGGTGGTCAGCGGTCAGCGTTAGCTCAGTTGCCGCTGACTCCGCCGACTCGGCTAACTGCTGCTGTAGGGTGGCCTCCCCTGTGGCATCGAGCGTCAGCCGGGCATGAATCTGAAACTGCTGACCGGTGGAGGCATCGCGAAACACTACCTGATGTACCCGCCGCTGGCCGCGCTGGGTGGAATACAACACCTGCACTGGCTCGCCCTGGGGAATCAGGATCAGCTGCTGACTTTTGAGATAGGGGGCGATCGCCTGCCGCAGCTGAGTTTCTTTCGAGGGGCTGGTCGGAGCAGTGGCGGGGGAAACAGCGGCGTCCGGCGATCGCGGGCGGGGCAACGAGGCCGGGGTCGCCAGTTGGCGATTCGCCCAATAAGACTGCTGGCTTTGTGACATTACTGTGGCCGTGGCCCAGGGCGAAACGCGGCGCCCCAATCGCCAGCTAAAGCGCGTGGCGAGATGCGCTGAGGTGGGCTGATTGAGCGCGGCAGCAAGATTGAGCGACCCCGTCTGCGCCCAGCACACCTGCCCCCCCGCCTGCAAGATGGCCAGCGTTGCGGTGTAGGCGGCGACGGTGTTGCCCACCACGAGCGTTTTACAAAAAACGGTTTCTCGTGGGGCGGGGCACAAAGTCCCAGATCGGACGACAGCAAGGCGACTAGCCACGAACAATAAACCGGGTCAAGGTTGCTGGCATCACCTTATCTCAAAGGGCGATCGCCCGCATCCCTGCCCTTCAGAGTGTGAGAAATCTTCGGATTTCGACGCGGTTGCCCGCAGGCGGACAGTCTCCCGGCGGTCTGCTTTTTAGGCTGAAAGCAGCCAACGAGAAACCTCAATACAGCTCATATTTCATCAGCTGACAGGGCAATTTGCCGTTCAAGATGGGCAGCCGCTGCGACGACTTCAAGCCAATGGATTTAGCCAGCGACTTGTTGCCGCTCAATACAAAGGCCGTCCACCCCTTAAAGCGCTGCTTTAAGACATCTCCCAGGAGTTTGTAAAACGCCCCTAAATCTTCGTCGCGGCCCAATCGCTGGCCATAGGGCGGGTTGCACAACAGTACGCCGGTATCGGCAGGGGCGGTGACGGCGGCTAACTCTAGCGTCTGTAGGCTGATCTCTTGCTCGACTTCGCAGTTTTGCGCGTTGGTCTGCGCCTGCTGCACCACTGCGGCATCGCGATCGCACCCCATGATCGGGGCGGGCAAGGTCTCTAATCGCTCCGTATAGGCCTGCTGCTGCAGGCGTTTCCAAAGGCGGGCATCAAAGGTGGGCCAGGTCTCAAAGCCAAACTGCTCGCGAAACAGACCTGGCGCCCGCTTCAGCCCAATCAGCGCCGCCTCTAACGGTAGCGTGCCGGAACCACAGAGCGGGTCATAAAAGGCCTGATCGGGCTGCCAACCGGAGAGATAAATCAGCGCGGCCGCGAGAGATTCTTTGAGTGGCGCTTTGCCCACAGCGGGACGATAACCGCGCCGATGCAGGCTGCTGCCAGAGCTATCGAGGCTAACGGTGGCGCGATCGCGGTTGAGGTGGACGTTGATTTGCACATCGGGCTGCTGCGTATCCACATTCGAGCGCTGCTGAAAGCGATCGCGCTGCTGATCGACAATGGCGTTTTTGACCTGCAGGGCGGTGAAGTGGGTGTGGTTGAGCTGGCGATTTTTGCCAGTGGCGGCCACGGCCATCGTCAGGTCTGGGTCGAGATACGCTTGCCAGTCAATGCGCTGCACGCCGCTGTAGAGGTCATCGGCATCCCGACAGCGAAATTCGGCCACCTCGACCAAAATCCGAAAGGGCAATCGCGCCCACAGGTTGACTCGATACAGCAGTTCGCGATCGCCCTTAAACGCAACCCCACAAAAACCGGGCTGCGGGTCGCGCACGCCGATTTCCTGGAGTTCTTGAGCGGCCAGGGTTTCGAGCCCGCGTGCCACCGTCGCAAAATAGTGCCCCATGCTGAACCTGACTGCTAAACACTGCCCCAATAGCGCCAGCTGCTCCTAATAATGAACCACGTTCGCCAGTGAACGTGGCAGACGGAACTCAGCGCTATTGCCCCTGACTTTACAGCGTTGTTCGGGTTTCACAGCTTAAACCTTTTTGATCGCCGCTGACATCGCGTCACGATGGCCGGAGGCGACCTACCCACCCGCCGCGTGGCGGGCTATCCTGAGGCGAAGCCGCCGTGGCTACCGAATATCTTCGCGACTGCTGGAGTTGGCCTGATGTATGCCCTGACAAACTGTACGCTTTACACCGGGTTTGAGGTGCTGACTGACCATGCCCTTGTGGTTGATGGGGCTGACATTCGGGCCATTGTGCCCCCAACGGACTTGCCGGTCGAGTGCGATCGCCATGATCTGCAGGGTTGGCAAGTGTCGCCGGGGTTTCTCGACCTGCAGCTGAATGGCTGTGGTGGGGTGATGTTTAACGATGCTATTGCTGCCAGCACCCTCGATACGATGCATCAGACCAATCTGCGCAGCGGCACCACCAACTTTTTGCCGACCCTCATCACCACCTCGGATGCGGATATGCAGGCGGCGATCGCGGTCGTTCGGCACTATCAGCAACAGCTGCCCAACGGCGTCTTGGGCCTCCATTTCGAAGGCCCCTATCTCAACCCCCAGCGCAAAGGCATTCACAATGGCGCGTATGTGCGATCGCCTGAGGCCACAATGGTGGCGGCGATCGCGGCAGCTGGGCCAGATATTGTCAAACTGGTGACGCTAGCCCCCGAGGTTGTTTCCCCAGAAACCATTCGCATCCTATGTGAGGCAGGAATCACAGTATCTGCCGGGCATACCAATGCCACCTACGATCAGGCCCTGGCGGGATTTGAGCAAGGCGTTACGCTAGTCACCCATCTATTCAACGCCATGTCTCCCTGGCAGAGTCGTCAGCCCGGCACGGTCGGTGCTGCTCTCAATCAGCCCGATATCTATGCGGGCATCATCGCCGATGGCCACCACGTCCATTTCGCCTCGATCGCCCTGGCCCACAAATTAAAGGGCGACAAACTCTGCCTCGTCACCGATGCCACTCCGCCTGCGGGCACCACCCTCGATGCGTTTGTAATTGGCGGCCAGCCGGTTTACTACCGTGACGGCAAATGCGTTTCTGCCGAGGGCACGCTGGGGGGCTCCGCCTTGACGATGGCGGCCGCGATCGCTAACTGTGTGCAGCAGGTGGGCCTGCCGCTCGATGAGGCGCTGCGTATGGCGACCCTGTATCCGGCGCGGGCCATCCATGTGGCAGATCAGCTGGGGACTTTAGCGGCCGGGCGTTTAGCCAACCTGGCCCTGTTTGATGCGGCGCTGCAGGTGAACGGCGTGGTCGATCGCGGCCATCTGCAAACCTTCACGCCTCTGGCCGGCATGCCCCCTTCCCCACTACCGATTACAACGGGGTCGGGCCAGCGTTAATCTAAAAGGGTTCAGCTCCCTCCCGGAACTTGCTTATGCTGTCTGCTTACAAAGGTGTGGCGATCGCGACGGTCGTTGGTTCGGCTGGGATGCTTTGGGGTCATCCGGCGATCGCCGCAGACCTGGCTGACGCCCCGCCCCGAGCTGTTGCCGAGACGACCCCGCCTGCTGCTGAGACGGCACCTTTACCTGTGGCTGAGCCCGCGATCGAGACGGAGTCACCCGGCGATGTTGAGGCGGAGGCCGAACCGTTGGTTTGTCCTGCCGGTCAGTTTGCTTCCACCTTTGCCGATGTGTATCCGTTCCACTGGGCCTATGATGCGGTCAATTCGTTAGCCGCCCCACCGATGCAGTGCTTCGACTGGCCTGAGGAATACCTGTAACCGTGAGTGAGCCCACCGCATCCATCCGGTACCCCGCCCTGCCGTAGGATAAAGGAAGCCGCCTGTAGGGATACACCGAATCATGGATAAAGCAGAGCAACTCGTGCGCATGGCAGAAGACGAGCTGACCGAGTACAGCACTGAAGCACGCAAAATTGAAAAGCTGCGCCGCAAGTTTAGTTTTGCTCTCCCCTATGTTGAGCAGAAGGCTGTCCGCGATCAGGTCGAAGCCGACATTCCGTCTAACTTCATCGCCAAGCTCGTTGAGGAAAACCGCCAAACCGTCGCCCTGCCATTTTGGGGCATTGGCGGGCTGGGGTTACTGTTAGGTATTGCGTTGCGTCAGCCGCTCGACATCATTGCCACCGGCATTGGCTTTTATGTGGCTTTTCAAGTCCAAAAATGGGGCTGGGAACTAGAAGCCAAGCGCCTAGTGGTTAAAACCCTGGACGATATTGAAGCGGGCATCCAGGCTGCCCGCGCCGACACAGCCACCAAAGAGGCTTCGTAGACACCGATTCGCCCCAGTTAGTCTGCAGAGTCGGCGGAGAGCACAGATCTCTTTCGCCGCTCTATCCCTGTCATACTAGGCCTTTCAACGGGGCTGGGTCGAGCCGCAACTAGCGGGATCGATCAAAATCGGCCCACCGAATGAGAGAATGAACGTTTAATATTTGAAAACTTCTGACTGTTGATCTATGGCTCACATTGAATTTGCCCGCGGCGTTGTTGAAACAGTCATCCCTGACGTGCGTTTGACCCGCGCGCCTGATGGCAGTGATGGTACAGCAACCTTCTATTTTGAAAATCCCAAAGCCTTTTCTGAGGATGAGGGCGTAGACATCACCGGCATGTACATGGTGGATGAGGAAGGGGAACTGACCACTCGCGAAGTCAAAGGCAAATTTTTAGATGGCCGACCGGCGGGTATTGAAGCGCTGTTCGTCATGAAAAGTGAAGCCGAATGGGAACGGTTTATGCGATTTATGAATCGCTACGCCGAACAGAACGGTCTCGGGTTTACCAAAAGCTAACCGGTTCTCAGCTCCCTGCAAATGCCGTTGCCCCATCCCGACTTGGCTGCCATAACCGTTGGCTGTGCTGTGTTGACGGTCAGCGATACGCGGACGCCTGCTGCAATTGACAAAAGTGGGCAGCTCCTGCAGGCTAAACTGCCTGCCGCACCCCATGCCGTGGTGGCTTATGCGATCTTGCCAGATGAGCCAGCGGCAGTGGGGCGGCAAGTGCAGACTTGGGTGGCGAACGGCAGCATGGCCGTGATGGTGTTGAACGGTGGCACGGGCAT
This sequence comes from uncultured Halomicronema sp., assembly GCA_937899725.1. GTDB lineage: Bacteria > Cyanobacteriota > Cyanobacteriia > Phormidesmidales > Phormidesmidaceae > Halomicronema. The sequence goes on from CALCCA010000094.1 coordinate 49,613, forward strand.
TGCGCCGCGCGATACGACCTACGAAGCGATCGCGGCGCTCCTCTCTAAAACCCTGCCAGGATTTGGCGAAATCTTTCGACAATTGAGCTACGCAGAAATTGGCTCTAGGGCAATGGCGTCGCGGGCGATCGCGGGCGTTTGTGAATCCACCCTGATTTTTTCGCTGCCGGGTTCCTCAAAGGCGGTGGCACTGGCGATGGATAAATTGGTCCTGCCGGAACTGGTGCATCTGACCCCCCAACTGCGCGGCTAGTAGACTGCGGCGTTAATTTACCCACCATTGCCGATGACTCGAGAGCAGTGGGCGCAGGGGGGCAGAGAGAGAGTTACTTCTGTCGTCGAATACGAGCTTCCTCACAGCTCGGTCAGCCCTTCCTGCAGCCCGATATTCTGAGACAAGGCGACCCATGGGCTCCCCAGTTTCCAGAACTGCATCGAGAGTCCGATTCCTGAGAAGGGCTTCAGCCGCCGCCCACAATGGTGACAATTTCTAGGCGATCGCCCGCTTGCAGATAAGTTTCCGGCCAAAACTGACGGTGCAAAATTTCGCCATTGTATTCCACCGCTACCAAGCGCGGATTCATGCCAATTTGCTGCAGATAGTCGGGCAGCAGCGTTTGCGGGGGGCAGTGGGCGACTTTGCCGTTTACTGACAGCTCAATGGTGGATGGGGTGGGTGAAAAATTAGTCATGGCAGTTTCACGAGGGATCAATGGGGTGGCAGCTCTCAATGGGGGGCAGCTTGCAGTTGGGTGAGCAGCGCCCGACTAGCTGCCGTCGGATTGTCGGCTTGCATAATGGCGCGCACGACGGCGACGCGATCGCCCCCGGCGGCCATCACCTCTGCCAGGTTGGCCGCGTCAATGCCGCCGATGGCAAACCAGGGCACGGGTGAATTTTGGGCGGCATACCGCACATAGTCTAAACCCGCCGCCGCTTTGTCCGGCTTGGTCGGGGTGGCATAGACGGGGCCAACGCCGATATAGTCGGCGCCTTCGGCCAGGGCTTGGGCCATTTCTTCGGGGTTGGTGGTCGAACGGCCAATGAGGCGCTGACGGCCCAGCAATGCCCGCGCGGTGGCAATGGGTAAATCTTGTTGGCCCAGGTGTACGCCATCAGCCTCTACCGCCAGCGCCAGATCGACCCGGTCGTTGATGAAAAATAGCGCCCCATATTGCTGACACAGCGCTCTCAACTGCTGAGCAATGGGGAGGCGATCGCAATCATCACCGACCTTTTCGCGATATTGCACCATTTGCAGCCCGCCCTGCAGCGCAGCTTTCACGACCGGCAACAGGTTGGGGTCGGGAGCCGTCACCAAATACAGCTGAGCCTGCTGCAGTTGCTGAAACCGCTGATGGGCCATCACCTGGCTTTCCAGGGTGTAGACCTGGTAGCGCAGTTGTTTACAGGCTTCAGACAGCTCCGGATGGTGGATTTTGCCAAATTCTTCGAGCGATCGCAGGGCTTCTTCGACCCGACAAAAGTTGGCCTGCAGCACCTGGGCGACGCTGCTGCGCAAACGCTCTTGGGGATGGGTCAGCGTTGTGCCGGGGTCGCCGGGGGTATCGCGGGCGGCTCGCAAATCAGCGGTGTGCCACTGCGCTAGGCGTTGGCGCAAATGCTTGAACTGGGCAGTCAGCTCGCCCTGATTGAGGCCAAAGCGACACCAATCTTCGAGCACTCGCAAGCCCTCGCGAGCGCGATCAAGGTTGGCGTCCAAAATGCGGGCAATGCTGTCGGGTTGGCTCATCGGCGGGGGGAGAGAACTCATACCACAAGGGTGAGAAACGGCTATTTGGGGCGACGACAATCCGTTGAGAAGACCGGTCGCGCCATGGCGAAAGCGTTTCAAATTCTCCCACAGCTGGGGACGGTAGAACTGGAAATCCGTCGTTATAGTGGAATCAAGAATGACGCCATTGCGATGCCTCTGTCTGACGCGGCTATGCTACAGCACCAGTTTCTCAATACCAATGGCATTCGGCTGCACTACGTCACCCAAGGCCACGGACCGCTGTTGCTGTTGCTGCACGGCTTTCCCGAGTTTTGGTACACCTGGCGACACCAAATTCCCGTCTTTGCCGAACATTTCACCGTCGTGGCCCTTGATTTGCGGGGCTATAACGACAGCGATAAGCCGACCGATATCAGTGCCTATACCTTGTCAGAACTGGGTAAAGATATTGCTGGCGTGATTACGGCGTTAGGCTACGACCAGTGCTATCTGGTCGGGCATGACTGGGGTGGCGCGATCGCCTGGCACGTGGCCTATACCTATCCTGACCAGGTGGCCAAGCTGATCGTCCTCAACTGTCCTCACCCCAGGCGCTTTTTAGACAGCTTTGCTGACCCTGGCCAATGGCTGCGCAGCGCCTACATCGGCTTCTTTCAACTGCCATGGCTGCCAGAGTGGGTGCTGCAGGTCGACGATTATCAGTTCGTTGATCAGGTCTTTGATCAGCTCGCGGTAAATCGCTGCGCCCTCACCGCCATTGATATTCAAGCTTTCAAAACGGCGCTGGCCCGACCCGGCGCGCTGCACGCCAGTCTTAATTACTACCGTAATTTGCTATCGCCCTCGCTGCTCCAGCAAACCTGGCCTGTTCTCGAAGTACCGACGCTGATGATTTGGGGGGAAGATGACCCCGTCTTCGAAAGCTCGATCGCCACGGCAGAAGAGCATGTTCGAGAATTTCACCTCCGCTATATCGCCCACTGTGGTCACTGGGTACCCCAAGAATATCCCGAGTTAGTGAACCAATATATGGGGGAGTTTTTGGGGGTGTCTATCTTGGCACCGTCTGACCGTTGAATGGGCTGGCGATGTCAGGAGGCGTCATCCATTAACGACTCAAGGCTGTGAGGCTGAGTACCCCAAGCCCTCATTCATGCCACTCAATCGAGTCTGAAAACCTAGGTGATACCAGTTCTACGAATTACAGCTACACAGACAAGTCGGCTTTCTCCCTCGGGGAGACGCGATGCGAACGACTCCGCTCAGCCGACGTTCCTTGAGCGGAGTCGAAAGGAAGATCTGTAGCCCAGTTTCAGAGAATTGGTATAACGTCAGTTCGGGTTAAAACCGAAGCCGGATATTTCCCCTCCTGGGAGGGGCTGAAGGGTAGATGGATCGCCAGTGAGCGCGACTGACAGCACCCACCCGCCTTTGGCACCCCTTCCGAGAGGGGATTTGAGGCTCCATTGGCGGGTAAAAGCGTTACTTATTCTTATCTCGAACTCAGGTTAGATACTGTAAGCCAAACCCCATTGACTTGGACAGCCTGGGTTTGGGCCTGCCGCGCCCACCTCTCGTTAACCTTTGGCGAATTAGCTCAATTGGCTACCGGGGTTTAACACTGCCAAACCCCGGCGATCGAGACGCTACTTTTGAGCAACTGCCTTAATCCACAATGGGTGAGCGCCGGCCCAAGAGTCGATCGCGCAGCTTTTTGACGCGATCGCGATATTTTGCCGCTTCCTCAAAGTCGAGATTCTTGGCCGCTTCTTTCATCTGTTTTTCGAGCTGGCTGATCAGTTCCGGAATTTCCTCTAACGGCAGCTCGTCTTTATGCTCGTAGACCTCATCTAGCTCCTGCACATTGAGGCGACGCGATACTTCTAAAAAGGAGAGAATAGCGTTGCTGTTGCGGCGAATAATCGAAGCGGGCACGATACCGTTATCTTCGTTGTGCTTCTGCTGCAGGGCGCGGCGGCGTTCCGTGATGTCGATCGCCTTTGCCATGCTGTCGGTCAGGTTGTCGCCATAGAGAATCGCCTTGCCTTCCACATGGCGGGCAGCGCGGCCAATTGTCTGAATCAGCGATCGCTCGGCCCGCAAAAAGCCCTCTTTGTCCGCATCCAAAATGGCAACCAGGGAAACCTCGGGCAGATCCAGACCTTCGCGCAATAGGTTGACGCCGACCAGCACGTCGTAATTGCCGTCGCGCAAATCTTGAATCAGCTCAATGCGTTCGATGGAATGAATCTCTGAGTGCAGATAGCGGACTCGGACGCCTTGCTCGTCAAAATATTCGGTGAGGTCTTCAGCCATGCGCTTGGTCAACGTCGTCACTAAGACACGCTCATTGCGAACCGCCCGCTCTCTAATTTCACCCAGCAGATCGTCCACCTGCCCCTCGGTTGGACGCACAAAAATTTCGGGATCGAGCACTCCTGTGGGGCGAATAATCTGTTCGGCGACGCGGCCTTCTGAGACCTCAAATTCCCAACTGCCCGGTGTGGCCGACACAAACACGCACTGGTTCATTTTGTCCCAAAACTCTTCGGCTTTGAGGGGGCGGTTGTCAGCGGCGCTGGGTAGACGAAAGCCGTGCTCAATCAGCACCATTTTGCGGGCGCGATCGCCGTTATACATGGCGTGAATCTGCGGAATCGTCACGTGGGATTCATCAATCACCAGCAGCCAATCTTTCGGGAAATAGTCGATCAAACATTCCGGTGGCGACCCGGCCAGTCTCCCGGCCAGGTGGCGGGCATAGTTTTCGACGCCGTTGCAGTAGCCGACTTCTCGCAGCATCTCCAGGTCATAGCGGGTGCGCTGTTCGAGCCGCTGCGCTTCTAGGAGCTTACCGTTGGTTTCTAACTCTTCGAGGCGATCGCGCAGCTCGTCTTGAATGGCGGCGCAGGCGGCTTCGAGTTTGTCGTCGGGGGTGACAAAGTGTTTCGCTGGGTAGACATTGATCGCCTCTAGGCTCTGCAGGGTTGTCCCCGTCACCGGATCGACATAGCGAATGGCATCAATCTCATCGCCAAAGAACTCTACCCGAATGATGCGGTCTTCATAGGCAGGGCCGATCTCTAGCACGTCGCCTTTGACCCGAAAGCGGCCCCGCCCCAGGTCTAAATCGTTGCGGGTGTATTGCACCACGGCCAGATCGCGCAGCACCTGCCGCTGGTTGACCTCCATGCCCACCTGCAGCGGAATCGAGGCTTTTAAATATTCTGACGGAATGCCCAAACCGTAGATGCAGCTGATGGAGGCGACGACAATGACGTCACGCCGCTCAAACAGCGATCGCGTCGCTGAGTGGCGCAACATGTCAATCTCTTCGTTAATAGAGGCGGTTTTGGCGATGTAGGTATCAGTGACGGGCACATAGGCCTCGGGCTGATAATAGTCGTAATAGCTGATGAAATATTCCACCGCATTGTCGGGAAAAAATTCACGCAGCTCGTTGCAGAGCTGTGCCGCCAGGGTTTTGTTGTGGGCCAGCACCAGGGCCGGTTTGCCAATTTTGTCGATCACCCGCGCCATCGTGTGGGTTTTGCCGGTGCCGGTGGCCCCCAGCAGGGTTTGATATTTGTGGCTGTCTTGCAGGTATTGGGTCAGCCCCGCGATCGCTTTGGGCTGATCGCCCTTGGGCTCGAAGGGAGCTTGGATGTCAAAATCGCCCATGGTTGCCTTTCCCTACTACGCCGCTACAGCTTTCTATGATGACGGATTCCTTGGCAATGTGGGGGTGTCGAGGGTGACGAAATCCCGAAAAGCGGCGATCGAGTGATTGAGATCGCCAGCGCCTATGACAACGGCAAAAACCCGTACTTTAGCGAACTTTTGTAACTGTTCTCCCCGAAATATATCAGTAGATCTGTCAGTAAGAATGTGGATTGCACTGAGAAAAATGGGCTCTATGAAAGAGCAATCTCCTTAGTCTCACTGGGTACGTTTTGAAAGCCTCTCACTCAGTGTCTGGCCTTGGGATGGTGAGACGATTACAGTTGTTCCCCCGGGCCGAATCCATCTGTTTGGCCAGCTCGGCCATCACCGTGACCCCAACCTCCACAGCCAGGATGTGGGAGGTATGCCAGACGGTAGTCGCACCGCCGGACTGGCGATTGGCAAACACAGGGCATCATCTGCTGCTTTCGCTTGTTCTTCAAAAAGTTCACGATTTAAAATGCTTTACCCCGTTGCCCCACCGCCCTCTGCAAGTCCTGACGTGACGCCGCTCCCCCACCGGCGATCGCCCAGGCTGCAGCATTCCTTTCAGCGCGCTGCCCTAGGCGTGCTCGGCGTCGCTACCCTGCTCGGGGCTGTGACGTTGTCTCCCAGTCAAGCGCAAACCGGGCGCTGGCTAGAAGTGGAACGCTTAACCGGGAGTGTATTCGTGCAGCAGAGTCAATCACGGCCGGCGGGACTCGGCGATCGCCTCACCCAGGTTGGTCACAGCATTACCACCCAAAGCCAGGCGAGCACCAGCCTCGCCTTAGATACCGAAATTGGCTCGGTCGCCGTGGCCCAAAATACCCATCTCAAAGTCGAACGCTTAGACGTGTTATCGAATGGTGGTCGGGTCACTGTCTTAGAGGTGACGCGAGGGCAGGCGCGCGTGCAATCCCGACCCTTTACGAATCCCAACACCCTGTTAGAAATCTGGACGCCGAGCGGGGTAGCGGCAGTGCGCGGCACGGACTTTGGGGTGGCCGTAGACGACGAGGGTAAAACCACCATTGCGACCTTAGAAGGCAGCGTCGAAGCAACGGCGGAGTCGGTGACGGTGACCGTCGATGAGGGCTTGGCCTCGGTGATTCGCCCTGGTGAACCGCCCACGACGCCCATTGCCCTCGACCGCGAACTAGCGATTGAAGGCTTGACCCAAGAGCGCCGAGGCAATACCTTGACCGTGACCGGCCGCGTCAACCCCACCAATACCGTACAGGTGGGCGATCGCGACATTGAGGTTTCTCGCAGCGGCTATTTTGCGTGGCAGGCGAATTCGGCCCGTCGCAGTCGTAGTGTGGCGTTTACGGTGACTAATCCGCTGGGCGAGTCGCGCCGCTATCGCATTTTGCCGTGGCAGGTGCCTGACCTAGACCGAGGCAGCAACGGTGGAGAAGACTGATCGACCCAGACAGCCATCTCAGTGATCTAGAGGACATTATCAAGAGATTCTTGATTAAGCATGGGCAAATTCTGCAGAAGCAGTTTTCCAAAATGTGGCGGGATGGACAGGGGCCTTAGTGTAGGCGTCAAAGAGGTTGATCGTCTAACTAATGATCAGCCTGAGGGCTCGGCGGCGGCTCACCTGACCATCCCAGTTCGCTGATCCCCGGCACCCGGCATCCTCCCAGCAATTAGCCACCGTCTGCAAACGAGCACCGTCATCTACCAACCCCCACAGCTTCTACTCTCACTAACTGTTTCAACAAGGCGTTTCTCCTCCCATGAAGCAACTTTGGCAGCGGATTCAGCAACAGATTCAGGCCAAACTGCGCCCGACTGCTGCCCCGCATGGGCCGACCATGCCCTGGGCACCCGGTATTGCAGCGGTTGTGGCCGGAGTAGGACTTTTTAGTGTGGGAGCCTGGGAGCCTCTAGAGCGCTTGGTTTATGTCGGTCTCTTTCACACTCGCGATCACCTGCAACCCATTCAGTGGGATGACCGTGTGGTGGTAATTGCGATCGATGAGCAAAGTTTGGCGACCTATGGTGGGTTTCCCTGGCCGCGCGATCGCTACGCGACGTTGCTCGACCGCCTGATGGCCGTGCAGCCTGCAGCGGTGGGCTTTGACATCCTCATGCCCGAAGCCACGCTAGAAGATCAAACTCTGGCTGCAGCCATTCAATACAGCGGCAATGTCGCATTGGCGGTGGGCAGCGACCCCTTAGGCAACCCGATTCAGGTGACCCCCACCTTATTGGGGCCAACCGACGGGTTTGTGCGCATCGGCCACGTCAATCATTTGCCAGATACCGATGGTCTCAGCCGCCAGACAACTTTGTACAAAATTCAGGGTACGCAGATCGTTCCGAGTTTTGGGGTGGCCTTGCTAAGCGCCTACGAGCAAAGCCTGTCTAACCTGATTACTGCTGACCCTCAAGAGACGCCCAGCATCAACTCTAAGTTTGTCGCGAATCCCGGCCAGTATGACCAAAACCATCCGAGTTGGATTAACTGGCCCGGCCCGAGCCGACCCACTGCCCAGGGGGAATCCACGACCGCCAACGGCTTGACCACGCTGTCTTTTGCCGAGGTGATGGCTGAGGAACCCGATGAGCAACTGCTGGCTCAGCTGCAAAACAAGATCGTGCTGGTGGGCTACACCGCCGTGGGCATTGTGGGCAATTCCGAAGATGCCCTGAGAACCCCCTTTGAAAAACAGATTCCGACTACGGGCGTTTATCTGCATGCGGCAGTGGTGGATAATCTGCTGAACGATCGCTTTTTAACGCGATTGCCCCTTGCTTGGACCCTGGCCTTAATCGCTGTTAGCGGGCTGGGCAGTAGCTGGCTCTTGAGTCCGTTAGGGGCGCAGGGCCGCTTTGCCGTGATGCTAGGCATCGTCCCTCTCTGGCTGGGGCTCGCCTATGGCAGCTTTCTGCTGGGGGTATGGCTACCGGTGGCCGCTCCCATCGCCACAGGGTGGATTGGGCTGATGTCCTTTCAATTTATTGAGCAGCGAGAACGCAAAACCCTGATGGATCTGTTCGCCATCAATCTGTCGCCCGAGATGGCCGACTTCATTTGGGAGCATAAGGGCGAAATGCTGGCAGAGGGACAGATTCGCCCTCAGACGCTGACCGCCACGCTGCTGTTTTCCGACATTCGAGACTTCACCTCGATTAGTGAAAAGCTACCCTCGGAGGTTTTATTGCCCTGGTTGAACAGCTATTTTGAGGTGATGACCGACTGCATTATGGAACATGGCGGCGTGGTGGATAAATATATCGGCGATGCCATCATGGCTGCGTTTGGAGCCCCGATTGCCCGCCCCGGCCCGGATGCCGATCAGCAAAATGCGATCGCGGCCGTCAGTGCCAGCTTAGCCATGGTCGAAAAGCTCAAAGACCTCAATCGCGACTTTGCCGCCCGAGGGCTCCCCACCATCAAGTTTGGTATTGGTCTGCATACGGGCTCTCTGGTGGGGGGCACCGTCGGCAGCCGTCACCGCGCCAATTATTCGCTGTTTGGCGATGCCGTCAACGTGGCCGCTCGCTTGCAAGACATGACCAAGACGCACACCGCAACGGCCCCCTACCCCATTTTGCTCAGTGAGGCGACCGCTCAGCAGGTGACTGACCAGTTTTGCCTGACGCCCCAGGGGCAACTGCAGCTGCGGGGCCGGTCAGAAAAAACAACGGCCTACACGCTGAGTTCCCGTGAGGCAGCCGTTAATTCGGCAGAATCTTCAACGGCCACGACTGCTTCTTCACCCAGGCGCTGAGCGGACGGCGAGACGGCTTGGCCCTGAGCGGTAAAGCCGTCTCGCATCCTCAACTTAATCAACGGTGTGGCCGCTGGCGGTAATCGCCTCACGTACGGTACTTTCAGCGGCGTCGGTTTCCGCTGTCACGGTTTTACCGCTGACGTCAACGTTGACTTGGGCGTTGGCGTCAACGGTGTGGATCGCTTTGGTTACCGTTTCAGCGCAGCCATCGCAAACAATCGAGGGAACCTTGAGATGTAGAGCCATGAAAATAATCGCCGTAAAAACTATATCTATGTCAATCGAATTAAGCCTAGCGCGAATGGGCTCAGGACTTTTGCCAGGCTGAAAAATCGGGTAAAAATTCCCCGCGATCGCTCCCCCGCGATCCGCTGATGCCGGTCAGCCCATGCTGTCAGTAATACATCCGCTGAAGAATGACAGGCTTAGACTAGAGATCCGCCCATACCAGCCTTTGCAGAGCCCAATTAATTAGCCGATGAGCTGAATCGACCCGTGATCGCATTGGCAGCCAAGAGATAAACCGCATCCCCAATCGCGAGGCGAAACCGAGCTTGGGCGCTGCTGCTGTTGATGGCAATTTCGACCCAACCGTGGCTCCCGATGAGGGCGATCGCGTGGCCTATTTCGACATCGCCATAGGTTTTACCCAGGGGCATCTCGACCTGGCCGACCTGCAAAACCCAATCTTGACGCTGGGCCACGGCGGCGGGAATTGTCGTGACTAGATTGCCAAAGTGGTCAACATGCTGAATGTGCCCGATCACCTGAGTATCGCTGATATCCGGCTGAGGAATGGCGATCCGAGTTAGCGAGGCGGGGGAAATCGTCGTGCCCAGTTTTTCCAGAGAAACCCCAGCGGCCAGATGCGCGGCGACGGGGGCAAAGATATCGCGCCCGTGAAAGGTGGTGCTGGGCTCAGCCGTTTGCCAATAGTGAGGATCGGTAAGCTCTACCGCCGCGATCGCCCCCACCGCATCGACCACCCCACTGAGCACACCGTTATCTGGCCCGACCAAATAGCCTTGGGGTATCTGCAGGGCGATCGCGCGTCGGGCCGTGCCCACACCCGGATCAACCACGACTAAATGCACCGTATCAGGGGGAAAATAGCGGTAGGCATTCAACAGGGTAAACCGGGCGGCGGCAATATTTTGAGGGGGAACGCTATGGGTCAAATCAATCAGGCGAGCAGCAGGGCAAATGCCCGCAATCACCCCTTTCATCACTCCGACATAGCCGTCTTGATAGCCGAAATCGGTCAGCAGCGTCATGAGCGGAGCCATCATCAGTCCACACGAAGGTTGGGCAAAAGCCTCAAGATCGTCTCATGATCATGGCGGTCTCGAAAGTACGAATGCGGAATGCGGAAAGGCAAAACTCCGAATTCCAAACTCCAAACTCCCTCACCCTCAAGCCGTCAGGGCTGCAGGCACCTTGCCAAAGCGGCGATCGCGCTGTTGAAAATTCAGCAATGCCTCGTGCAGGGCGGCGCGGTCAAAGTCGGGCCAGAGGCGATCGGTAAAATACAGCTCGGTGTAGGCCATTTGCCAAAGTAGATAGTTGCTCAGCCGCTGTTCGCCGCTAGTGCGAATGAGCAAGTCAGGGTCTGGCCCGTTGCTGCTATAGAGCTGCTGGCTAATCGCCGCTTCGTCAATGTCTTCGGGCTGCAGCAGACCGCGCTGCACCTGTTGCGCCAGCGACTGACAGGCGCGCGTGATTTCTAACCGGCTGCCATAGTTCACTGCGACATTAAAGGTGACGCCGCGATTGTGAGCCGTGGTGGCACAGGCCCGATGCATTTCTGCCTGCAGGGTTGCGGGCAGTTCCGACAGGTCGCCCAAAAAGCGCAACCGCACCCCTTCTTGATGCATCTCGGCCAGTTCTTTACGCAAGAGCCGCTCAAACAGGCGCATCAAAAACTCCACTTCCTTGAGGGGGCGCTGCCAGTTTTCGGTCGAAAAAGCATACACCGTCAGCGCCGGAATGCCCCAGTCTCGACAGCAGCGCACCAGATCCTTGAGCACCCGTGCCCCCTGACGATGGCCAGCGATGCGCGGCAACCCCCGCTGCTGAGCCCAGCGGCCATTGCCATCCATAATGCAGGCGACATGCTGAGGCAGGCGATCACGGTCCAGGTCGAGGGGGAGTGTGTTCAACATAATGAGTTCCTATTGAGTGCAAAACAGCTAGTTTTTCAGATTTAGAAGGGGGAGTTAAGCGTTTGTATCGTTCCCGGCCAGGGGGCGCTGGCCTAACAACGGGGTCAAATAAGCGGGTGTCAGACTTTGATGCCACTGACAAATCGGTTTAATTACCTGGTCGAGGGTGTACAAAAAAGTCAGGCGCTGAGTGGTTGACCAGCGCTCCCAGGCCAGCTCATGCATCATGCGACGCAGGGTATGCAGTAGACTGCCTTGGGTCGTGCGATCGCGGGTTTTCGCCACCAGGGCGCGGCTGAGGGTTTGCCCAATTTTGAGCAGCGAAGAGTCAGGATAGGCCCACATGCCAAACCCCCAGAACTTAGTCATGTGATTGATTTCGTCAATGAGCAGTTCGCCCAGCGCCGCCTGCAGCGCCCCGGTGGAATGGGCCATCATCCACAAATAAAGGCAGGCCGCCCCATATTCAGTTGCCACCCGGTGCAAGCCGTGACGATAGAGATTTTCGTGGGGGTCAGCGGCGGGACGGTAGGGGCGAGCCGAATGGGGCACGATATCGGGATGTTGACCGCTCAAGCAGCGATACATTTTGGCCAGCGCTGGCGTGTGGCGCTTTTCTTCGCGTTCCCACAGGCCGATAGTGGTCAGCTGGCCCGAGTCATCGACCTCGCCGCCGACAAAGCGTGCCATTGCTGGGTAGCAGGCCGCTAAATATTGCCGACTGCTTTGGGTGTAGCCGCGAATAGGCGCTTCAGTATTGATAGTGCCGAGCAGCGTGGCGCAAAATGTTTCTGGGTCGATGCCCACGAGTTGGTCAGCCGTCACCTCGCGCCAGGCGATCGCCCCCCACGGTCGTAAAGTCGGGCAGTCAAGCTGCTGGGGCAGTTCTTCTAAGCGATCGCGCAGCACCGCCTCAGTGACATAGCGCTTTGTCAGCTGGCGAATCCGTTGCAGAATTTGCAACCCGTTGGGGTGGGCCACGAGTTCTCCGGCAAGATCAGTTGGAATTGGTTTTGACACGCTGGCAGTCGTCATGGTGCAGTCCTTACCTCAGGTCTCCCCAACCCTAGCCAGACCCCGATTCGACGTCAGTCGGTAGAGGTCGGCAAAGGCCCGCAGGCCGATATCTACAAAAGTCGGAAAACGTCAGCCATGTGTCGATGGGCACGCGTTCATCAGAAATCGTCGCTATTCTCACTGAAGGAGGTGTCATGTGGGTTCTCGATTCGTGAGACTTGCCATCACCTTTGGAACAGCAGAGGAGCTAGAGGGCAAGGGGGAGCAGGGGAGCTATGGAGTGAGTGAGCTATGGGGTGGGGGAGCCATGACCTAACTGGTTACAAAAGTTGGCTAACAGTCTTTCCTTCAGGAGAACTAGACGAGGTTTGGCAACTCGAATGGGATTTGTCCATATCGTTCTCGCTACCCCACTGCGGCAAAGGACGATCTCTTTGGGGAAGACTCTGAGTTGAAGCCCGCGATCTCACCCTTCACTCCCCCTGCTCCCCTGCCCCTAACTGCTCCCCTGCCCCTAACTGCTCCCAAAGCCCCCTCGCCCCCCCT
>CALCCA010000095.1 GCA_937899725.1 uncultured Halomicronema sp.
TGGTTTTCGTTTTTTTTTTTTGTTTTTTTTTTTGTCGTTCTTCGTTTTTGGTAGGGTTTTTTTTGTGGTACGCTAATCTTGCAGGCGCTGATCTGAAGGACACCAATCTGGCAGGGGCTTTCCTGAGGGATGCTAATCTGGCAGAGGCTGAACTGTGGGGAGCCTATCTGGCAGGCGCTCATCTGTGGGACGCCAATCTGGAAGGGGCTGAACTGTGGGGAGCCCATCTGGCAGAGGCTGACCTGAGGGACGCCAATCTGGCAGGCGCTTATCTGTGGGGAGCCCATCTGGCAGGGGCCAGGGGGCTAACCGAATATCAACTTACCGAAGCCAAACTCTGTCGCACCACCCTTCCCGACGACTTCACTCTCGACCCCAACCGTAACTGCGCAGAGGTGGGGGTCGATCCGGAGATGTAAGAATGGATCGTCGAGTAAAACACCTTTAGGCCTCTTGTGACAGTTGGACTTTTAGGCCAAAAATCGTTATGGACTACTAGCCCACCTTTACACGTTCATCTCAGACGACGAAGTAACTGATCTGTGTCGGGGTGAGTTACGGCCTTTCTTCACTGCAATAGGTTTGGTTTGATTTCAGCATTCCTGATAGGCCTGCAGTCTTGAGTAGTTAGCACACCTTCTGGTGGCTCATGGCAGGATCCGCCTGCGCTTAGGACATTCTCTGGAGCATTAGCCCTCACCCAACTTGGTGAACCCAAGAGCAGGAAGGCCGATCGCCATCGCGTCGCCTATGCTGACATCAATGCCTTTGAGAGTTTACCAATGTCTTTTGAACCCGATTCCCCCTTAGCCTCAGACAATGTTGATCGGGCCAACCCAGCGACCTCAACGGCGATTAGCCTGCTGCGCAACTTTTTGATTGGGGTGGCGATTAGTGGCCTGGTCGTGTTTGTTTACGCCTCCCTCTCGGTAGACATGACCGATGGCAGTTGGGCGGCCCTCAATCGCAGCCAACAGGTGGGCGCGATCGCCCTGCCCTTGGTTTGTGGCCTCTTGTCCGCCATCTTGGGGCAAAGAATGACGAAAGGTCTGATCAGTCTTTTAGAATCAGTCAATCTGCCTTTTTAACCGAGTCCGCCCACTTTTGTGAAAATCATCCACAGCAAAGCTTTCAAAGCAGATCGCCCCTGGGGGGCGATCGACATCGCCAACATGAATGGCATCACCACGCGCCTGCACTGGACTGATCAGCCCTATCAGTGGCACGTCAACGATGGCGAAGAGGTGTTTGTTGTGCTGGATGGCACTGTGGATATGCATTACCGGCAAGACGGAACGGTGCAGGTGGCGCGGCTACAGCCTGGCGACATTGCCTTTGCCACTGTGGGCACCGAGCATGTCGCCCACCCCATCGGCACAGCTCGCATTTTGGTGGTTGAGCAGGCAGGCAGCATTTAAGCGCTCACTCAACCTCCAAAATCAAGCCTGACAGGCTGCTATACCACCGAGGCATAGAGTCGGTCAAAGTCAGATTTGATCGGTTCGGGGAGCTGCCGCAAAATCTTGCGCTGCTGAGTATTGACCGGCACTAAGGTGACGAGGCCAGTCACGCAGGTCGCTTGAGTGGCCTGGTTTTGAATCTGGTATTGCCAGACAACTCGAATTCCACGACGCGGCTGCGGCCAGGCCAGCACCACAACTTCGTCACCCAAACGCAACGGCTGGTAATACTGCAATGACAAATCCACGACGGGCAAATCGACGCCACAGCTGACCCACTGGGCAAAATCAATGTCGTGCGATCGCAAATACTCAATTCGGGCCGCTTCCATCCAGGTGATATAAGTGCCGTGCCACACAACGCCGCCATAGTCGGTATGGTGAGGCTGCACGCGCACGGCGTAGGCAAAAGCAGCGAGTGGAGCGATCGGTGATGGGGCCATACAACATTGAGACGAGAAACCTCGCCTACCTTACCAGCCTTTATCGCAAGGCTACAGATCTGGCTGCCCTGCCCTCGGCTCCCCGGCGTTGCCAAGATGGCATCGGGAGGTCGATCACTGACGGGTATAACTGTCCCAGGGGAGAGAGACTGCTGCCAGTCTGTCTGATTCCTTGCCTCCATGCTCCCCAGCAATGGGCAATGATCTGTCAACTAGCGCCACACTCTACGAGAGCATGCCATCCATGACTTTCCAAAAGCTCTGAGATGAGGTCTATCGCGCCCGCATCAATGCCCTCAGCGAGGGGCTGCAAACGATGTCCTGCCAGCCCTATCGGATGTCCATAATGACTGGCTCTAAGTGTCGGTTGCTACGAATTATGAAATCGTTCAAACCTGTATGAAGTTAGCTGTCTATTATTAACCTATAGCGTAAAACCCTTGTGACATAAGGCTTTTCCCAAAAAGGGTGGGTTTAGTCCCAGTCCTTAGCGGGCAAAATACTCCGGCCCTTCCCAATTCTCGGCTTTCTAAGCTGGGCGGCTATCGTTGCCCCTGAATTGACGCTGTAGTCTACGCGATCGCCTGTCAACATTAGCCGACCGAATAGCGGCATATCCTACGAGGTCATCATGATCGAAAAAATTCTTCTCGCCGATTCTGGTGCCGGTAATACCGAGGCCATGATGAAAGTTTTGATGGAGATTCCCCTCATTCAGCGAGCCACCATCACCGTGTTGCACGTGGTGCCTTCGCAAGTTTCTGCGGAAGATATGACGGCGAAATGGGAGCTCGGGGGCCGCACCTTAGCAGAAGCCATCAACACCCTGAACCTTGACCCGACTCACGTGACGGCAATGCTCCGCGAAGGTGACCCTAAAGACGTGGTGGTCAATGTGGCCAACGAAACCGATGCCGACCTGATCATCATGGGCTCTCGCGGCCTAAAGGGACTCAAGGCAATTCTCGACAATTCCGTCAGCCAGTACGTATTTCAGCTCTCTTCTCGACCAATGCTGTTGGTCAAAGATGACCTTTACAGCATTCGTCCGGTAAAGCGGGTCATGATCGCGATGGATAAATCAGACTCCGCTCAAGAAGGGCTGAAGTTGGGCATCAACCTGCTGCGCGACGTGAGCGATAGCGAGTTATTGCTAGTGCACAGCGTGTCAAACCTCAAGTCGCGGCCGTTTGACGAAACCGAATCTGACCCCAAACAAGACCCTGTGCTCATCCAAGCGGCGGCTGAGGCCAAGCGGTATGGCATCAAGACCGTCCTCGCCGCCCCCGAGGGCAAAGCCGGTCGCCGCATGTGTCAGCTAGCGGAAGACAAAAATGTGGATTTGATTATTTTAGGATCCCCCGATCGCCGTCCTTCGATCGCCAAAGGCTTGCCAGACCTGGATCGCCTACTCGGCGAGTCATTGTCTGACTATGTCAGAGTCTATACGCCCTGCCCGGTATTGCTCACTCGTTTATCGGCCTAATCATCTGCCCCTGACCGCCCTCAGAACCCGGTAGCGCGGCGCTCGACGCTCTCAACAATGGGGCGATCGTTCATCCAGCGTTTTTTTGGGCGCGTCATTAGTTAACCTGAGTTTCAGCCGATGTTCCTTGAGCGGAGTCGAAAGGAAGATCTGTCGTCTAGTTTCAGAGAGTTGGTATCAGCCATCAGGCAGGCTTACCCGCCTGTTAAGGTGCCAATCCTCTGCAGGTAGGAGTGCCCGGTGTCGTCCTCCCGCTGGGAGTACAAACCACCCCATTCGCCCCTCCCCAGAGGGGAAAGCAACGGGGGTGGGCTTACCCGAACTGGCGTTAGTTAATTGCCCTATGTCGGGCGAGCATTCCCGCGACACGAACCTAGCAAAGGACTGAAACCATCGCGGTGCAGGCGTTGAAGCCGCTGCCCCTAGAACTGCCGTCGGGTCAATACAAAGACCGTCACGGCGAGCAGCAGACACGTGTACAGCACCCCATAGACAAAATGCCCCGCTAACTCCAGCGTAGAGGGGAAAATTGCCAAGCCATAAACTGCTTCGTTGCGTAAGTTGAGGCGCTCTAAGTCAGGCAGAATCAGATACAGGCCATTGGCCACATTCTGAAACGTGGCGCTTTCGCTCAACTTACCTAAGGCCACCATGTCTTGGCTCAGGTGCCCCATCAGATAGACGCCGATCGTCAGCAGCGTCGCCAACAAAGAACTGGTAAACACGCCGAATAGCAATGCCGCCGCTGTCAGCAGGGCCATCTCTAAGCCGGTGAATAGCACCGCCAGCAACAGACTGACGATCGAAAAAGGAATTTGATTGACCGCCAACACGGCGAGATAAACCACCGTCAAGAGCGCGATCAGCACCGCCAGCACCGCTGATAGCCCCAGATGCTTACCCAGAATAAATTCCAGACGGCTAATGGGCTTCGAGATCAGCACTAAAACCGTGCGTTTTTCAATTTCTTTGTTGATGAGCCCCGTGCCGACAAACACGGTGACGACTAACCCTAAGAGATGAATGCCGGCAAGCCCCAAGTCGAGGGTGATTTTGTCCTGGGCGCCGCCCGCGACATCGGGTAGCAGGGCCGCCGCCCCGAACAACAACACGGCATAAACCGCGACGAGATAAAGCACCCGATCGCGGATGACTTCTTTATAGACATTCGTCGCAATGACCCAAATACGCGACAGACTCATGATTGCCACAAACTTGCTTAAGACCTGATAATACGACGTCGGGGCCGCTGCGATGGCCTCGTCACGGGTACGGTCAGCTTTCGACCACGGTCGGCTGGCCCGGATGTTTGACGATCTCGAGGTCGCATTCCACCACCGCCAACGGAGTCGGTGGGCTGTCGAGTGTTGCTTCGCTAGCGCGGGCACCCGGCGATCGCGGCCGCACGGTACAGGTTTTTTCTAAATAATAGCCCTCTCTGATCGAGGATGGGCCTGACCAGATGGCTCGCAAATCCAGCGCATAGCCGTTATTGTCGGCCCCGCGCCTGAGCCCCGTCAGCCGCCACAACTCACCTTCTTCAGAAGATTCAAGGCTCACCATGATGGTGTCTTCGATACTCTCCAGATGTTCATTCATATTCAGCAGCCAGCGCTCGACATGGGGCCACGGGGTCTCTTCCAGATCCGCTTTGATTTCAATTTCAGTGCGAGTGAGCAACACAATGCCGCGGGCTTGATCTTCCCCTTGATCGGGCAGTTTCACCACAAAGCCACTGCGGCTAAAGTCATCTGCCAGCAAGCTCGGATAATCGTCTAACCAGTTTTGTAGGCGAAAATAAAACTGAAACCAATTGCTCAACAGCAGGGCGATGAGCAAAAGCAAAATAAGCTGCTGGCGCATCATTGGGGCGGGGAGTTTCGGGCGCAGCTCCCAGGTGAGAAACTGCGGAATCGCCACAATCGCCACCGAGACCAGCGGCCAAGCCATGAAGCCATTGGCCCAGGTAAGCCACTGCACCAACCCAAAAAAGTAGATGCAGACAATCGCTCCCATCACCCACGGCGCCACCGGCAGGCCAAACAGCCGCACCTTAGCGTTTTCTAATAGCCAGCCAATGCCGAGGGCAAAAAATATCCAGCCCGCGGTGGCAATCACGTTGACCGTAAGGCCCTGGCCCACGGCTAAACGCGCGACCCAAGACATCGCGAAGGAGAAAAACCCCAAGTAAATTAGGGTTTGCCAGGCGTAATAGTCTTTCGGAAAAACAATGTCTGAGATCCAGCCCCAGACGATTTGTAAAAGCTTGATCATAGCCGTTGACTCAACCCGTAGCGCAACAGCAGGAGCGCCAACACGGCCGAAAAACTCAGCGCGTTGGCCTGCAAAACCGCCAGCACGTGGGGCGAGGTGGTTTGAGTGGGCGATCGCCGATATCGAAATCGACTGACATTACTCGTGGCATCCCGCTGCACAATCGGGGTGCCGACAGACCACGTCAGCCACTCTAGGGCAATGACTTTAACCCAAAACGTCAAAAAGAAGGTGATCAACCCCGCGATCACAACCGCCACGTTCAGGTTGCCGGATAAGGGACTGGCATAAAAATTGCCAAACATCACATAGCTGATGATCTGCGTTCTCACCGCGTTGGAAAGCAAGGGTTCGATCGCTAAAAATACAGTCCACCCTAAAACTACCGTTAACAAATTAATGGTGGCCGCATAGCGAATGCTAGGCTGAAACCCCAACTTTAGGCGCTGCCGTAACACAATGGCTTCTAACACGATCGCCACCAGCAACAGCACCGTCTGAAAAATGATGCCTTTTAGGGGCAGTACAGCGGTCTGATCAAACAGTGTAAACACGGGCATGGGGGTCAGCGCAGAAGCATCACGAAGAGAGTACGGTAGAAGCAAAGTGGGGCAACCCGCCGCTGCGGCCAGCCGTTAGGCTGAACGTGCTAGGCAACAGGGTATCCCCTTCCCTCAGGGTTCGGTAGAATTTTAGGCTGTAGCGGCTAAAAACTTAACGCTGATAGCAACATAATGGTCAGAACTGGGATCGGCATTCGCACGGCACAACTTAATAATGAACGACTTTCTGGTCAAATTCACGTGTATGACGGTGAGGGCAAAGGCAAGTCGCAGGTCGCCTTAGGCGTGGTGCTCCGGTCCATTGGCCTCGGCATTCAAAACTTTATGGAAAG
Source organism: uncultured Halomicronema sp. (assembly GCA_937899725.1). Classification (GTDB taxonomy): domain Bacteria; phylum Cyanobacteriota; class Cyanobacteriia; order Phormidesmidales; family Phormidesmidaceae; genus Halomicronema. The sequence goes on from CALCCA010000095.1 coordinate 6,559, forward strand.
CCGCGTGCTGCTGCTGCGGTTTCTCAAAGGGCCAGGCCGGACCTATGACGAAGATGCCGCGATCGAAGCGCTGCAGCGCGGCTTTCCCCATCTGATTGACCAGGTGCGTACGGGTCGGGCTGAGTTTTTTGGCCCGGAAGACATTACCAAGTTTGATCGCTTAGAGGCGCAGCGCGGTTGGGATGTCGCCAAAGGCGCGATCGCCTCGGGCCTCTATTCCGTTGTGGTGCTGGATGAGATCAACCCGGTGCTGGATTTGGGTCTGCTGTCGGTCGATGACGTGGTGAAATCGCTCAAGCATAAACCCGAGCATTTGGAAGTCATCGCCACGGGTCGCGCCGCCCCCAAACCATTGATTGACGTGGCCAACCTACATTCTGAAATGAAGCCGCAGCACCACCGCAATATGGATCTGCCCGGCATCGAAGGGGTCGAGATTTATACCGGTGATGGCAAAGGCAAATCGACCAGCGCCCTCGGCAAGGCTCTGCAGGCGATCGGGCGGGGCATCAGCCAAGACCAGTCGCATCGGGTGTTGGTGATGCAGTGGCTCAAAGGCGGTCAAGGCTACACCGAAGATGCGGCCATCTCCGCCCTACGCAAGAGCTATCCCCACCTGGTCGATCATCAACGTTGCGGTCGAGACGCCATCGTCTGGCGTGGCCAACAGCAAGAAATTGACTATGTTGAGGCCGAGCGCGGGTGGGAACTGGCCGGTACCGCGATCGCTTCGGGCCTTTATAAAACCGTGATCTTAGACGAGCTGAACCCCACGGTCGATCTCGAACTGTTGCCCGCCGAGCCCATCGTGCAGGCCCTGCTCCGCAAACCCCGCGATACCGAAGTGATTATCACAGGCCGCTGCAAAAATCCGCCCGCCTATTTCGAACTCGCCAGCACCCATTCTGAAGTGTTTAACCACAAGCACTATGCCGAAAAGGGCGTTGACCTCAAACGTGGCGTTGATTTCTAGCCAGGCTCAGATACCGGTCAGCTCGCGATGGAGGGACTGTATTTGAACCAGGATAGAGTTTCCAATTGATGCAAGAAACCGGGTTTCTCGCACTACTGAACCGATGCTTCAGTAGTGCCTTTCCCGCAGCGCGCCCCTAGATGACGGCGATCGGGGCACTCTACCACTGACACCTAACTCAGTTCATCTATGCCGGCATTTCACTCTCTCTTTCAGCAACTCTTGACTTCAATTGAGCCGCTTGATGAAATTGCTCAATGGACACTAGACGACCACCAACGGAGTCCCAAAGAATGTATTTAGAGCAATCCAACATACTGCTGACATGCAGCGTTTTCACATTCGCAAGGAGGTGGGCATTGGCTTGATGACAGGCTTCAAGATGGTAGTTAGGAATTCTTGCCGATAGATGATGGATATTGTGGTAGCCAATACTCGCTGAGAACCACTTTAGAACGGCTGGCAACTCTAGATAACTACTGCCCTCTAGGGCTCCTAAAAGGTAATCCCAGTCCTCTGTTTTATGGGCATAGGAACCTTCAAAGTTGTGCTGAACGAAGAAGACATAGATGAAAATTGCCCCAGACAAAGTTAGCGTGATCAAGTAAACACTCAAGAAGAAAATCGCGCCCAGCCAGTGGCTCAGAAGAATCCAGCCACCTACTACAAAAAGGTTATTGAATAGCAAGTCCCAAAATTCACCGGCGGTATACCAATTTCTTGATTTATGAGAAGCAATGACCTTTTGTAGAGCTGAACGGGGATGCCTCCCAAGTTCACTTAATAGGTGAACGCCAAAATCAAATCCCCCTTTAATCAAGGCCAGTCTAGGCTTGATGACGAGATAGAGGAATCCTCCAGGAATCAACATAAGCGGATGTCTTAACCACCCGTAGCGGGTCTGCTGAAAGGGTGTGAGCTGGGCAAATGTGTCAGTAGAGATCAATACGGCTGGGCCACGATAACGTTCCCAATCGCCATTCGTTTTGTGATGATAAGCGTGACCCCTTGACCATGGATATTGGGGAATTGCATTAATCACCCCTAACGTAAATCCCACAATTCGATTGACTCGTCTTGACCTAAATAACGAATAGTGGCCGCAGTCATGCATCAAGGAAAAGCAGCGCCCTGAAAAAAGGGTCATCAGCATCATGATGGGCAGAAGAAACCAAAGCGAAATCGGAGCTAACTGGACTGCTAAAAACCACAAGGCAATGTATGGAAAAACAGTATTGAGAACTTGACCGGTTGCCCATAAGTCATTGCTTTTCATATAGGGGCTTAGGGAAAAGTCTGACTTTTTAATCACATCATCCATTCAATCAAATGCTCAGGTAAAAAATAATCTGCTTCAGCTCAGTGGGAACCGACGAACGCTCATATCCCAGAGGCCTATCCTAGCTCGCTGTTCTTTTGGGCAGGTGGGGGCAGGCGATCGCCCATTAGCCAATGATAGATTGTTAAGATTTGACAACCATCGTAAGCCCTGGCTGTGCATCCATCAACTGTGGGCTGGTTAAACCAGAGATAGTCGAGCTGTAAATTTTCTGATGGACTTGTTCTCTGTGCGCTCATCCTAAAGCTCGTAACCATAGCCAAACGTGCCAAGGCGACCAGCGCGACTACTGTCCTCATTGTCAGCGAACATTTAGCGACAGCTTTAATACCGATTCTCTGAAACAAAGCTACAGGTCTGGCTCCCCAGCCCCTCGGCTCTCCTGCGTTGCCAAGATTGCATCGGGAGCTCGATCGCTGAGAACTGGTATAACACCCTCTATGTATTGCCGTCAGATTACTTCAGCAATGATAGAAACCCTGCTTCAGCGCCAGGTAGAGGGGCGCGTCGTCTGTGTGGATGCCTCAGTCTTCCAACACCTGTGTGAGCATGCTCTATGCCGCTAATGTTGACTCATGATGGAGAACCGGTTACAGCGCTAGAAGCAAGAGTCAGGAAGCGTTCTGACAGTTTTTAGGAGAGGAAGCCACGTTTGACATCGACGAGTTCGTGATGCTCCCCTTCCCCTCTGCCGCATCGGGGCTACCGGGTAACCAACGGTCGATGCCGTTCGTGATCGGGCCGACAAAATAATAACCCCCGACACACAAGGTACCGGGGGGCTTTAGGTTATAGAGCTTTCGGCTTAGCTGGGAATGGATGTTAAATGGCTTCGGTATAGAGGGTTCGGTTTAGTTGGGAGTTGGAGGTTAGGTGTCTTTCGACAGTTTTATATTGCCCTAGGAACCGATGAATTCAACCCTTGCCCTAGACCGATTTACTTAAACAATGCAAAGTCACCGATTTTACGAACTTTAGCCTAACAATGTCTGAAGCGGGTTCAATTCTGCAACGATTTAGAGTACCGATCAGGTTTGAGTCAAATTGACGTCATTGACATCAGCCGCCGATGATCACCCGTTAACAATGTGGTCGGGTGCTGTTAGATAAAGCCGTAATGCCGATGCCATCGGTCTTTGATGCGTTGAATTTTGCTTTAGCGTTTGCGTAGCGAGGGCTCTACCCTCAGCCGTTCATCGGCAATTCGTGAGTGGGTGGCAACGTGATTAGGCGCGCGAAAGTCCGCCCTATCACTCAAAACGATAGAAAAGGCTTAACCGTACTTTTTGGTTTGCCGTGAGATATCTCGGTAGGATAGAGAGCAGACGATAATTTAGCGCTAGCGTGATGGATCTTGTAACGCTTCAGGGATGGTTGGACAACGCCGCCTTTGCCATCCTCTTTTCAACGATGCTGCTGTACTGGGCTGGGGTTGCGTTCCCGAAGGCTCAGATGTTGTCAGCCTTTGGCACGATGGGCATGGCCCTGGGCAATCTAGCGATCGCGGCCTTGCTGCTCGCACGGTGGATTGAAGGCGGCTATTTTCCCCTAAGCAATCTATATGAATCGCTGTTTTTTGTGGTGTGGGGCATCACCGCCGTACATTTGGTGGCGGAGCGTATGAGCCGCAGTGCCCTAGTGGGTGCCGTGACCGCCCCCATTGCGATGGGCATCACCGCATTTGCCGCCCTGTCGCTGCCTGACACGATGCAGGTTTCTGAACCGCTCGTACCCGCGTTGAAATCGAACTGGCTGATGATGCACGTCAGCGTCATGCTGCTTAGCTACGCCGCTTTAATGGTGGGCGCCCTGATGGCGATCGCCTTTTTGATCGTGACGCGGGGCCAAGCGATCGAGCTGCGGGGCAGTTCGGTGGGTACCGGTGGCTTTCGTGAGACCAAGCTGCGGCGTCATGGCGTCACCACTAACGAAGCCGCCCTAGCGACATCGGTGGCTGTTCCCACCCCGGCAGCGATCACCAACTCCGGTGGCGGGGCCGCTGTGCTCGAAAAAACGACCGTTGCCGCGCCGGCGGCCGCCGCCAAGCTGACGCCCCAGCGCCTGACGCTGGCTGACACCCTCGACAACATCAGCTATCGCATTATCGGCTTGGGCTTTCCCCTGCTGACTATTGGCATTATTTCCGGAGCCGTTTGGGCTAACGAAGCTTGGGGCTCCTATTGGAGCTGGGATCCGAAGGAAACCTGGGCGCTAATTACCTGGCTAGTATTTGCCGCCTACCTGCACGCCCGCATCACCAAGGGCTGGCAGGGCCGACGTCCGGCGATTCTAGCCGCCTCCGGATTTATGGTCGTTTGGGTGTGCTACCTCGGGGTCAACATTCTGGGCAAAGGTCTGCACAGCTACGGCTGGTTCTTCTAGGCTGAAAGCCTCTCTCAGTTTGGTGATGATGCGACATCTTGGCTAAAGTGCAAAGCTATACTGCTGTTTAGCTGCTCGTTGGTATGTTCCCCCTATGGGTCACACGCTTACTCTAGAACTAAGTGATCAGGCTTTCGAAGTCATTCAACGTCAGGCAGAAGCAAATGGCGTTCCTGTAGAAAGCTTGGTTTCTACCTTCTTAGAACAACAGTCTGAACAGATGGCTCAACTTCTGCGATCAACAGGAGGACGTCAGGCCGCTCGTACAAAGTTTGAACACCATTTTGGGACGCTAGAGCTGGCAGACCCCACGACGCTGGATAACGACAGCATTGATGCCGACTTAGCGGTGGAATATGCCAGTGCCCATCCCCTTGATTGATGTTCCTCGATACTTCTGGTCTGCTATGTCTACATTACAGAGCTGAACCTCTACACACCGAAGCCTGCACGGCATATCGAACAGCGATTAGTCGCCTAACGCATAGTTCGTGATTGCTGAGTATGTCGCGTTGACGGCAGCGCGGCGGTTTCCCAGAGAGGCTGCTCTGGCATTCGTCACTGATCTGTTAGATGCCCCTGACATAGAAACAGTCTGGGTTGATGAACACTTGCATCGATTAGCCGTTGAATTGTTGATCGCGCGTCAGGATAAAACTTATTCGCTCTGTGACGCTGTTAGCTTTGTCTTGATGCGGCAGAGAGGAATTACGGCGGCATTATCGACTGATCGCCACTTTGAGCAAGCGGGTTTTATTCGCTTGTTACGCCCCCCCATATGACAAACCGTTGCGGCGCTGGAATAGAAATTTAAGTGCTGGCTCAAATCTTTGGCAACATTAGGATGCCAATGTCACATTAATCAAGCTGAGTGTCGGCGTCAGAGGTATCCAGAGGCAGAAACTTTAGCACCAGCTCACTCAGCTTTTGGGCCGCACCGGGTTCGCCTCTCGCCTGTTGCAAGTCATGGCGCATCTGCTGCAGCTGCTCGGGATGTTCCAGATAATCGAGTACGCGATCGCCCACCGTTTTAGCGTCAAGGTGACCCAGTAGTTCCGGCACAATCTCGCGTCCGGCCCAGATATTGGGCCAGGCAAACAGCTTGTTGCGCCGGTGAATGTAGGCCAAAAAGAGGCGATTGATCAAAATATTCAACGGCTTACCAATCAGCGGCAGCGCCACCAGCAGACCCAAAATGCCATCCCAGGCGTTCATGGCTTCGAGTTGCTGGGTGGGCAAAAGCACCAGCATCGGAATGCCCAAGCCCCCGAGTTCTGCTGTGTTAGCGCCGACAGTAGTAAGACAGAGCTGACATTGACCGGTCACCGCCGTCGCCGGAAACGGTTTCCAGAGCCAAATTGGTGTGCCCTGGGCGGTTTCTAGTCGAGGCAAGCCATGGGTATCAGAGCCTGGAATGAGCTGGGTCGCAGGCGCATCGAACACGGTGCAAAAGGGATTTTGTTGCGGGTTGGTATAGCGCGTCAGCGTGGCCACATCAACGGTGGGGGCCACGGGCAGCACAAACTGCGTTTGGGGTCGTCGCTGGCGGACATAGTCGGCGACAGACAGCAAGAGCGGCATCCCTTGGGTGAGCTTGGCCCGCTTTGACCCCGGCAGCACTCCAATGAGTTCGGTGGTAGGGGTGAGATGGAGCTGCTGGGCGATGTCTTCTTGAGTGGCGATCGCCGATTGCCCGTCGGTCATCAGATCGCCGACCACGGTAAATTTGTGCCGCCAGGCCGCCGGAGCCTGTTCGACGAGATCGGCATTCATCACGCCAAAGGCATCTATCCACCGCCGCCAGTTGGTAAACCATTCGGCATAAATGACGGTTTTATAGCCCAGTCGCTTGCCCACAATCACCGGATAAATCTGATCGCCGCCAAGGAACAAAACGACGCCATGATCGTGCCAGTCCCAATGCTCAGCCGTTTTGCCCCACAGCAAAAAGGGCCAAAAAGCCGATGCTGCCTGCACGCGATCGACCTCGGGATATTGGCGCGCGATCTCGCCCTCTCGCCCCGTGGCATTGGGACAGGGTGAAAGCACAACCGAAATCCGTAAAGTGGCCCGTGATGGCACCTGGGCTCGCAGCGCCATCACCACCGGCTTCACCCAGGTGGTGATTTCTCCGGGGCCATTGGCCAAAATTACGACGTCCATACCCCCCCTAACTAACTGGGAAAACTGTCTCGCTCAGCAATGTCTTGCCCTCAAAATACCGCTTCGGGGAGGCATTGCCCGAGCGGAATGCCCCTTGTCATTCTGATTCAGTTGAGACTGATGCGATTTTCCCTAATCCTCCAGGGTTGGAGACTGTTGAATCGGGTCTCCCCCCACTTGGAATCTGTGGGAGGTCAAAACTGCATATCGCCGTCATCCCCATTGCCCTAAACATTGCAACATCGCTCGACTTCACCCCTTTACCCTGTACGACTGCGCCACGGATGCCATGGATAAGAAACGGTAGACATCTTCGTGTGGCCACTGCCCCAAATGAGGGATGGCCACCAGTACAGCGGCTAAAAAGACAGCCCGAATACTAAGCAAGCCTGACCCGCCACCGCTCTGATTTGGTAAGACTGAGGCGCCACGGTATTCGCGACCACTAACATCTGCGGATCGCAGTGCATCCCGTCGATACAGCAACGCCCCTCTAGGACGAGGAGATAATTGCCGTCGTAGGCGTAGCTTTCTAGCGTCGTGCTTTGGATCAGTTGAGCACTCATGCCCCCAGCGGGATCCAGCGGGATGTCGTAAACGCGGACACCATCTTGCTTGACCGTGAGCAGATAGCGGGTTTCTAAGTCAGGCTCGGTGGTATCGAGGTGGACTGGGGTAAAGTCCTCAATCGCGGCTGGATTGTCAAAGTCAGGGGGCGACGCGTAAGCCAGGATAAAAAAGCCGCTGCTCGCTGAGATGTCATGGCTGCTGCCTGGTGGGTTGAAACAGAGCGAGCCGGTGGCGTAAACGCCCTGGCTATCAGTTTGTGTACCGGCGATCGCATAGACGGCCTCGGTCATGCCATGCAAGTGCCGTCCGACGCGACCCTCCGGCCCGACGTACCAAAGAATGCTGATGTGTTTGGTATTGGCGGCCCCAGAGAGCATGAGCTTTTTGACATAGGGCCGAAAGGTGAAAAAGTCGTAGTTTTCGGGCGTTGCGATGAGCTGAGTGAGGTCAACCAGAGTGGAGTGATGCCCACTGGCATCGGCCTCGTGACTGGCGATCGCGGCGTCAGGTGGGGTAGCGTCAGGGTGATTGCTGGCCATCGTGTCGTTCTCGCTATCGTCTTGCCATCGCAGCATCGGTGGCGAGACCGTGGACGGGTAGGCTGGCACCCTAGCACGGTGTCACGGTAAGCCGCTGTTTATGCCGTGGTGGTGGGGGCGATCGCCCTCAATCTTCAGGCCCCTGAAGAGTCCAATCACTGAGCATGGCCAGATTGCTGACCCTTCGCCGCCGCGTGAATCTGATGCTTCTGCCCCCCACGTGCTCCAGCCGGGTCAACCGGCATTGGGAGTTTCTTGGCTAAGCATTGCGACAACGGGGGGCGCGATCGCGCTGAGCCTGGAAACATTCGCGCGGGATGACCGGTCATCGCTCAACGTTAAGCGTGCAATCGGCATGGCCAGGATGTTTCGGCAACAGGGCCAGCCGCCACTGCCAGACGATCCTAAAATTAACGGGAACTTAACCTGCGCCAAATCGTCGCCGGTGTAGTTTGGCACATCTGCTGTCAGTCTGGGACTCTGGATGAAATTTTGCTGGGTGCGTGATCGGGCTAGCGATCGCGGTTTAACGGCGCATTGGGCCTTTCACAGGATCAGCCGGAACTTCTTTGTAAAGCAATCATGAAATGTCTTAGTAAGTCATAAAGCGATGATGAATGCTCCGTATTTGCACGAAGTCTTAAGTCTGGCTTTACCGTCGCTTTAAGTTGGTCTGAGAAAGTTACCTATGAACACAATTGGAGATCACATGAGCTTTCACCGGTGCTGCTAAAACCCCAGAAATCCGTTTTCTGATTTTGGCCACCGACCCGAGCGGTGTTTTAGAGCCATTAGACCCGGCTCCTAAAGCTGACCGTCTAATGATGGATGCGCCTCTATTAAGCAGGCATTTGATCTCCAACACTGTGCGCTGACAAAAGTTTGTTGACGACTCCGAGTTTGGGGTCAGCTCTAGGGCTGGCTCTGACTTGTTGTGCTGTTCGATTCTCAATGTATTAAGAGGGATTTATGGACGAGTTGTTTACGCTCGAGCTGCTGCACATTGCAGACCAGGAAGCGGGTGCGGCGGCTGTTACCGACGCGCCTAACTTATCTGCCGTTGTCCAAGCACTCAAGGATCAAGACTTGGGAGCTGATGGCGAAGCAGACAATACGTTGTTTTTGTCTTCCGGAGATGCCATCATTCCGGGGTTATTCTATGACGCTTCTGGCCCGGTCTTTGGTGCCCCCGGTATCGCTGATATTCAAATTCAGAACGAGTTGGGGATTCAAGCGATCGCCCTAGGTAACCACGAGTTCGATTTTGGCACTGAAGAGCTGGCTGGGCTGATCTCTGGGCAGGATGCTGATGGCACCCTGGGCTCAGTTCTCGACGAGGAATTCGCCGGGGCGGCCTTCCCTTACTTATCCACTAACCTGGATTTCTCGACGGATGCCGCTCTAGCCCCCTTAGAAGTTGAGGGTGGTGACGCTCCCGAGGCCAATACGGTCACTTCTTCCGTCGTGATTGATGTCAATGGCGAGGCGGTGGGCGTGGTCGGAGCCACCACTCCCACCTTGGCCAGCATTTCCAGCCCTGGTGATGTCGGCATCTCTCCGAGTCCGTTTGACAGCAACCCCACCCCTGAGCAGTTAGACGCCCTAGCCGCTGAAATTCAGGCTGAGGTCGATGCCCTGCTCGCGGCGAATCCTGAGTTAAATAAGGTTGTGCTGTTGGCTCACATGCAGCAGCTCAGCATTGAATTGGGTCTCGCTGAGCGTTTGGTTGGGGTCGATATTATCGTGGCCGGTGGTTCCAACACGCGTCTGTTTGACGAGAACGATCGCCCCCGCGATGGCGACAGCAATCAAGGTGAGTATCCTCAGTTTGTGACCAATGCGGGCGGCACCACTACTGCTGTGGTGAATACCGATGGTAGCTACAAGTATGTCGGTCGCCTGGTCATTGACTTTGACGCTGACGGCAACATTGTTGAGGGCAGCTATGACTCCGAGGTGTCGGGGGCTTACGCTACCGATGCTCAAGGGGTCGCAGATTTAGGCGCTGAAGGTCTGGTTGATCCAGAGATTCAGGCGATTGCCGATGCGATCGAAGCCCAAATCATTTTGACTGAGTCCAACGTCTTTGGCACTTCAGAGGTCTTCCTCAACGGTAACCGTTCCGGTACTGACGCTGTGGATGACCCTGACGGGGTGCGCACCCAAGAAACCAACCTGGGTAACTTGACAGCGGATGCCAACCTGGCAGTCGCGCAAGAATCTGACCCCACGGTAGTGGTTTCGCTCAAAAACGGGGGCGGTATTCGCGCTTCTATCGGTGAAACCTTGGTTCCTGCTGGTGGTACGGAAGCCGTTCGGACAGTCAATTCAGAAGTTGTTGACAGTGATGGCAATGTCGTCAAGCCGGAAGGCGGCATTAGCCAAAACGACATTCAGACCACGCTGGCCTTTAACAACGACCTGACGCTCTTGACGCTCACCAAAGAAGAGTTGGTGGCGGTACTCGAGCATGGAGTCGGTGCTCTGCCCGATGTGGCAGGTGCTTTCCCGCAAATTGCTGGCGTGAAATTCTCCTTTGATCCTGATCTGCCTGAGGGCGATCGCATTCAAAGTGCGGCCATCTTCGATGAAGATGACAATCTGGTTACCGAGCTGGTCAGAGAGGGTGAAATCGTCGGCAACCCGAGTGAAGAGTTCCGCATTGTTACGCTGGGCTTCCTCGCGGCACCCCGGTTCGACGATGTGACGGGTGAATTCACGGGTGGTGGTGATGGCTACCCCTTCCCCAATACGAATACTGACCCAGAGGCTGGTGAACTGGGTGATCCGGCTGTGGTCGCCCGAGTTAACCTCCTTTCTCTAGAGCAAGAAGACGCCCAAACTGGCGACGCGACCTTCGCCGATGACGGCACTGAGCAAGACGCGTTGGCCGAGTATCTGCTGGATAACTTTGAGGACGCACCGTTTGATGAAGCAGACACCGGTCGTGACCTCGACGAGCGCATCCAAAACCTTGACTTCCGCGAAGACACAATTTTGGGTGACGATGGCGGTAGTACCCCGGTGGAAGGCCCGCTCAGCGTCTTGGGCACCTTTGAAACCGGCGTCTTTGATGACGGAGCCGCTGAAATTAACGCCTACGACCCTGGCAGTCAGCGCTTGTTTGTCGTTAACTCCAACTCCGTCACCATCGATATTCTCGACCTGAGCGACCCCACCAACCCCACCAAAATCGGTGAAATTGACGCGACCGAGTTCGGGGCTGGGGCCAACAGCGTCGCCGTCAACGATGGCATCGTCGCGGTGGCAATTGAGAACGAAGTTGTCACTGACAACGGTGAAGTTGTCTTCTTCGACGCGGATGGTGAGTTCCTCGGTGAGGTTGAGGTCGGTGCTCTACCCGACATGGTGACCTTTACGCCCGACGGCACCAAGGTTTTGGTCGCCAATGAAGGTGAACCCGATGATGGCGTGGATCCTGAAGGCTCCATCAGCATCATCGACCTCAGCAACGGGGTCGAAAACGCCACTGTTGAGACAGCTGACTTCACTGCTTTCGACGGTCAAGAAGACGACCTGCGAGCTGAGGGGGTGCGCATCTTCCCCGATGCCACGTTCTCTCAAGACGCGGAACCCGAATACATTGCGGTGTCTCCCGATGGCACTCAGGCCTTCGTCAGCCTGCAGGAAAACAATGCCGTCGCTGTGGTCGACATTGCGAACAAAGCGGTGACCGACATCATCGGTCTGGGCGCTAAAGACCATAGCGTCGAAGGTAACGGCATCGACGCGAGCGATCGCGACGACGCCATCAATATCGACACCTATCCGGTGTTTGGCCTGTTCATGCCGGATGCGATCGCCAGTTACGAATTCAACGGCACCAACTACTTTGTGACCGCCAACGAAGGTGACGCTCGCGACGAAGATGCTCGGGTTGAAGACCTCATCCTTGATCCCACGGCTTTCCCCAATGCGGACGAACTGCAACAGGAGGAAAATCTGGGTCGCCTGGAAGTGTCTACCATCGACGGTGACACGGATAGCGATGGCGACTTTGATGAGCTCTATGCTTACGGCGCTCGCTCGTTCACCATCTTTGATGCTGAGGGCAATCTGGTCTTCGACAGTGGCGACGATTTCGAGCAAATCACCACCAGCCTCTTCCCCGCAGATTTCAACTCCACTAACGACGCCAACGGTTCGTTCGACGGCCGTAGCGACGCCAAAGGCCCTGAGCCCGAAGGCGTGGTGATTGGCGAAGTCGATGGCAGCACCTTCGCGTTTATTGGTCTAGAGCGGGTTGGCGGCGTCATGGTGTACGACATCACGAACCCCGCTGAAGCCAGCTTTGTTGACTACCTCAACAACCGCAACTTCGACGTGGAAGTGGAGTTGGCCGATGGCAGCACCAACCCAGCGGTCGGTGACCTCGGCCCCGAAGGCTTGACCTTCATCTCGGCAGAGGACAGCCCCACTGGCGAAGCGCTACTGGCCGTTTCGAACGAAGTGAGTGGCACCACCACCATCTACGAATTCGCAGCCCCAGAGCAGCCCGTTGCTGAAATCCTCGACTTTGAAGGTTTTGATGCCGGTACCAGCATCACTAACCAGTTCGATGGCGTCAGCATCTCCACAGACACTGAGTTTGGGGCCATGCTGTTTGACACCGACAACATCACCGGTCGTGACTTCGACCTCCGCGCTGACACCCTGGGCAAGGTGCTGATCATCTCTGAAGATGGCGATGCCTCTGACCCCGATGACAATGCGGATGGCGGCACCTTTAGCTTCGACTTTGATGGCTTGGTCAACGTTGCCAGCGTCGGCGTGTTTGACTTCGACCAGGGCGAAGACAACCTCATTACCTTCTACGGGGCTGATGACACCGTCATCGAAACCCAGGAAATTGAGGGCTTCGGTGACAATGTGCAGGCGCAACTCTCGCTGGGCATTGAAGGAGTCTCCCGCATGGAGATCTTCCTCGAAAACAGCGGTGCCATCACGGACATCGTCTACAGCCCCTTTGAGGCGGCGACTGATGCGGCGGCGCTAACAGCGTAGGCCCACGAACCTGCGCCACCACCCAGCTGGGCGGTGGCGCTCCCTAACGGTCTGACCTTGATGCTGCTTTGCTCAAACGGCAAAGCAGCGTCAGCCCACAAATATTTCAACAATTTGACTGATATCCACAGGGGGCGATCGCCAGTGGAGGCGATCGTCGATTTCGAGCTGTGACTGATTCAAGAACAAGGTTTCTCTTTCGCCCAGTTAGGGAACTTGTTCACCTTGGGTTGAATTTTTCCCCACACTTCTCATCCATAAATTTAAGGAGCAACCGCATGGTAGCGACCGATTTATTTTTTTCGGAATATGTTGAAGGCAGCAGCTTCAATAAAGCTTTAGAGATTGCCAACTTTACAGGCAGTGATATTGATCTATCCGAATATTCTGTCGAAATCTACTTCAACGGCAACACTTCGCCTAACACAGCTCTCATCCTGAGCGGCACCCTAGCAGATGGCAATGTCTACGTGATTGCTGATGATGGCGCTGATGCAGCCATCCTGTCTGTTGCTGATTTGACTCCTAGCAATAGTTTTTTCAATGGCAATGACGCGATCGCACTTCTAAGAAATGGTCAGATTGTTGATGTCTTTGGCCAAATTGGTGTCGATCCAGGCAGTTCTTGGCCAGGGGGAGGGGCCAATGTCACCCTGCGGCGTCAATCTGCCATCACAGCTGGCGATCCGGATGGCAGCGATGCTTTCGACGCCTCTGCAGAGTGGGATAGCTTCCCCAGTGATACCTTCGACGGTCTGGGCACGCATACCATTGACAACGGCTCGACTACGCCAAGTGTCAGCCTCAATGAGCTGCGGATTTCTTCCCCCAGCGCCTCTGACAACGACAGCAACTTTGTCGAACTCTTTGGTGAGGCCAACACGACCCTCGACGGCCTTTCGTTGGTCTTACTGTCGGGCGAGTTTGAGCCCGGTCAGGTAGACTTTGCCTTCGATCTCAGCGGCACTGCCACCGACGAAAATGGTTTCTTTTTGCTGGCGAATGCGGATATTAGCAGCGTGATCTCTCAAGCCGAGGTCGATGCCACGGATCAGATTGCTGCCTTTGACTTCATTGGTTCGCCGTCTACCTTCTTAGTCGTCGATGGCTTTACCGGACAAGCGGGTGATGATTTGGATGTTGATAATGATGGCGTTTTCGATAGTGCGATCGGCACCATCATCGACTCGGTTTCACTCATTGATGGCGACAGCAATGCCGATGTGAACTATAGCGACACCGTACTCGGGCCAAGTGGGACCTTTCCTCCGGCTGGCATCGCTCGTGATGTCGATGGCACGGGTCCGTTTCAACCCCTGGCGTTTGGCGACTTCTCGGCTGATACACCAGGCTTTTCGAACGAAGCGCCACCCCCGCCTGACGAAACGACCCCCATTTTCGATATTCAGGGGGCGGCTCATACGTCGCCACTGCTGGGTCAAACAGTGACCACCACCGGCATTGTGACGGCGGTTGATGACAATGGGTTTTATCTGCAAGATGCAGTGGGTGATGGCAACATTGCCACCTCTGATGCCATTTTCGTCTTCACAGACAGTGCTCCGGGTATCAGTGTTGGCGATGAGTTGGCAGTAGCCGGTACCGTTGCCGAATTTACCCCAGGGGGAGCTTCCACCCGCAACCTCTCAACGACCCAGATTAGCGGCGTCTCTAACGTCACGGTTATCAGCAGCGGTAATGATTTGCCGGCTGCCGTCAGCTTGGGGCAGGGGGGCCGGGTACCGCCCAGCGCAAACATCGACGATGATGCCTTTGCCAGCTTTGACCCCAGCACTGACGGGATTGATTTCTTCGAGTCTTTAGAAGGCATGCGCGTGACGGCTCAGAACGCCGTTGCCGTCTCTGGGACTAACCGCTTTGGTGAAATCTTTACCGTCGTCGACGGAGGGGCCGATGCGAGTGGCCTCAGCGATCGCGGCACACTGAACATCAGTCCTGATGACTTCAACCCGGAAAAAGTGCAGATTGACGAAGACTCTGGAGTCTTCGACTTTGAGTTTCCCGAGGTCAATGTTGGCGACGTCCTCGGCGATGTGACGGGAGTGGTCAGCTATGGCTTTGGCAATTTCGAAATCTTGCCCACCGAAGATTTCACTGGCAACATTAAATCGTCTGAGTTACCGCCCGACGTCAGCTCCCTGGTCGGCGATGACGATTCGTTGACCGTCGCGAGCTACAACGTCCTCAACCTTGACCCCATCGTCGAAGATCAGGCCAAAACCAACAACGGTGAAGCGCGCAATGTCGATGATGACCTGGGTAACGGTCGGTTTGACGCGATCGCTGCACAAATCGTCAATAACTTGAATTCCCCCGACATCATTGGCCTACAAGAGGTGCAAGACAATACCGGGGGTGAAATCGTTGATGATGTCACTTCCGCCAGTGAAACCCTGCAGTTGCTCATCGATAAAATCGTCGCGGCGGGCGGGCCAGAATACGAATTCGTCGACAACCCGTTCATCACTGATGAGGCGAGCGGTGGCCAGCCCGGCGGCAACATTCGCACGGCCTTTTTGTATAACCCTGACCGGGTCGATTTGGTAGCAGACTCGGTACAAACTATTGGCGGCCAGGGCGCTGGAGAAGCCTTTGAAGGCGCTCGTCTGCCGCTCGTCGCCGACTTTGAGTTCAACGGTGAAACCGTCACCGTGGTGAATAACCACTTCTCATCAAAGGGAGGCAGCGCCCCGATTTTGGGCGTCGAGCAACCCTTTGATCAACGCCAAGAAGACGTCAGCGTCAACGGTTCGCTCGATGAGCGCCAGGCTCAATCGCAAGCCGTGCAAGACTTCGTCAATGGGTTGGCAGACGACGCCAATGTGGTGGTCGTAGGTGACTTCAACGAGTTCGAGTTTGTTTCCCCCGTCGAGGAGCTAGCAACCAATAGCGGCCTCACCAACCTGACGCATACGCTGCCGGCAGATGAGCGCTATAGCTTCATTTTTCAGGGGAATTCGCAAGCGCTTGACCACATTCTGGTCAGTGAGAATTTGGCGGCAGACGCGGAGTTTGACATCGTCCATGTCAACTCTGAGTTTGCGGAAACTGACAGCCGTGCCAGTGACCACGATCCGCTTTTGACTCGGCTCACCTTCGCCGCGCCCGTCAATGTCATTGACGCCGGCACCGCCGGACGAGATCGCCTGACCGGTACCGATGGCAATGACCGCATGATTGGCTCTCAAGGACGTGATCAGATCACGACCGGCGGCGGCAACGATGTGATCGTCTACACCAGCATCGTAGAGGCGGGCGACATCATCACTGACTTTGCAGTCGGCAGTGACCAGATTGATCTGTCTGAAGTGCTGACGAGTCTGGGATACGACGGCAATGACGCCTTTGCCGATGGCTACCTCGGCTTCAGCAACCGTAATGCCGATACCGTGCTAACGCTGGATGCCGATGGGACAGCGGGCTCTGCCCAGGCTCGCAGCTTCCTCTTAGCCCAAGATGCAGTGCTAACGGCGAGCGACATCGTGGTGTAAGCAAGTTCGGTGCTGGGTGGCGGTTGGTCTTGAGACTGGCCGCCCAGCACTCGCTGGCGCGCAACCACTATTTGTGGGTTTGAGCGCGATCGCACTCTTTGAAAAGGGGACTTTCTTCACAAAAATGTGCGATAGAAAATCCGCATGTCGTCAAGGATACAAACCTCAAAAAAAGATTGGGGTGCGCTCCGACCAACTCTTTAAAGAATCAGTGATATCACTTATTTAAGCGTATCTTTTTTTCGCTAATTCTTTTAGTTTCAAGGTGTATCAATGATGTTCCTTCACTCAATCTCGGAATCATGAAAAATCTTCAACTTCAATCTGTGCTAACGACTGGTTTTTCTGTTGTTACAGTGATGGCGATCGCGTTACCCGCTACGGCGGCCAACATCACCTATGACTTCACCGTGACGCCTGATTTTGGGCCATTATTAGGCGAAAGCTATGCGGGCTCATTTACATTTAACGATACTAATCTCATTGGCTTCGGCGAAGAATTCATCACCGTAGATTCCTTCAGCTTTAGCTTTTTAGGTGTTGACTATACTGAAGCTGACGGTGCAGCAGAAGAACCTGAAGCGACTTTTTTTGATGGCAGCTTTCTGGGCCTAGGGTTTTCCGAAGATGACTTTTCTTTTATCGCTGGATTCCTTGATTTGAGCGAAGCATTTTTTGCTTATGATCTGGCCGCAGGCAGCGGCACTGGTGACATTATTTACACTCAGGTTCCTGACCAAAAGAGTGTTCCCGAACCAGCTTCAGTGCTGGCGCTCCTGGCCATCGGGGCAGCAGGAGCAACGTCTGCTCGCCGTCGTCAGTCGGCATAGTCCAGGCTCACGATTGACTCACTAACTCCCATTCCTCGCCAGCTGATATTCGGTCGGCGGGGAATAGTGTTAGGAAATTTCCCAGAAAGAATCTATCGGCTTGTCGGGTACTGTTAGCAGAACGTAACGCACCATAGGGTTAGTATTTTTACTCTTAGGGCGCGTCATCAATTAAACCCGAAAGCCTGACGTTATGGACATTACCGCGCCCGTTCCATAAAACTGGCTAGCGGCTGAACCGCTTTCAGCATCAGGACTCAGCCGCTAAATGATGACAGCCTCTAGCAATCTCCTTGAGCGATTAGGATTTTTCCCAGTCCACCCTCTCTTCGTTTAGGCCGTGTGACCGGTTTTCTCAAGGCTCCTATCCATCATCGAATGCTCGCACGGGGACAGCTAGACGGAGTAGAGCTCCGCTTCATTGGGCCAAAACTGCACCACATTTCACCGACTCAGCTTTCTCAGATAAGTCTCATCCGTCGCTCAGAGGAGTATCAGCAGCGGCTCAGGCCCAACCGTCATAGTGAAACCAGTGAATTAAAAACCAATATCGATCAGTACCTGAGGTTCTCTCTGCACCTTTAGAGTTCAGTTAGTTGAGAAATAAATGGTCACTTACTCGATATTGATCGAGGAGACCAGACTATGAAACGGTTTGCCACTGTATTTGCAGTTCTTGCGTTAGTTGCTGGGGCGATCTCGCCCGCTGCCTACGGCGTCGATTTTGATGAACTGCGTCGCGAAAATCTCGACAAAGACGCCACAACCCACGAAGAGTTGCGTCGCGGCCACCTAGACGGCGTGAAAGCGGTTGACTTCGATGAGCTGCGTCGCGAAAACCTTGATAAGGATGCCCGCAATGTTTCGGGGTTAGAGGCTTAGAGATTATTGACTTGGGCATCAATTAACAGCTGTGTTCCCTGACGTTGAATTAACAACGTCCCTTTTTACACCACACCCACGACGCTCCTGTTTTTTCAGGAGCGTTTTTTATTGAAGGCTTTTGCTAAGAGCGGTCATCAGTAAACCTCTTGTCGCAGTCGCCAGTCCGGTGAGGAGCAGACTGCGGAGCCACTTTGCTGATGCGCGCAGGATCAGATTGCCGCTAACAGCCCAACGTTTCATACCAATTCTCTGAAACTGGACTACAGATCTTCCTTTCGACTCCGCTCAAGGAACGTAGGCTGAGCGGAGTTGAAGCCGACTTGTCTATGTGGCTGTAATTTGTAGAACTGGTATCACACTGACAATGATTGCCGTCGGGGCGGATCAGCAAGCTTTGTCGGCTACTCTACCTCTTCTGCCTGAGGAAAGGTGCGGGCCAAACAGGTCTCAATATCTTGCAAAATCTGCTGCGCGGCTAAGAGGCTGCGCCCTGAACTCCACACATCGCCCGCCACTTCACAAACGGCATCCTGCTGTACCGCCTCTAACTGCGACCATAACCGGTCATTCATAAACGTCTCTTTAGAGGTATTTCTCCAAGCCGCGTTATGAATCAAAAAAATCACATCGCCGTCTGGGCCAGCTAAATCTTCACGAGAGAGCCTGACAAAAGATTCTTCTTCAAGACTCTGGGCCGCACTGCGGGCAAACCCCAGCTCTTGGAGAATCGAGCCCGAAAAGCTTTTGGGCGTGCTGCCGACCAAGCCTCTAGGGGTAGACGATAGCACCGACACTGCGATGGTCTCTGGCGGCGGATCAAGGGATGACTTGAGTGCCGTCAACTGCTGTTGATAGTCGGCTAAGAGCACCTCAGCCTGCTCCGATCGCCCGAGCGCCGCCGCAAAAATGCGAAAGTTATTTTTCCAGTCCCAACTGCGACCAAACCCTTGGATGAAAACCGTGGGAGCAATTTGAGACAGCCGCGGATACAGCCGTTCTGAAATGCTTTTGGCCCCCAGAATTAAGTCCGGTTCTAGCCGCAAAATCGTTTCTAGGTTGGGCTGGTTGTATTCGCCGACGACTTCAATATCCTGAACCGCATCCTCCAAATAGCCGGGCGGTGCCCCATAGCGAATGGTGCCCACCGGCTGAATCCCCAATGCCAAAGCCGCATCGAGCGGCGTCGTATCAATCACCACTACCCGCTCGGGCGATCGCGGCACTTGCGTGGTGCCCATGATGTGCTCAACGGGCCGGGTGGGGACCGTCGGATCGACGACGGGCGGGGCTGCGGCCTGGGGCTGACAGCTGGCCAACAGCAGACCCAGCAGAAAGCCTAGAGCGCGGGTGTAAAGGGCGTGAGTCATGGGGCTAAAAGTCAATGGAGTAGCGCACACTGAGGGTGGTGCCCGGTGCCGCTGCCCGCCGCGCTTCCACACCGGGGGTCGCCAGCACTTGGGTACCGGCGGGTAGGTACTGGTTGTTCAACAGGTTGCTAATGCCGAGGGTCAGTTGCCCACCGCCGACCTGCAGGCTGCTGAGCAGATCTAAGGTGACGTAGCCATCCACCGTGAAGTCATCCACGCCCTCATCAAAGGCGCGATCGCGCGCCCCCACGCCGAGCAGTTCCAGGCGATTGGTCCAGCCGGGGGTGGTGTCATTCTCCACATACAGCCCGACCTTGAAAGGTTGCACATCCAAACTACTTAACGGTTCAAAATCATCATCGTCATCCACGTCGTTTTCTCCCTCGTTCCAACTAAACAAACCGCCCAAGCGCCAGGTATCGCTGGGCTGCCAGTCGGCCGTAGCCTCTACCCCATAGTTGCGCTGGGGGGCTCGCACGAGCGTCACTAAACCGTTGTCATCAAAGACCAGGCTGTTGCCCAGATCCGATTCGTTGTAGAAGCCCGTCAGGGTCAGTTGCACTTGCCCCAAGTCAGCGCGAATGCCCACTTCGTAGTTATCCACTTTTTGGGGTTCGAGCAGCAAATCGCTGTTGATGTCAAAGGTGGAGTTGACCGCCCCGAGCACGCCCCCCACATCGGGAATCGAAAAGCCTTGGGCAAAGTTGGCAAACAGACCAATCTCGGGAACTGGCCGATAAATCAGCCCGGCATTAAAGGCCACGTCATCAAAACTATTCTCGCCGCCCTGCCGTTCACGGGGCAGATTGGGCGTGGTGACAAAGGCGAGGCGATAATCGTCGACCGCCACGTCAAAATTTTCGTAGCGGATGCCGCCACTAATCTGCCACTGTTCGGTAATATCCCAACGGCCTTGGGTAAATAGGCCCACACTCTCTAGGGTATAAGGCCCCCCTTGGGTCAAGCTGTCATCAATGATGTTGAGTGCTTGATTGGCATCAAAGGCGGCGTTATCAGACACCCGGAGCGGTCGATTGTTGCGTTCGTTGGCATAATCGATGCCCCACAGCAGGCTGGCCGCATTGCCCAAGGGCGTCTCCATCTGTAGGCGGCCGCCCCATTCGGTGGAATCCAGCCCAGTTTGCCAAACATCAGGAAACGGGTCGAGGAGGGGCAGCGCACTGACCGGGTTCAGTCGCAGATCGGTAAAGCGCTGAATCAATTCGCGATCGCGATAGTAGAGCTGCACGTCTAGCGCGGAGCCGAGCAAATCGCCATGGCGATAGGTCAGGTTGACCACCTGGTTGGTCTGCTGGGGCTCGTCTTCATAGTCAAAGGAGCCGACCCGCAAGGCCCGACCCTTTTGTAATCCCGGAATCTGGGTAATTGCCTCATCCGGGATGAATTCGGTGTCTAAGCGATCGCGATAAAAGCTGTAGGTGAGCCCGACCCGCTGCTGCTCATCAAAGCGGTAGGCCAGTTTAGCGAGCAGCCCCAACCGACTGGTATCGCTGACATTGGTGGGGATGATGCGATCGCCGTCGGCATCATACTGACTGTTCACCACATCGTAAGACAGTGAAAATAACCCTGCGACGGGGCCGTCCGTGCCGGAAGCCCCTAGTTGAACGTTGTAGCCGACGCTGTCGCCGCCAAAGGAAGTCAGGCTCGTATCCACCCCAGCGCTCAAGGTGTACACCACTGTCTCCTCGGCGGGGGCCCGCGTAATGATGTTGATAATGCCGCCCGTGCCGCCATCGCCATAAATCGCACTGGGCCCCCGCAGCACCTCAATGCGCTCGACCAAAGCCGGATCGATAATTCTTAAATCTGCCGCATTACCATTGCTGTTGGGGGTTTGAGGCACGCCATCAATCAACACCACAAGGGGTCGGCCCCGCAATTCCAGCTCCGACGTCGAGTTGGTAAAAGACGGCGGGGCTAAGCCGGGCACCAGCTTGCCCAAGAGATCGGCCAGGTTATTCGTGAGGGAAAGCTGCTGCTCGATTTGCTCGCGCTCAATCACCGTCACCGATCGCGGCACGTCCAAGATATTTTCTTCCGTCCGGGTCGCCGTCACCACCACTTGAATCGCGTCGGGGTCATCGGCTGAAGCCGCTGCAACACCTGGCACCACCGTAAAGACCCCGCTATCCGCCGCCCCACTCACCTGAATCTCCGGGGGCGCATCCGTGCCGGTAATCGCCACCTGTACATTGCCATTGGCCAGCGGCGAGACCTGCACTAGGGCGATGCCCTCAGCGGGGGCAAACTGCTGAGCCGCCGCCTCATCTGTCAGCTCCAGCGTGGCATTGGCGATTTCCGTCACCACCGCATTGCCCGATATCTGGGCCGGGCTAGCGGATAGCGGCTGCTCAGAGACCAAAACCAGGCTGAGCCCCTCGGGGGTTTGACTAATCTGCACGTCCGTAATGACGGCTGTTTCCCTCTGGGCGGTTGACTCTGCAGGCGATCGCTCTGATTGCTGTTCACGGTGAAAGTCGCGCCGCGCAGTGGCCCCCCTCTCCGCTACCAGCGGCGGTGGCGTGGCGGCCTCAGCCGTAGGCACAGCCTGGGCGGTGAGATGCGCCTCAGGGTTAGGGGCCATTGGCAATCGTGGCGGCAGCGTTGAGGCAACAGGGATGTCAGCCGCGATCGCCGTCTCTGAGTCTCCTAATTGAGTGGCAGAGACTGAGACTTGCGCCTCGGCGGGATAATGGGTGCCAGCCAAAACGAGACTGGCTAACGCACTGTAGCCAGCCAGCTTAATCTGAATGGTCATGATTCCTCACACCTAAACTTTTTCAGAGCTGCCCAGTTCTGGGAACTGCGTCAGTCCAAGGGGGTATTCGTCAAAGCGCCTCAGCTGGGTCAAGAAGGCAGCTTATTTAAGAATTGCTCTCAATAGTAGAGGGTTTGTCAGCAGCGATTAAGTGAGGTGTGTGCTCTAGCCGGACTATTCTGTTTCATGGCGGGACTTTCTGGCCGTCCCGTTCAGCCAGCCCCTTTGAGATATTGGCTCGGCACCGCCTGAAATTTCTTCTTAAACGCCACCACAAAGGAACTGCGACTGGCATACCCCACCCAGCGGGCCGTTTCTTGAATGTTGAGCTGCCCGGTTTGCAGCAGGTATCGGGCTTGCTCCATGCGGTGATTATGCAGATAGCCAAAAACGGTTGTGTCAAACACCTGGTGAAACCCTTCTTTAAGCTTGCGCTCGTTGAGCTGCACCCGTCTGGCCAGCTCGGCCAAAGAGGGCGGATGGGTCATATTTTGAATCAAGATGTCGCGGGCCTGATAAATCCGATCAATATCTCGGGTAAGCAAAGATTTGCTGGCACGCGGAGCCAGCATTTGCTCAAACTGCAGCGCCAGCAGCTCCAGAACTTTGCCTTCGAGATAGAGCTGGCGCGTAAGGCCCTGATAGGGCCACTGTAAAATTTGCTGTAAGACGTGCTGCTGGGCTGGGGTGATCGCCGTGGGATAGTAGAGGGAGGCTTGCTCTGGGCGCTCGATCGCCTGCCGCAGGTGGGTGGGCAGCTCTTGCACGCGATCGCTCAAGGTCGGCATCAGCTCAGGCAAAATCCGAATCCGAATCTCGCAATGGTGCTGGGCCGCCGGATATTCTTCAACCTCAAAGGTATCGGGTAGGCAGTATAGATAGCTTTTGCCCGCAACTTCTTCTTGAGGGGTAGTGAGCCCTGAGTTATCCACCCGCATCCCGCCGGACAGGTAAAAAGCCAAGGTCAGGGGCATGGTTGATTGATGCGGCCCTTGATAGATGTGGACTTGACGCTTTTGATAATCCCCCACGGTGAGCCAGAGGCCAGGGCGTAGCTGAATCTGACGCCCATAGCCCGAGCCTAACAGCGTCGGCATTTGCCAAAAATATTCAGGGCCTTCCCGATATTCTGAGACCTCGCCGTTAGCGCGACATTCGCCCATCACCTCTTTGACTTCAGCGCCCGTCAAGACCTTTGCCATCACTACTCAGCCCTTGCCTTAGAACACTTCGGGCAAGTATGGCATTATTAAGAGTAATTCTCAACATCAACCTACTGGGTCAGTCGCATCCACATTGGCATCTGGGTGTCTCCCCCCGCTTCGATCCGCTCTAACGCTGCCATCATCTCGACTTTGACATCAAACTCAGATTCCTGCTCAACCGCTCGACGCAGCGGCTCAACCGCTGTCTGGTTACCCATTTCAGTCAAAAATCGAGCGGCCCGCCAGCGCACCAGCTTAGAGGGATCGATCAGCGCTGCAATCATGGGGGACATGGCCCGCGGACTACCAATGTCGCTGAGGGCATCGCCGGCGGTGCGGCGCACAATGCCCGAAGGATCTTGCCGGACCAGAACGCCCAGGGGCTCAACCGCCGCCTCTAAGGTACTGGCGCCCAGCAGTGCGGCTGCCCAGCGGCGAATCGTACTTTTTTCATCGTTGAGGACGGCGACGACGGCGGCCAGGTTGGCCGAGGTGACGTCTAGCTGTTGCAGGGCCTTAAGGCGATGCTTCCAGTCGGGGTGGCTCAGCGCCGCAACCAGGACTTGCTGATGGGCGAGGCTGTCGGCGGGTAGGGGCTCGGAGCGATCGCTGATGGCAGCCGTTTCAATTTGGGCTAGTGCTTGAACATCGAGCAGGCTGTCAATTTCATCAGCGACGAGCTGAGCGACCTGAGTCGGTTCACCGGCGGGGGCTTGATAGGGCTCCCAGCGGCGCTCGGCCACATAGTCGGCCTCGGTGGCCGTAATGGCTCGCTGGAGGGTCTGAGCAAAGCGCTCGGGAAGGGCCACTCGGGCCTGCTGGCCGTCGGTGGCGATCGCCCGCACCTGGACGGGAATCCCCCGAAATACCTGCACGGCCACGTCTAACTGGCCCAAACTGGGGCTGGACGCGGGCCTCGCCACCTCCTGGGTTGATTGATTAAGCTGAGTCACCTGGGCAAGTAGCTTGGAGTCGGCATTGGCGGCGACACCAATCAAATCCGCTGCCTGAGCCAGAATGGGCTGCCAATCGGCAGTGCCTTGGCGCGTCAGCGTGATGAAATCTTTGACCACAAAGACGGATTGCACTGCGTCAATGGCCAGCACTTGCTGCATCCACTCAGGCACATTGGGGGCCGGGCGACCTTGCTGTAGGGTCAACGCTTTGTCGCTAATGCTCTCATCTAAGTTGAGCTTGATGCAGTTGGGGCTGGGGGTCGTTTCGATGGAAAGCAATCGCATGATCTTCGCAACGGTAACGAACACGCCCATTCTGACACCTTTGCTTGCTTGGCGACTGCGCTTAAAACAAGCTATCTTTTGCCTTTTCTAAGCCTTGGGCTTGCTGTCTAGCGCTACCAAATTCATGACGATAGAGGCTGTAGCAGCTTGCCGCGTAGGCGGTTAGATGGGCACCCGGCTTATACCAATTCTCTGAAACTGGACTACAGATCTTCCTTTCGACTCCGCTCCAGGAACGTCGGCTGAGCGGAGTCGTTCGCATCGCGTCTCCCCGAGGGAGAAAGCCGACTTGTCTGTGTAGCTGTAATTTGTAGAACTGGTATTACGGGTCTGTCGATTCCCCTGGGCGTCGGGGGCGGTAGCAGTAGCCGCAGCGATCGATGGGCATCATGGCGATCGCCACAAAGGGAAGGTATGGAGCACCCCCATCCTCGGCATCATGGCGGGTTCAAATGACATCAAAACGTGAGAAGCCTTGAAATCCAATGATTTCAAGGCTTCTCACATTGCTTCCCTCGTGAAACGAGTACGGGTAAAAAGGTGGATTTACGTCAACGCGATCGCCATCGCGACAGTCGTCAAGCCGAGCATGGCGAATCGTCCACTCCAAATTTCGGCCTGGTGTGGCAGACTCAGCGGCAGCTCAGCTTCAGCGATCGCGCTTGATTCGCCCTTCGACTGGCTCAGTGTTGCAGTGGCGGTACGGTCAGTAAAAGGATTCATTAAAAGACTCCAGAAATAAAGTGAGATATTTTTGTGGATGGTAGGAAGGGGGAAGAGTGACAGGGCGGCAGATGCAGGATGCAGGGCTTTCCATGAACCCTGAACCCTAACCCCCAACCTGATTAAACCGAGGTCACCAATAACAAGGTTGCTACAAGTAAAGCTGCCGCCGCCGTGGGGACGAAAAGCAGCACTTTGCGGTAAATCTCGGCACTGCGATCAGCCACGCCGTTGCCAAACTGCCGCAGTTGTCCTGACCGATAGAGGTGATCGCGGTGATATCGGTCATAGCGAGCCATGCGCGCAAAGGGGAGTTCCCCCGTATCGTGCTGAGGCAAGATGCGCCGCCGCTGATAAGGCACCGTGGAGTCGCCAAACGCCGTCAGATATTCGTCGGTATTTAGCAGTTCATCGACCAAGCCCTGCAGACCCTTGGTCGCTAACACAATTGACCAGGCCAGTTTTTCCGGCTCGTTGTAGGGCGATCGCCCCAGCAGCCGTTGAATGCAGAGTTCCACAAACCGATAGTTGTTGTTGGTGTCATAATTGAGCCGCCGAAACGAGTCGGACAACACCAGACTGCGGATGAAATCACGGATCGTGATCTGCCCATTGCGCAACTGTGACTCTAGGGCCACTTGTCGATGAGCGACGATCATCTGCTGTTCGTTAAATATTTGTCGATACGCCGCCCGAATGATGTCATCCATTTCTGTTGCAGCGGGTAAATCATCTTGTGTCGGTAAGCGTCGCTGCTCGTCGCCTGGCACCTCAAACCCTGAGACCCGCTGGTTTTGACTGGAAGGAGAATACGTGAGTAGAGGAATCGTCATTGTTTAATTTTTTATCGGATATTGATCGGATTACTGCGAACCAGAAAAAAAGATGATGGGGTAGGAGAGTCCCAGAGCATTCGCATCAAGAAGCTGGCGCTGACCTCTTGATGCGCTGAACCACTGCTCGGTTACCCCATCACCGATCACTCGTCACCCCAGCCCTGAGCGCCCAATCTCGAAGAGGATGAAGCAGGCAAAGATGACGCCGCCCACACCCCCGACGAGGAAACCGGAGGTGAAGAGACTCCAGTCTTGGTAGGACTGGAGATTGTCAGGCAGGTTGCCTCTAGGCTTTGTGCGGCCTTGAAAGACGGCACCGCCGTAGATAAAGAGACAAACACTCAAAATTACGACGAGTCCCGAGGCACCGCCAACGCCGGCCAGGAGCGCTTGATCAGAATTGCGCAAGGGCCCCAGTTTGAGGAATGGGCCTAGTAGCAAGTAGCCGTGGGCCATGCCAATTTCCAGGCCGCGCGCGATCGCCGGTAAACCAGCACGGTAAATCGGCAGATTTTTAATCCAGGTTTGGCTCAGCGGGCTGGCACTAATGGGCGTGTTCAACATGCCAATTTGCGGATTGTTTTGGGGCGGCTGCATCATCCCCTCAAACAACGGCTGGCTGTTGAACTGGCTCTCGCCATACATCGCCCCCGGGTTGAACTTCATTTGACTGAAGCTGTAGCCCGCCGCGATCGCCCGCGATCGCAGCCCATGCCAAAAGTGACCCGCCAGCAGCAAACTGGCGAAAATCACCTGGAACAGCATCAGCCAAGTGCGGGGCGTAATCACCCCATCCACGGTGGTCGTGGCCACAGGGCCGTAGAACACCTCGGGATACACCGTGCCGTTGACCCAGACGAAGTAAGCGGCAAAGAAACCCATGTAGGCGATCGCCGCCTGACTGTAGGCCAGATACGCTTCGCCCGACCAGACAAACAGGCCTTGCGCCCATTTGGTGGGCTCGGTCTGAATATGCCAGATGCCGCCCAAAATGCAGATCGCCCCAATCCACACGTGGCCGCCGACCACATCTTCTAAATTGTTGACCGCCGCCATGCCTTGCAGCGTCCAGCCGGCGGGGGTGATGCCAACCACATAACCAAAGATGCGTAGCGGATTGAACGTCGGTTGAGTCACCAAACGGACATCGGCGATCGTCGGGTCATACAGTCCCCCCACAAACGCTGCCTTGATGACGAGCAGCAACGCCCCCACCCCCAACAGCACCAGGTGAATGCCGAGAATGGTGGTCATTTTGCGGCGATCGGTCCAGCTGTAGCCGAAGCCTTTGGGGTCAAGTTTTTCCGGCCCCAAAACCGCATGGTAAACCCCGCCTGCCCCCAACACAGCGGAGCTAATCAGATGCCCGACCCCAATCACAAAGTAGGGATAGGTATCGACAATGACGCCATCGGCCCCGACGCCAATGCCCAGGGTCGCCAAATGGGGCAGCAAAATTAGACCCTGGTCATGCATCGGCAGACTCGGGTTGAATCGCGATAGCTCGAACAGCGTCATCGCGCCCGCCCAGAGCACAATCAGCCCCGCGTGAGCGACATGAGCGCCGAGCAGTTTGCCCGAGAGGTCGGCAAAGCGAAAGTTACCCGCCCACCAAGAGTACGGATCAAGAGATTGCGCGACATACGCATTCGGATCAGCTTCATCAGTAGTGAAGCCCAGAGGTTTGAGCGGATTCGCTTGAGTTACGGTCATGATGCACCCACCTCCCCACGAGTTGATGCGAGCACCCGACCTTCCTTAAAGCTGTAGCCTGCCGCCCGGAGCGCGTGGAAGATGTGCCCCTGCAGGAAGAAGAAGCCCAGCCAGAATTGCGTATTGGCTAGCCACACGCGGTTAGTCGCCACCCCATCAGGACTGACAAACACGGGAAAGCGATCAAAGGCCAGCCCCAGCGTTGGCCCAAAGAATTCCGTCGGGAACACCAGTGAGTTGACCGACACAAATAGTGTCGCCACAAAGGACATTAAAGCCACAGCCCCAACGCTGTAAGACAGGTAGGCTTCGCCCGACCAGACAAAGAGCGGTTTGGTCCACGCGAGCGGCTTGGTGGCAATGTGCCAGATGCCGCCGCCAATCAGCATGGCCCCCACCCAGATATGGCCGCCGATGACGTCTTCTAGGGTGTCCACGCCCGCAATCCAAAAGCGCCCCTCGGTGCCAAACAGGTAGCCAAAAATGGTGGCTGGATTCAACGTGGGATTCGTGATGACGCGGACGTCTTGGGCGATCGGGTCATAGAGGCCACCAAAATACATCGCTTTGGCCACCAACAAGAAGGCCCCAACCCCCAACAAGGTGAGATGGATGCCCAAAATGTCGGTCATTTTATTGGTGTCATCCCAGCGGTAGCCGAAGAAGTTAAACTTGCCTTCCAGCTGGGCTGGCCCAAACAGCGCATGGAAGATGCCCCCGGCGCCCAAAAAGGCCGAACTGATTAAGTGCAAGGCACCAATGACAAAGTAGGGATAGGTGTCAACGACTTGGCCCCCGGCACCCACGCCGATGCCTAAACGAGCCAGGTTGGGCAACAAGATCAAGCCCTGGTCAGCCATCGTTAGCGCTGGGTCCAAGCGATTGAGCTCAAATAGAGTAATCGCGCCGGCCCAGAAAACGATCAAGCCCGCGTGAGCCACGTGAGCCCCCAATAGCCGACCTGACAGGTCTGTGAGCCGCGCATTGCCTGCCCGAAATGGAATGTCCGTATTGATATTGTCTGTGGCAACTGCCATAACAATAGTCCTCCTGAGAGATGTTTTTTTGAGAGAGCAATGGTGAAAGAGTGTGAGGGTGGATGGGTGACAGGGTGGATGGGTAAGGGTAGGTAAGGTTCAAGGAAAGCCTCACACCCTCATACCCTGCTACCCCCATACCCAGCCACCAACACCACCTACCCGCCAGCTCCACCCGCCACGCTTGGCTGGCGATTCGCCATGAAATCGAAGAAGGTGCCTTGCCCGGTGCCCAGCGAAACGCTGAGCGATCGATAGGCGTGCCAGAGGTGCCCCAGCAGCGCGAGGGAGCCTAACGTGGCGTGGACGCTGGCCAACGCCGCGCGAACGGATGTTTCGGTGCCGCCGATGGGGCCATAAAACACGGTGGGATAGGCCACTTCGTTGACTGAGACAAAAACAGCCACGCTGAACCCCGCGATCGCCAGCGCCCCCAAGCTGTAAGAGAGATAGGCTTCGCCTGACCACACCAGTCGCGCTTGGGCCCAGGCAAAGGGCTTAGTAGCAATGTGAAAAATGCCGCCGCCAATGCAGAGCACCCCGACCCAGACATGCCCGCCAATGACGTCTTCTAAATTATCGACACTGGCCATGCCGGTAATCGTCCAGCCGTGGGGACTGATGCCAAACAGATAACCGAAAATGCGACCCGGATCGAGATTGGGCTCCACCAACCGCACCTGATCGACCAGCGGGTCATAGATGCCGCCAAACTGAGTGGCTTTCAGCACTAGCAACAGCGCGCCCATCCCCAACATCACGAGATGGATGCCCAAAATGCTGGTCATCTTGTCGCCGTCTTGCCAGTCATAGCCAAAGCCCTGGTTATTTAGACGTTCTGGCCCCAGCACCGCATGATAAATTCCGCCCGCTCCTAGCACGGCAGCACTGATGAGGTGCCCCATGGCGATCGCGTAGTAGGGATAGGTATCCACCACCAGGCCGCCCTCACCGACGCCAATCCCCAGCGTGGCAAGGTGCGGCAACAAAATCAGATTTTGGTCGTACATCGGCAGACTGGGGTCAAACCGCGACAACTCAAACAGCGTCATGGCTCCGGCCCACAAAACGATCAACCCGGCATGGGCGACATGCGCCCCCAGCAGCCGCCCGGAGAGATCCTTAAAGCGGATGTTGCCCGCCAGCAAGGGCGCACCGACTTCGGTGGTGGTCTCATAAGACCATCCGAGCGATCGCATCAATGGCGTCCAAAAGAGTCCGTTGGTCATAGCAGCTCCTTTTTATCAGGCCGTAGAAGTTGCTGAAGCACGCAGAACAACCGGGCTGTTCTAAATCGCCGCTCTAGCTATCTACGCTCTTATTGACTTCGATTCTCATCAAACTGATTCCAACATACTTCGGAATTTTTCTCAATAATTTGATCGTTAACTTATGTTGAGAATTTAAGTTGACGGCAGTAAATTAGCGGGAAATTGGTTGGGCAACCCCACCCGAAGTCATGAAGCCGTGAATAAAGTCCTTTTTGTCCCGGTTTTCAGGCAAAATCACCGATCAGTCCAGAGAGATTGCCGCTCAATTTCTCTGGAAGCAGCTTAAATCTAGCCAGGGCTCAGGGTGGGTTTGACAGCATTTCAAACATCTAGAAATCAATTCATTAAATGCTAATAGCTCTCAATAGATTTGAGCTAAATGATATAGAATCGCAATTAATTGTTTTGTGGGTGGTAGGGGTGAAACATCTGGATCAGGCACTCTTTCCTGTGGGTTAGCCCTACCAATTTTCATGCACAGTGTCAGGTGATGAATCGTTATGTCCCATTCTCCCGAAACGCTTTGGTTGGGCGTTAACCCCAGCCTGAGGCACTTCGATCAGCGCTTGTGTCGACTGCTCAGTCGGCAAGTCGATATTCAATACTGGAGCTATCAACAAACTCAAGATGAGCCCTGCTGCCTGCAAACAGCCCTAGACCTATTGGATGATTATCTGCAGCGGCAATCGCAGCCACTTAACTTCATTGGTCATGGTCTCAGCGGGGCCGTGGGTCTCCTCTATGCCCGGCTAAATCCGGCTCGGGTCAGGTCTTTGACGCTGCTCTCAGTGGGGAGCAATCCGGCTGTTAGCTGGCATGCCCACTACTACGCCTTGAGAAATCGCTTGCCCTGCGATCGCCAAACGATTTTGATGCAGATGGCAAATCTCTTGTTTGGCTGTCGCAATTCCAGCCAAATGTCGGCTTTGGGCAAGCTGTTGGAGCAGATCTTAGATCGCGAACTGACGCCCCATTCGTTAGCGGCTCATCAGAGCTTCTCGCCCGGCGGGGTAGAGGTGCCATTGCTGGTTTGCAACGGTGCCTATGACGCCGTCATTGACCCTAATGCCCATAGCCGTTGGCAACCCTGGCTGCACCCCGGCGATCGCCTCTGGACTTGTCCCGCAGGACGTCACTTCTTTCATTACACTCATGCGCCCAAAATCAGTCCGATTATTTTGGACTTTTGGCAGCAGACCACCTGGCCGATGGCCGGTGCTCCCTTGATTGAAATCATTTCTTAGGAAGGCGGAGGCCTGAGTTTGAGGCTCAAGGTTTTGGGTGCAAGGTTTCAGGCACGCCCCTCTGCCCCTCTGCCCCTCTGCCCCGAACTCTACCGGCCCTCTGCCCCTTAAACCCGTTACTCTTTATCCCTTTTAGGAGATCGTCATTGTGGAAACGTTTGAATTTGATGTCGTCATTGTGGGGGGTGGGCCAGCTGGATGCACTTGCGCGCTCTATACTTCACGAGCCGATCTCAAAACGGTCATTCTCGATAAAAATCCGGCGGTGGGAGCCCTCGCCATCACTCACAAAATTGCCAATTATCCCGGCGTACCAGGCGATATGAGTGGCGAAGACTTGCTCACGATCATGCGCGAACAGGCCGTCACGTTTGGCACCGATTATCGTCGTGGTCAGGTCTTCGGCATTGACGTCACCGGCTCGCGCAAAACGGTTTACACGCCCGACGGCACCTTTAGCGGCCGCGCCTTAGTGCTGGCCACCGGGGCCATGGGGCGGACGGCGTCGTTCAAGGGGGAAGCAGAATTTTTGGGGCGGGGCGTGAGCTACTGTGCCACCTGTGACGGGGCGTTTTACCGCGATCGCGAAGTAGCCGTGATTGGCGCTAACCCCGAGGCGATCGAAGAAGCCCAAGTGTTGACCAAATTTGCCTCCACCGTCCATCTCGTGACGTTCAAAGATCCGCCCGCCGCCGATCCCCATGTGCAAGATTTGTTAGCCATGTCCAACGTCAAACACTGGAGCCGCTCTCGTTTGTTAGACATTCAAGGGGGCGAAATGGGAGTGACGAGCATTCACGTCAAACCCAAACAGACGAAGGAACCCCTTCCCCTACCGGTCGAAGGGGTGTTCTTGTATCAAAATGGCTCTAAACCCATCACTGACTTTCTCAGCGATCAGGTGGCGCTGAATCCTGACGGTGGGGTGCAGGTCAGTGATTTGATGGCGACCAGTGTGGAGGGGGTTTGGGCCGTGGGCGATATTCGCAATACTCCGTTTAAGCAGGCGGTCGTCGCCGCGGGCGATGGCTGCGTGGCGGCGATGGCGATCGATCGCTTCCTCAACAGCCGCAAAGGCTTCCGTCCCGATTGGGATCATTCTTAGGGGGCTCAATGACCTCAGGACAAGGACAAAAGTTGTCGCGCCTGATTGAATTCAGCGCCCCGCAGAACAAGCTTGGAGCAGGAGCGCCGCCGCAAATCACCACCCCAGCGGCATAAACTTTTCGCTCTGCGGCCATAAGATGGCAGCGGCAGCAGTCGCTGCTAGGGTGGCCCAAAGCCCGTCACATGGCCCAACCAAAGGCTAATGCCAGCAGCGCCACCAACTTGCTGAGGCGCTCGGCGGGGCAGCAATGAGTCGATTCGAGATGGAAGCCTCGGGTTCTCAGCACCACGAACAACGTCTCCATCCCCCACCGGAAGCACTCATCAGCCAACGCAGTCTGCGGGCAATAATGGGTGGCAAAAATCAACAATTCGCTATCTTCAAGGCGGATCGCAACCCCGTAGAGGCAACAACCCCAGATAAGATGCTAACCATCAGAGTCATCCCTGAGCCGCGATCGCCCCTCGCATTTAGCATCCCTTCCCTCTCATTGGCACTGGCTCCGAGTCAGCCAAGTTGGCTAGGGCTGGGCGTAGTTGGTTGTGTTCTAGACCGGTGGGGAGTCGTGAGGTTGCGCGCCGAGATGCGTAGCGCTGGCTGAATAGGTCCACTACCACGTCATGCATCAAAACAGATTGGGAGAAGTAGCCGCATCATGCAGGTCAAGTTTTCAGCGCAAGATGTTCACGAACTGTTTGCCGAGTGGCAAGCCACCCCCCAATCGGTTCTTGCCGCCGCCCCCAATGAGCAGCTCATTCACTTTCCTGAGCCGATCTGCGATGGCTGGATGCGGCGACTACAGCTGCGCTCTGGCATCGATTTGGTGATGCAAAATTGTCATTTTCGCGATGCTCTCTCATTGGCGATTCAAGAAACTGGGAATATCTCGCTGCTGCGGTTCGGCTTTGGCATTAGGGGAGAAACCCAAGGCAAGGTCGCTGGCCAAGAGCAAGCAATTCGATTTCGAGCACAGCACTTTGCGGTTGGCTTTACCACCGATGCCGACACCGGCACGATTGAATATGCGCGAGGGCAGCAGGATTTACTGGCCGCCTATATTGATCTCGATACGCTGAACACCTTGATTGGGGAACAGCTAGAGCATCTGCCCAAAGAGCTGGGGCGAGCGTTAGCAGGGCAACCGATCCCGCTGTATTTGCAAAGCGGGCGCATGACCCCAGCGATGGAACTGGTCATCCAGCAGGTCATACACTGCCCCTATCAGGGCCTCACCAAGCGACTGTATTTAGAAGGCAAGGTCCTTGAGTTACTGGCCCTATCGCTGCACCAAATTACCGAGGCGACACCGGCTGCAGTGCAAAAGAGGGCATTAAATGCCAGTGATGTAGAGCGGATTCACCATGCCAGTAAAATTTTGTTGAGCAATCTAGGCGAGCCGCCTTCTTTACTGGCGCTGTCGCGTCTAGTTGGCCTCAACGATTACAAGCTTAAAATCGGTTTCCGTCAAGTCTTTGGCACCACCGTATTTGGCTATCTTTACCAACATCGCATGCAGCAAGCTCAAGCTTTGCTAAAGGTTGGCAAATGTAGTGTGTCAGACGTTGCCGGGTTAGTTGGTTATACCAATTTGAGTGCCTTTAGCACGGCCTTTAAGCGGAAGTTTGGCATGAGTCCAAATACGTATAAAAAGCATTGATCCGTTTGACAACACAATAAAATCCGTCTAGCGAAAGACACGATCGCATCCTGTCTCTTAAGATGCGTCTCAAATCTATTTGCGAGTAGTTGTCAATAGCGCTCGCAATATTGTGTGAGGATGTGTGATGCGTGTGTGGCCAGGGTCGGATTCGGTACGGTGGGGTCTGCAGTTAGCGCTATTCAGCGGATTAATGGGAGCGTTGGGGTTGCCGGCGGCCGCAAAGGACGTCGTGCAAGCCCCCCAACCGGCACTCTCGGGAGCTGAGTTAGCGCCAGTGCCCGAGGCGGTGTCGATTACGGCGGTTGAGGTGACGCCCAGTGAGGAGGGGTTAGCCATTACGTTAACGACGGCTGGGGGTGACTTGGCCGCCCCGGCGCTAACTGTCATTGGCCATGCGCAGATTGCCGAAATCCCCAATGCGGTGCTGGCGTTATCGGATAGCGATGAATTTCAAGTGGCCAATCCGGCCGAGGGCATTGCCTTAGTGACCGTTGCTAGTCTGCCTGACAATCGAGTGCGGGTGGTGATTACTGGGGTCGACGCGCCCCCGACCACCACCTTCAGCACTGCGGCAGACGGGTTGGTATTGGGGGTGACGTTGGGAGCGATCGCCCCTGATGCGAGTAGTGCTGAGCCCGCGATCGCGGACGCTCCCCTGCGGGTGGTGGTGACCGCTGAGCGGACGCCGGAGGACGTGCAAGACGTGCCCCTGAGCATCACGGTACTGACAGAACAGCAACTCGAAGATGCCAACGTTGACTCATTAGACGGCATCGCCGACAACACCCCCAATTTCACCTTCTTTCCCAGTGGCGCTAACCGCACTGCCCCCTTCTACAGCCTGCGAGGGGTCACCAACTTTAACGCCTTCAGCCGGGATGGCGTCGGCTTTTTCGTCGATGATGTGCCCTACGACTTTGCCGGTTTCATCGATCAAGACCTGACCGATTTAGAACGGGTGGAGGTGCTCAGAGGGCCGCAAAATACGCTGTATGGGCGCAGTTCGTTAGGCGGCGTCGTCAACATCATCACGCGTCGCCCCACGAATGAGCTTGAGGTCAACACCGCCCTCAGGGTCGGGAGCGATGCCGCCTTTGATGCTGAGGCCAGTGTCAGTGGGCCACTGATTGAAGATGAGCTGTTTTATCGACTGTCTGGTAACTACAGCCGCCAAGACGGCTTTGTGACCAACACCCTGCTGGATACCACTGTCGATGATAGCGCCGGCGGCACCGGACGCGCTCAGCTATTGTGGACGCCTTCGGACGCCTGGGAAATCCTGCTCAACGCCTCCTTCGGCGATTATCGAGAAGGGGCGGAACCGTTTGTATTATTGGATTCCGACGATCCGTTTGAGACTGAGCTGGACTTTGACGGGTTCAATGATCTGGTCACCAATGCTCAATCTCTGCGAGTCGCTTACAATACCCCCGATATCCGAGTGACATCCATCACGGCCCATCGTTTTTCGAGTCAAGCAGCGGCCTTTGACCAAGACGCCACCGCCGCTGATTTAGAGATTAATGCCCCTGATTTTGCGTCAAGGGTGTTTACGCAAGAGCTGCGGGTGCAGTCGCCGGAGACCAGAGATCGCCTACAGTGGATTGTCGGCGGCTATTTTGAAACCTCGACCTTTGAGAACGATCGCGCCTTTATCAACGGCTTAGATACCCCGGCCACTGCTCCGTTACCCGCTGGTGAAAATCGCGGCGATGGGGATACTGACAGTCGAACGCTGGCCGCGTTTGGTCAGGTGAGCTATGGCGTCACCGAAGCGCTGACGCTGACCACCGGTTTGCGGTACGAAAATACCCGCACCACCACAGACTTTGAGCGGATCTTTACGTCTCGGGATGGCACGCTGGTCATCCCCCTACTGGAGTTAGAGGATGTTGCAGCTGATGGTTCAGAACTGTTGCCGCGATTGGCCATTGATTATCGCCTGAATCCCAATATCTTGCTCTATGGCAGCATCACCCGCGGTTACCGGCCCCCTGGGGCGAGTTTTGATCCCATCAGTGCTGACACGGCAGTGTTTGACGCTGAAACTTCCTGGAACTACGAAGTCGGCTTTAAATCTTCCTGGCTAGAGGATCGCCTGAGCATGAACGTGGCGGGATTCTACAACGACGTCTCTAATTTTCAATTTCCCAGCCTGCAAGGTGGCGAGGTGGTGATTGGCAATGCCGATACTCGCGTTATTGGGGGTGAGTTAGAGGTGATTGCGCGACCGGTGTCGGGGCTAGAGTTGATTGCCGGAGTGGGGCTGCTCAATGCCGAATTTCGCAACGGCACCGATGCCTTTACCGGCATGGCCCTGGCAGGCAACCGCACTCCGTTCACCCCCAATCTGACCTACAACGTGGCCGCTCAGTATCGTAGTGCCAACGGTTTCTTTGGAAGGTTGGAGGTCATTGGGTTCGGCAATACCTTTTTCGATGAACTCAACAGCATTGAACAAGAGGCGTTTGCCTTAGCAAATCTGCGTTTGGGGTATGAGTATGAGGACTATGGCTTCTATGCGTTTGCCAACAATTTGTTCGACACCGAGTATGTAACTCAAGCGTTTGAACTCAGCACGGGTACGGTTGGGACTTTCGGCGCTCCCAGAACCTTTGGCGTGCAGGTCAGAGCTAAGTTTTAAGGTCAACAGGATGACCCGCCCCGACTTGAGGCGCACCGGTGAGCCATGAGCAAGCTAGAATGAAACTCAGCTATTGAAATAAATTCCCATTAGTCAAGTTTGCGATGACTTCAGCGGATCTACAGCGTTTCTGAAACGAGTGAGGAGCCAAAATCGCCCTGAAATCATGACGATCGCCTCAAGACGCCGACTTCACCTAACAAGAAAGTGCTGTGGGCGATCGCCACAGTTCTAGTTAGGCATCCCACAAAAGGGGCAGCTTGCAGTTTTTAGAAGACTTTAAAGCCAGTGCGCCTAGAGTCTTTGTAAAGACTGTGATCTCAGGGCAAAGACTTTGATTTGGCCGCAGGATCTGTCCTGATTGACTGCCCTCTACTGTTGCTCACTTTAATCAGTTTCTGGCGTTTCTCATACGTCGCTAAATTCCAACCGGAAATCCCTGTTTTTTTTGACATTCTTTGTACTGTCTTGGAGCAGACTCTTCATGGTAACTATTGATGACAGTCGTTGGCCGTTAGTGGCCGTTCGGTTTCAGGGCATGGGCACCCCCGATGAGATGACTCGCTTCTACCGCTGTTTTGAAGCCTGGCTGGCAAAACGAGAGCGATTTGCGCTGGTGTTTCAGCGG
The DNA here is from genome assembly GCA_937899725.1 of uncultured Halomicronema sp. Lineage (GTDB taxonomy): Bacteria > Cyanobacteriota > Cyanobacteriia > Phormidesmidales > Phormidesmidaceae > Halomicronema. The sequence goes on from CALCCA010000095.1 coordinate 44,236, forward strand.
GATGATGCCGAAGCCGCCGAGGCGCAGGGGAAGCGATCGCCGGTCGCCAAACAAATGCGTAAAGAGGGCATCGCCTGGACGAAAGTACACAAGCCAGAAATCTCGCAGTACTGCGCTGGGGTAGCCATGGTGCCCGACTCCACCAAACTCATTGCCCTCTGGGGGCCGATGGTGGCGACGGTTACCCGCAACATGTATGGCTGCCCTGGCAAAGTGTTTGGGTCTCTGGATGAGGCACAGGGGTGGGCGGCAGAGCAGTTGGGTCTGATCACAGCCGCTGCCCCAGCGACTCCCACCGCCCTGTCCTTTCGGCGCGTGGTGCTCCACCAGCGCCTGCCCCTAGCATTGTCCGGACTGTTGGCGGCGATCGGGGCGACCCTGGGACTGGTGCCCTACTACCTGATCTATCTGGTGAGTTTGCAGGTGTTTGGCCCGTCCTCAGCCCCGCTGGAGACTCAATACATCTGGCAATTGGCCTGGTGGGCCGTCGGCGCAGTGGTCGGTAAGGGCATCTGTAACGGCCTCTCGACTCGGCTCTCTCACATTGCGGCTTACAGCATTCTCTACGACCTGCGCATTGAGCTAGCCCGCAAGCTCGGTCGCTTGCCCCTGGGCTACTTCAGCCAGCGCACCACCGGTGAGGTCAAAAAGATTATCCATGAGGATGTGGAACAGCTGGAGCAAGGGTTAGCCCACATCATTCCCGATGTGGTCGCCGGGGTAACGGTGCCGCTGCTGGCCGGTATTTTGCTGGTGCTGGTCGATTGGCGGATGACCCTGGCCACGCTCGCGAGTGCCGCGATCGCTTTGGGATTTTTCGGCTTTATGATGTCGCGCTTTGACATGAGCGCCTACAACACCCTGCTGGCCAAAATGAACGGGGTCGTGATCCAATACATCAACGGCATGAAGGTCGTGAAAGCCTTTACCCGTACGGACTTTTCCTTCGCTCAGCTACAGGATGTGGTGGAGGAAATGCGCCAGGTGTATGTGCGTACTACCCGCCTCTCTGCGCTGCCGTCGGCCATTATGCTCACCCTAATGCGCTCCGCAGCAGTGACGGTGGTGCCAGCCGGAATTGCCCTGTATCTAATGGGTGCCCTCAGCCTGCCGGCATTTGTGCTGTTTGTCGTCATGGGCATTGGCTTTAATCGCCCAATTATGGCGGTGCTGTTTCACGGCTTTACTGGGTTCTACCAGGTGAATGCCGCCTCCCAGCGGATTACAGCGGTGTTTAACCAGCCGGATTTGGCCGATCCGGCGCAGCCTCAATCGCCCCACGGGAATACGATCGCCTTTCAAAACGTGGCCTTTGGCTACGGGGATACGACCGTCCTCAAAGACATCAGCTTTACGGCCCCGGCGGGCAGCGTCACGGCGTTGGTCGGGCCATCGGGAGCGGGTAAAAGTACGATCGCCAAGCTGATTCCCCGCTTTTGGGATGTTGGGGCAGGGGAGATCGCAATTGGTGGCGTCAACGTCAAGGACATCGCCGTTGAGCAGCTGATGGACCGAGTCTCGTTTGTGTTTCAAGATGTGTTTTTATTTAACGACACCATTCTGGAAAACATTCGCATTGGCAGCCCAACCGCCAGCCGCGACGCGATTGTGGCGGCGGCTTTAGCCGCCCGCTGCCATGAGTTCATCGAGACTTTACCTCAGGGCTACGACACCTCCGTGGGCGAAAACGGCGTCAGTCTCAGTGGCGGCCAGCGGCAGCGACTCTCGATCGCCCGCGCCATTCTTAAAGACGCGCCGATCATCGTGCTCGATGAAGCCACGGCCTACGTTGATCCAGAAAATGAGGCGTTGGTGCAGGCCGCCCTGGCGGGACTGTTGGCCGGAGGGGACAAAACCCTGATTGTGGTGGCCCACCGCCTTTCGACCATTACCGAAGCCGATCAAATTTTGGTTATCGATCAGGGGCAGATTGTGGCCAGGGGCAGCCACGCGTCGCTGCTAGAAACTTGCGACCTGTATCAAGCCCAGTGGCAGGCGCATATCACGGCACGGGATTGGCAGTTGCCCTCGGCTACGCTCAGGCCCCAACCTTCGACTGCGCTCAGGTTAAAAACGGAAGATGATTCGGCTGCGCTCGGATCGCAAACGGTGGTTGAGCGCAGTCGAAACCACACTTCTACCATTACCAGTACCTCGGAAGTTGGTGAGCCCTTAGAGAATCCGTATCAGGAGCTGGATGAAACGGATACGGTCTGGACGATGATGCGTAAGCTGATTCCGCCGGGGGCTGAGCATTATTTTTGGCGGGCGGTGCGCTGGCGCTGGGTAGAGGGCATGGCGATTGGGGCCACAAGTTACCTGGTGTATTTAGTCTTGGTGTCGCTGTTTCAGGCGTTCGATGCCGGGACGACAGAGAGTGGGCAACTGTGGGACTACGCGATCGCCATTTTTGTCCTCTGCCTAGCGCAAATTGGGTTCGGCTATCGGGCCAATACCCAGGCCTATGCTTTGACCATCGCCGTCCAAACGCGACTGCGAGTGTTTTTGGCGGACTATCTGAGGCGGTTGCCTTTGGGCTTTTTTACCCAGCGCGATACGGGCACCATTGATGCCCTCTTTACCACCAACATCATGTATCTAGAACCCCATCACGTTCTAGAGAGCTTGATTAATGCGGTGGTGACGCCCATCCTGATTTTTGTCGTCATGCTGGTGTACGACTGGCGACTGGCGCTGGTGCTGGCCTCCAGTGTGCTCTTGGCGCTCTTCGCCTTGCGCTATGCCGAGCAGGTGTTTGCGCGGGTGTGGCGGCTGCAGGCGGCAGCGCGGGTGCAGGCCAATGCTCGCATGGTGGAATACATTCAGGGCATTGCCGTCATTCGCGCCTTTAATTTGGCGGGCGATCGCCTCCAGCAATTTCGCACCGGCTTGCAGAACTATCGCACCGCCAGCCTCAACACGGTGACGCAGATCGTCCCGGCCTTGATCCTCTTTTTGTCTACCCTCGAACTGGGCTTTGCCCTGCTGCTCGTGGTCGGAGCAGCGTTCTTTGTGAACGGCAGTCTGACCGGCGATCGCTTCCTCTTTTTTATGGTGCTGGGGTTGGCTTTTTACACGCCGCTGATGGCCATGGCCGACATGCTAGAGCTGTACCGCATCATGCAAAACTGCGTGCGCAATCTGAATGAGTTTTTGCAGGCACCGCTGCTACCGGCAGCATCCACGCCTCAACCGCTGCGCGATACCGCGATCGAGTTTCAAAACGTCAGCTTTAGCTATGGTGGCGAGACGGTACTCGACCGGGTCAGTTGCCAAATTCCCCCCGGCTCCATGACGGCTTTGGTCGGCCCCAGCGGCTCGGGCAAAACGACGATTACCAACCTGATTGCCCGCTTTTGGGATGTCAACGCTGGGGCCGTCACTCTAGGTGGGGTAGACGTGCGACAGATCCCGACCAACACCCTGCTCTCCCAAATGACGATGGTCTTTCAAGACGTGTATCTGTTTAACGACACGATTTTTGCCAATATTCGGTTTGGCAACCCGGCTGCGACTGAGGCGCAGGTGATGGCCGCGGCCCACGCGGCCCAGTGCCACGAGTTCATTACTCGCCTGCCGGAGGGCTATCAGACGATGGTGGGCGAAGGCGGCGCGACGCTGTCGGGCGGTGAAAAGCAGCGCCTCTCGATTGCTCGCGCCATGCTCAAAGATGCGCCGATTGTGCTGCTCGATGAAGCGACCGCATCGATCGACCCGGAAAATGAACGGCTGATTCAGCAGGCGATTCAGGCGCTGAGTGCGGAGAAAACCCTGATCGTCATTGCCCATCGGCTCACCACGATTGCCGCTGCCGACCAGATTTTAGTGCTCGATCAGGGGCGCGTTGTAGAGCATGGACGGCATCCAGAGCTAGTCGAACAGGGGGGACTGTATGCGCGCTTGTGGGATGTGAAAGCGCGATCGCACGGCTGGAAAATCGCGGTGTAAGGGAGCTAAGGCATATAGGACGGCAGCTTTAAACAGATAGATGAGGATTGCTTCAGCGAGGCATCACTAGGAGTAACCGTCCCCTTCGACTCCGTTGCTCCCTAAGGGAGCCGCTAACGCGAACAGGGGACGGTTACCACTGGAATGGCAAAACGAGCGCAGCTTGACTCATCGCCAGGTTTAGTTGAGAATTACTTTCAATTATCAGCTCATCACTAACCCCAAGTCTTGTTGGGATCAGCTCGCCTGACTCACTTGCCGCAAAACCATGCCCCTCGACCACACTCGCACCATTGTTCAAGCTGAGTACGACGATATTTGGGACGCCGCCTGGGATCAGGGCGAAATTTTCTGGCAGCAGCATGGCATCGAGTCTCGGCAGGCGATTCCGTTAAAGTTGGGCAAAGGTGAGGTGCGAGTCATGGCCCTACGACCAGGGCTCGAAATCGTGGTTGAGACGAGCATTTTTTGGCGATCGCTCTACCTCGACTTTTATTACGACTCCACGAATAAGCTAGGTTCAAGCTTTTATCTAGCGGGTAGTCAGCGCATGATTAATCCCGGCCTGGAGCGCGAAGACGATCGGGAAGAAACTGCTGGGGATAACTGCCTCTGCTACCTGGCAGGAGCGCGTTGCCTGGAATATCGACCGGCTGAGCAGCAGCTTCAGCGCGTCGCCATTACGATTGATTTTGAGCAGCTCCGCACCTTTGGTCCAGCGGAAGAAAACCCGTCTCCCTTAATTAGGGAACTCATGAAGGACCAGTCCGCTAATTGCTTTCACCAGTCTTTGAGTTCGACAGCGGCCATGTCAGCGGTTCTACAGCAAATCTTAAACTGTCCATATCATGGCCCGACCAAGCGTATGTATCTAGAGGCTAAGGCGCTGGAACTGCTGGCTATACAGTTTCATCAGCTAACGGAGCGATCGGGGGTTACCCCAACCCCGCCCAGCCTGCGCCCTGAAGATCGGGAACAACTGCAACAGGCGAAAGAGATTTTACAATGCCAGTTTGAGCAACCACCATCGCTGCAAGCTTTGGCCAGACAGGTGGGGCTGAATGACTACAAGCTCAAGCAGGGCTTTCGTCAACTCTTTGACACTACAGTGTTTGGCTATGTACAAGCCTGCCGGATGGAACAGGCGCAGCGGCTGCTTGAGGAGCGCGAGTTGAGTATTGCCCACATTGCGGATCGGGTGGGCCATGCCAGCCCCAGTCAGTTTTGCCACACCTTTAAACGCCATGTGGGGCTGACGCCCAGTGAGTATCGTCGTCAATTTAGCCGTTGAAAAAGATCCCGATTCAACAAAAAATAATCCGTTTGCAACAACACTCGAATGGGCAAACTGCCTATCCTCAACTCTATTGAGAAAATTTCTTGATTGGTGTGAGGTCTGTGGATATGCGTCGGTCAGAGTTCCAGAAAAATTGTCAGGCAGATTTGATCATGGGGCTCCGATCGCCCCACCTGCTAGCGGCTGTGGTCGTTGTCCTGGTCGGGCTGCCCTTGCAGGCACAGGCAAGTGAAATGGTTACGGAGTCCGAGGGTGAGCCGGTGGATGAGGCGATCGCCGGCCAGCCCTTGCTGCCTCCCGCAGACCAGACATCTGTGCCAACCGCCCAGGAACTGGAGGATGAACCCGTCGCCGAGGCCGAACACCCGATTGATGTGTCTACCCATCCCACCCTTCAACCCTCGACTTCTCAGGCGGCGACCACTGTCGATGAATGGGTCGCGCAGATTGAAGCTTCGCTGGTGCAGATTATCGATGTGCGAGTGGAAGAGACTGCAGCGGGCTTGCAAGTTGTGTTGACAACCGCTGAAGGTGAACTCGCTACCCCCACCACACAGACCGTCGGCAATGCGCTGATTGCCGACATTCCCAATGCGGTGCTGGCATTACCGAGTGACGACTCATTTGAACAGTTCAGCCCAGCAGAGGGCATTGCCCTGGTCAGTGTGACGAATGAACTGGGAGATCGGGTGCGAGTCGCGATTACGGGGACGGATGCCCCACCGATTGGAGAGGTCACAGCGACGGGCTTGGCAGTGACCTTGGGTGAGGTTGTCGCTGGTGCCGGGGATGACGCGATTCAGGTGGTGGTGACAGGCGAAGGTGATGAGGGCTATAACCCCTCAAATGCGTCAACAGCAACCCGAACGGATACGCCCCTGCGCGATATTCCCCAATCGATTCAAATTATTCCACGACAAATAATTGAAGACCGCAACCCCAGAAATCTGCTGGAAACGGTAGAAACCGTTAGTGGAGTTGTTAGCCGAGGTAACAACTTCGGTATTCCTGCACAATCATTCACGATTCGAGGGTTTGAACAAAGCGGGAATTTTCGCAATGGTTATCGCGACGTGTCTAGATTTGAGCTTACAGGTGGCACCGATACGATTGAACGGGTAGAAGTACTCAAGGGACCTGCTTCAGTTTTGTTTGGGCAAGTAGAACCGGGTGGAATCGTCAATGTGGTTACTCGACAACCCCTAGATGAACCGTACTACAGTCTGGCATTCGAAGCCGGCAGCTTTGGATTTTATCAACCCAGCATTGATTTATCGGGGCCCTTTGTAAAGAGAGAAGATGTTACAGGGCTCTACCGCTTCATTGCCAGTTATGAAGGAGCGGAAAGCTTTCAAGATTTTGTCGAGACGGACTTCACTACGGTGGCTCCCTCATTGACGTTTAATATTGGCGATCATACAGAGCTAGGCTTGTATTACGAGTACCTAGATTTCAATGCCGATCCTGCAATCAGCGGCACTACAATTCTGAGTGACGGTAGCTTGACCCCTCGTGATCGCTATCTTGCCTATCCGGATTTGTCATTCGTCAATGTCACTACGCATAGAGTTGGTGCCACCTTAAACCACGAGTTTAGTGATGATCTAGAAATGCGTGGCCATTTTGGAGTGATCTCGAGCGCGACCCGAAATGGGGAAGTGTTCGCTACTTCCATAACCGATGATCGCTTTTTAGCGATAGAGGCTTACGACCTTGATTACACAAATGTTGATTATGTTGGACAAATTGATGTGGTTAGCAGGTTTGAAACCGGCTCGATCTCACATCAACTTCTAGCAGGATTCGACCTAAACATTGAATACGATACTTATTTAGGATTGTTTGACACGAATCTGCCTCGTTTAGATATTTCTGGCCCTAATTATGATGTTTCCGAGCCAGACTATCAGCCATTTGGGCAAAGTGAAGGCACTATTGAGTCATACGGGCTCTACCTTCAAGATCAGATTGAGTTTAGCGACAATGTAAAGCTATTGATTGGTGGTCGCTATGACTGGATATACAGTAGATTTGACACCGATGAGTTTGGAGTGTTTACGCCTGGCGTCGTTACTCAAAGTGATGGTGCTTTTAGCCCTCGCATTGGTTTTGTATATCAGCCTAGCGATACATTGTCGCTTTACACTAGCTACAGTAGCTCTTTTGTACCTACTTCAGGAACGGATGCCGATGGTGAGGGGTTTGAGCCGACCAGAGGTACCCAATATGAGATCGGTGTGAGAGGTGATTTTTGGGATGGCAGACTTTCGGCCAATTTAGCTGGATATTATCTGACTAAATCCAACGTTACAACTACTGACCCTGACAACCCAACATTTTCGATTCAGACTGGCGAACAACAGAGTCAAGGAGTAGAGCTAGATATTACGGGTGAAATACTACCTGGTTGGAATATCGTTGCCTCCTATGCCTATACTGATGCGGAAGTTACTGAAGATAACGATATTCCTGAGGGAAATCGGTTGCCAAACGTACCCGAAAATCAAGTTAGCCTCTGGACAACCTATGAAATTCAGGCGGGTGATTTGCGAGGTTTAGGATTTGGCCTAGGGTTATTTTATGTCGGTGAACGTCAAGTCGATATAAATAACTCATTTCAGCTAAATGATTATTTGCGGACTGATGCAGCCCTCTACTATCGACGCGATTACTTCAATGCCGCAATCAATATTCGCAATTTGTTCGACATAGACTATGCCAGCAGTAGCTCTAGCCGATTCAATGTCACTAGAGGCGAACCTTTTGCTATTACCGGTTCTATTCGTTGGGAATTCTAATTTGATTTCGATCATTTTCTTTTAGGTGGTACTTCTTCTTTTAGGTGGTACTTCTATCTGAGGCAATCGTTTATGACCAAGTTCCGTCATCTCATTCCCCTTTTCTTGCTGAGTGTCTTAATGTTTGTGGTGGTTTTGGCCTGTACTGGACAGGTTGATCGCAGCATGACAAATGCACAGCTAGAAGAAGCAGAATGTCGAGCTGTGCAGAACGCGGTAGGCGAAACTTGTATTCCTCTTGTTCCTCAGCGCGTGATCGTGCTGGGCGGGGGTAATGCGCTAGGAAATCTTTTAGCAATTGGCATTAGTCCAATTGCCGCTAGTTCTGGATGGAATGCTGTTGAACCATTCCCAGAGCATCTCCAAAATCAATTGGAGGGGGTTGAGTATGTGGGCTCGACAACTCAACCGAGCTTAGAGAGGATTTTGTTGCTTAAGCCAGATCTAATTTTAGCCGGTAGTCATATGGAAACTTTTTATCAACGGCTTTCCCAAATAGCGCCTACCGTCATCATGCATAATGATGTTCTTTGGAAACAGCAATTGATAACCCTAAGCAAAATGTTAAGCAAAGAAGATATTGCAGATCAGCTAATAAATAATTATCAGCAGCGGGTAGATGAGTTAAAACAAACTCTGGGAGAAAGCCGTACTGATCTCTTTATTTCTGTTGTAACTATGACAGCAGATTTTGGGATTTGGGCCTACGGTTCGAAGTATCCTACAAGTATTGTTCTAGATGACATTGGTGTTCAGCGACCGCCATCACAAATTGGCGACTTTGACTATACCGAAGTCATTTCTCTAGAGAAGTTAGACACGATTGATGGTGATGTTTTATTCTTCGTCAATCGACGCAATGAGGATGATAAAAATTCAATTTTTGAAATGCAGAAAAGTCCTCTTTGGCAACAACTAGAAGTAGTGAAGAACAACCAAGTTTACCCAGTTGATTTAGATCATTGGTATATCGATCACAGCATTTTAGGTGTCAACGCCGTGCTTGATGACTTATTTAAATATCTGGTTAACTCACCATAAAATACGCTAAATTACTCTCTTCGTTTGCCAAAATTACCATTGCTCCTTAGAGGAAATTTTCAAGCGTTGACAATATTTACCATTCATCGCAGGAGAATATTTGTTGTCTGCTAAATTCTCGAAACTCACTGATTCATCAGGTCAACTCCAGTCATCACTTTATGATTACTTACTCGCGGTTTCTTCGCGCGAACCCACAATCTTGACCCAGCTGCGTCAGGAGACGGCTCAACATCCGAATGGCGGCATGCAGATCGCGCCCGATCAGGGACAGTTTATGGCCTTACTGTTACGGCTGATGGGCGCTAAAAAAGTCTTGGAAATTGGCACCTTTACTGGCTACAGCGCCCTGTGCATGGCGCTGACATTGCCCCCAGACGGCACCCTAACGGCTTGCGATGTGAGTGAAGACTATACCGCGATCGCCCGTCGCTACTGGCAGGCCGCAGGCGTTGCCGACAAAATCACCCTGCACCTTGCCCCTGCGATCGACACCCTCGACACGCTCCTCGCCAACGGCCAGGCAGACACCTTCGACTTTGCCTTTATCGACGCTGACAAAGTTAACTACCGCCACTACTACGAGAAGTCTCTAGAATTGCTCCGACCTGGGGGGCTCATCGCGATCGATAACGTTCTCTGGGGTGGGGATGTAGCCGATCCCGATATCACCGACGACCCCGACACGATCGCCCTGCGAAACCTCAATCAAACCCTGCACCAAGATGATCGCATTGACCTGAGCATGTTGCCGATCGCCGATGGGCTGACCCTGGCGCTGAAGCGCTAAAGCCTTGACAAATTTTGGATAGGGACATGCGATCACACGGCTGGAAGATTGCGGCGAGTGCGAATGCGTAGGGTATCGTTACCGGTTGCTTGGCCTTGATGGCTCCAGTGGCTGTGCTCCCATCAAGCAACCTGCCTGTATTCAATTAGGGATGAAAATTATTCTTGTTAGGTTTGAGCGGAGGCCAACTGTGAGGCCTTTGAAGCTACCCTCTGAAGCGATCCATGTCTGTCTAAGGCGGCTACGTCAATCACTGGGTCAAGGGTTGCTCTGGTGTGGGCATCTGGCAAAATTGCAATAGGAATGATTTGCATTAAGATGCTAGCCATTAGAGTTGATGGAGCCGCGATCGCGGATTGGCTCCATGATGGCGACTAAAGGCATCGGTGCCACAGGTGCCTGGCCAAATCCGACGATGCGGAGAACTCAGCCATGACGGAGCAAACGGCGGTGTTTTTTTCCCTGACCAGGGCGATCGCGGCACCCATGTCAGCGTCAATGGGGTGGGCGTAGTGGCGACGGCCCCGAATCCCGACAATGCCGTGGCGTCTTAGAATTCTTAGTGCGTTCCAAGACGTAGACCGTGGTTGCCGACGACAATCATGAATACCCTATCGTCGCCAGGGTCGAAATTGACCCGATTGTGGCTGAGCTGGGAGAATTCCAAGTGGATGCGCTCAACGTTCTTCCCTCTCTGCCCCCTTTACTCCCCTTGCTGCCCCCTTGCTCCCCTCTCTGCCCCCTTGCCCCCTTGCCCCCTTGCTCTCCTCTGCCCCCGATAGGCCATGATCTTTCAAATTCCGGATGTCTTGTCTGCCGATGAACTGTCCCAGGTGCAGACCACGTTGGCGACTGCCGAATTTATCGATGGCAAACTGACGGCGGGTTGGTACGCCAAGCAGGTCAAACACAACCAGCAAATCAAAGGCACTGAAGCCAAAGAGGTGCGCGAGCTGATGCGGCAGGCCTTGACGCGACATCCCCTATTTCAGGCCGCCGTTCGCCCCAAACAGGTGCATTCGCTCTTGTTGAGTCGCTATGACACCGGCATGGAGTACGGTCGCCATGTGGATAATGCGCTGATGGGCAATCAGCGCTCTGACGTGTCGTTTACGGTGTTTCTTTCTGAACCGCAGGACTATGACGGCGGTGAACTCGTGGTTGAAGGGGCCGCTGATGAGCAGTGCTACAAGCTAGCCGCCGGAACAGCGATCATCTACCCGTCATCAACCCTGCATCGCGTCGAGCCGGTCACGCAAGGCACTCGCCTGGTAGCGGTGGGCTGGGTGCAGAGCTGGATTCGCGATGCCGCTAAGCGAGAGCTGCTATTTGACCTCGATACGGTGCGGCGATCGCTTTATACCCAATCGGGCAAGTCCAATGAGTTTGACCTGCTCTCTAAAAGCCTGGCCAACCTGATGCGCCAGTGGGTTGAGTGACGCCAGAAATGTAGCGAGAATAATTCTCAACCACAAAAATTAATAAGCACATGACAATTGCTCAATGCAGCGTAGTTTTTTGCGGATTCTCAATATTTTTATAACTTCAGCAGGACATTTTGTTGACATCATTTCTCGTTAAAGTTACGCTGATGTGCACCTGTTAGTCATCGGTGTTTTTCAGCCAAACGTGATGAAAAGAGCCTTGCAGCCCATAGAACGGTTGCTGATATAACCGCTTGTGTCGGTACCAGCACAACGGCACCGACAGAGAACCTAAACACAGTGCTGATCGGCCATGACGATGGGTTTGACGCCGCTACCGATATCTATCCGGGGCCGCCAGGTGTAGCTTACGTGGCCAGGCTCGATGGTCAAGGGTTTGAACTCGTCGCTAATCTCAATCCAGATGAGTGGACAGCCCAACCGTAGTGAGCCGGCTCAGACGTCGTTCCGCTCCGTAGTAGAGCAGTCAATTGAGCTTGACTGCTCTTTTTTTGGGTGACTCCGTTTGATGACAATAGTCGCCTAGTTGAATTGACCAAACATCTTAGGGGCCGATCATGAAAAATCTCAATCTCGTCGAAATCAAAGCCTTCGTACCGGCCAAAGACTTTGCCCGATCGAAAAACTTCTACCAAGATTTAGGGTTTACGATGGCATCCGACATCCAGGGGACAGCCTATTTTCACGATGGCAAGTGTAGTTTTTTGCTGCAGGATTTCTACGAGCCTCAACATGCCAATAACTTCATGATGCACGTGCTGGTGGAAGACATCAACGCCTGGCATGACCAGGTCTCATCATCTGGAGTGACTGAGAAATATGGGGTCGCCGTCACCGACATCGTCAAACAGCCTTGGGGCATGTGGGATTTTATCTTGCATGATCCCAGTGGTGTGTTATGGCGCTTTGGCCAGAATATAGAGTGCTGACCACTTTGCTGAGCCCCCCTAAAAGCACTCTGATCCTCAGTGTCTTAGCAAAATGACTCCGCAGTCTGGTCCTCACCGGACTGGCGTCGGTCACATAGTTCAGCGTCAGGGGGGAAACGTTTTTGCCGCGACGTCCCATATTTATCGCTCCGAACAAAGCATTGGCGTTAACCCGATAGATACCCTGCACCGATAGCATCTCCATCAAATGGGTGACGTGCGAGTATCCACCTCAGCCGAAGGCACCCAATCACCCGATTGCACCTGCCAGAGCTTGGCATAGACGCCAGCACTGAGCAACAACTGCTCATGGGTGCCAGACTCGACCAGTTGGCCTTTATCCATCACATAGATGCAGTCCGCTTGGCGAATGGTGGAAAGGCGATGGGCGATCGTGATCGTCGTCCGCCCCTGAGTAATCTGCGTCAGGGCGCGCTGAATGGCTGCTTCGGTTTCGTTATCCACCGCTGACGTGGCTTCATCCAAGACCAGAATCGGGGGATCTTTGAGAATAGCGCGGGCGATCGCCAGGCGCTGCCGCTGCCCGCCAGAGAGTTTTTGGCCCCGCTCGCCAACAAGGGTGTCGTAGCCCTGAGGGAGTTGCTGAATAAAGTCATGGGCCTCGGCTGACTTGGCTGCCTGCACAATCTCGGGCTGACTGGCCGCAAAGCTGCCATAGGCAATATTCTCGGCTACCGTGCCGTGAAATAAGAACACGTCTTGACTCACCCAGCCAATGCTGCGGCGCAGGTGAGCTAGATCAAAGGTTTGAATGTCTTGACCCTCGATCAAAATTTGCCCTTGCTGCGGCGTGTAAAATCTCAGCAATAGTTTCACCAGGGTGCTTTTGCCGGAACCGGTCACCCCCGCAATGCCAATGGTGGTTCCGGCAGGAATGTGTAAAGAGAGCTGTTGAATTACCGGGTGACGTAATTGGTAGGCAAAGGTGATTTCCTGAAAGGCGATCGCGCCATGCAGAACCGGTGGCAGCGGTTCGTGACGCTGGTTTACAGAGACCTCGACGGGGTGATCGAGCAGCCCCATCACCCGCCGTACCGAAGCCATCGCCCGCTGATACTCATCGAGAATCTCGCCCAGTTCGGTAAAGGGCCAGAGCAAGTCTTGCACGATAAACACCATAAAACCGTAGGTGCCGACGCTGAGCTGGCCCGCTAGCACCGCTCGCCCACCCAGATACAGCGTGGTGACGAAGCCCAGCAAAATCAGAAATCGCAGCAGCGGTTGAAAGGCAGTGCTGAGGGCGATCGCGCGCCGATTGCTCTGGCGATAAGCATCACTGTCTTGGTGAACGCGCTGTTGCTCGTAAGCTTCAGTGGCAAAGCTTTTGATGGTGGCGATGCCAGAGAGGTTGTTGGCCAGACGGGCGTTGATTAAGCCGTGGCGATCGCGCACTGCCCCATAGCGCGGGGCCAGCCGCTGCTGAAACCAAAACGTGCCGCCCAAAATGAACGGAATCGGCACCATCGCCAGCCAGGCAATGCCAGGGGCGAGCATCACAAAACTGAGACCCACCGCAGCAACACGGGTAAAAAAGTCGATCAGGTCGCGGGCACCCGTATCTAAAAAGCGCTCTAGCTGATTGATGTCATCGTTCAGAATCGAGAGCAGGGTACCGGTGCTGCGGTCTTCAAAATAGGCCAGTTCTAGCCGCTGCAGGTGGCCATAGGCATCGACGCGCAGCTCGTGCTGCAGGGTTTGGGCCAGGTTGCGCCAGCGGCGATCGGCCCCGTATTGACTGAGCGATTCGAGGCCCCAGGCCAGCACGGTCAGCACCGAAACCACCAGCAGTTGAGTATAGACATTCTGAATGCCCAGGCGGGCCAGCCAGGAGGCGTCTGGCTGAACGAGGATATCGACCGCAACGCCAATCAGGAAGGGGGGCGCGAGGTCAAACAGGGTGCGGCCAATAGAGCAGACGGTGGCGGCGGCAATTTGGGATTGAAAGGGTTTAGCGTAGCGGAGTAGACGCAGTAAGGGAGGCGTAGAGCAGTTAACCATTGGTTATGATGACAGCATAAAGATGGATTTCGGGGAAATGCGAGGTCGTTGGAACAAAGGACGATGACGCCAAAAGAGGAACTGATTCAAGTCATTGAGAGATCGCCTGACAACTTGATTCAGGCAATGCTCAAACTGTTCAAGGTGATGCAATCAGCACCCCAAGCGGCTGCACAACAACGAAATAAGCAAGCCTCCAATTCGGCTTATCCGCTTCGAGGGCTACCGCTCGTCATGACCGAGGATTTTGATGAACCGATGTCAGAACTATGGGAAGCCCTGAGTGAATGATTTTGTTGGATACTCATGTTTGGTTGTGGTGGCTTCATGATCCCAATCGGTTACCGAGTTCAACACAGTCTGAAGTTGCTGTAGAAGAATCACACAGTGGAATTTTGGTGTCTGCTATTTCGGTTTGGGAAATTGCGGTCAAATCTAGTCTGGGAAAGTTGAATCTGCCTTTGCCAATAGACGAATGGTATGAAATGGCACAGGCTTATCCCGGTATTACTGTTGAATCTTTGAATCCGATTGATGCGATCTCCAGTACGCGATTACCTGGAGAATTTCACAACGATCCAGCGGATCGAATTTTAGTCGCGATTGCCAGGCGCTACGATATTGCATTGGCAACAGTGGATCGCAAAATTTTGAGTTATCCATATGTAAAAACGCTAAAAGAAAAGAATTGACCCACAACTGAATACAGGCACGGCTAATCAGTCAAGAAGGCGCGAAGTCGAACAGGGTGCGACCGATGGAGCAGAGGGTGGCAGCGTCTGGCGTAGCGGAGTAGACACCGCAGGGGAGGCTTAGAGATGGCCATAAATTCTAAGTTTTGCTCAAGTTACAATTGGGACTAAACGTGCGTTAGGTGCTGGCAATGTTTCTCACTCTGCTGATTGGCCCATTCATAGCGTTGGGAGTTGGCTTATTTTTTGCCGATGTCTATCGCAATCGGCAAAGGCTGTCTCAAAGGCCAAATCCTGAGGTGGATTTGACCGGTTGTGATGTGGGCGCCATCATTCCGGATGGCGGCGATGTTCGGGCCGTTGGGCAAGTCGTCAGTCATGGGAGCCATGCGATCGCAGAAGCCTCTAGCGCATGTGCCAGTGGTGGCGTGGGGCATTGTGTCGAGGCGATCGCCCACGTGATTGCCCATCATTAAAATGCAAACGTTTGAGTCTCTTTTGTGAGAACGACATGGCTATGACTCCAAAACAAGAATTGATTCAAGCGATTGAGCGTTTGCCTAGGGCGCGTCATCAAGTAGAAGCAGAATGCTGGCGGTATAAGCATGACCGCGCCCGATTCGCAAACCAAACTAGGGGCTGAAACGCTATCTGCATAAGGACTTGACCGTTAAATGATGACAGCCCCTAGCATGTGCAAAGCACAATTACCGGATGGAGAATTCGGTATGACCCAATGAATAGAATGGAAAAGCGAGGGCTTAAAACATCAGCCATGAGGCAGGGGTATGAAAATTACGATTGACATCCCAGGTGATATTGCTCACTCCGCTGAGTTGACTCAGGCTGAGTTGCTGCGCGAGATTGCGGTTCTCTTGTTTCAGTGGGAGCGGGTGACTTTGGGCAGAGCGGCTCAAATTGCGGGAATGCACCAGTTTGAGTTCCAAAAACTACTCGCAAGTCGCAAGATTCCTGTTCACTATGGGCTAGACGATTATCAGGCAGATATCGCCAGCTTGCGTCAGCATGATTGGCGATGATTGTTGTTAGTGATACTTCTGCCATTAGCAATTTGTTGGTTGTAGGACAGCTTGAACTGATTCAGCGGATCTATCAGCAAGTGGTGGTTCCACCTGCGGTTGACCAAGAGGTGCGGGCACTACAAAACTTTGGCATTGATCTGACCGCTTACACCTCGGCAACCTGGTTGAGTGTGCAAGTACCCACAGATAGTTTGTTGGTTAAAAAACTGAAAGAAGCGTTAGATGACGGTGAGGCAGAGGCAATTGCACTGGCGCTGCAACTCAAGGCTGATAGATTGTTGATCGATGAGCGGCTAGGGCGTTTAGTCGCGGTGCAATATGGGTTAAACATCACAGGCATTTTAGGAGTTTTGAAAACGGCTAAGGTGCTAAGGCTGGTCTCAACGATCAAGCCAATTTTGGAGGCTTTGGTGCAGCAAGCTGGATTCTGGATTGAT
Source organism: uncultured Halomicronema sp. (assembly GCA_937899725.1). GTDB lineage: Bacteria > Cyanobacteriota > Cyanobacteriia > Phormidesmidales > Phormidesmidaceae > Halomicronema. The sequence goes on from CALCCA010000095.1 coordinate 60,675, forward strand.
GAGTCTCTGTATGCACAAGTGCTAGAAGATGTTGGCGAATGAAGGCGACCAGATCGCACTCCATCATTCAGCAAGTTTGATGACAGCAGATCAGGCGTTTAAGAAAGTGAATGAATTGACGACGGTTAGGTGGTAGCGATCTCACTTTACAGTCCTCAATTGTCTGGAGAATTTTGTAAAGACCAGTGGAGCGAATTCTAGTTGCGATCGCACATAGACACCTCACTAAAAACTAAAAATATGCAGTTTTTTAGTTTACGGGACTGGGCCGGTTGAGTTTTACAATTTGATAACTCTCGATAGACTTGTAAGCGTTATCTAAGAGAAAGATGTTAAGGAGAACCAAGCAGATAAGTGCGTAAATCCTCGACAACTGCCTGAGCGGCTAATGGATTAGGTACAACCCAAGTCCACCCATCGACAAAATATACTCGTTCTTGCTGAACGGCTTTAAGATTCCTCCATAAAGGTCTATCCAAAAGATTTTCAAGGGTTTCAGTGTCATTCTCGCTGAAGGTCAAAACAAATAAAATATCGCCGTCGATTAAATCGATCCGTTCGGTAGATATGGCTTCAATTGCGCCTCTAGGTTGAACACTCTTATCTTGTAACTCTGGTCTTTTTAGGCCTAGGCTAGACAAAATAGAACCAGAAAAAGAATTATTGGCATAGGCTGCGATACCGTACTTATCACTAATGTGAGCTACGGATATGGTTTTGTCATTGTACTTATTCTCCAGATCGGCCTTGAGATCAAAAATGCTCTGTTGATATTCTCTTATGAAATTTTCAGCTTCAGCTTCTTTCCCGATCGATGTCGCAACAAATTTAAAGTAGCTTTGCCAATTGCTCCACAGAGTTGCATCGCTGTCAGTTTCAGGCAGTAAAGTTGGTGCAATTTTGGACAGCAAAGAGTATATCTTAGAATGATGGCTCCAACCCAAAATCAAATCTGGCTTGAGTTGAAGAATCTTTTCTAAGTTAGGTTCATCACTGATATTAGCGACCAGCTCTATATTATGAACCTGATTAGGAAAATACGCAGGAAACTCGCCTAATATTATTCCTGTAACTGGCGTTATGCCAATCGGCTCAACTCCAACAGCGAGCAAGCTTGCCAAGGGGGGCGTATACAGCGTCACGATATTTTGAAGATTATCGGGTACGCACGTCGCGCCCATTGAATGCTCGACCGTGTAGCAAGGTGATTGGTTGGCTGCTGGCTGCACTGGATCTGATAGTTGGTTGTGGCAAGCAATTGAAGTAAAGGCTGAAGCCAGCAATATTAGAAGAGAAATGACTGCTCGCTTAGAGTATTGCCTGATATTGAACATATGCTTCACTATTGAAACTTCCTCGGCAAATCTAAATCAAAATTCCCAGCTAACCGAAGCAGTTACAGTGAACGGTTCCCCTCGAAATAAGAACAAATTTCCACCATCAGAAGCGCGGAAATAATCTGTATTAAACAAATTTCGAAAATTGATGGCTGCATTGAACTGATTGCGACGGTAGTACAGTGCGGCATCCGTTCTGAAATAGTCATCGAGGACAAACGAATTTGCTAAGTCTCCTTGGCGCTCGCCAACATAAAATAGCCCTAGCCCAAAGCCTAACCCTTTCAAGTCGCCCTCCTGAATTTCATAGGTCGTCCAAAGACTAACCTGGTGTTCAGGAACATTTGTTAATCGGTTTCCCTCTGGTGTGTCGTTATCTTCTGTGACAATTGCATCCGTGTAGGCATAGGACGCAACTATATTCCATCCGGGGAGGACTTCACCTGTCACATCCAACTCTACGCCACGACTACGCTGTTCACCCACTTGAATTGAAAAATTAGGATTATTTGGATCGGTAGTCGTAATGTTTGAGCGTGTAATCTGATAACCTGCCAATGTTGCAGATAACCTGCCGTCAAGGAAATCTGCTTTAGCGCCTATCTCATATTGAGTGCCTTCGGTTGGCTCAAATGCGTCTTCTCCGGGGTTAGAATCGAAAGTTGGCGCGAAAGATTGACTGTAGCTTGTATACAAAGAAACTGTGTCACTGGGCTGATAAACTAATCCCACGCGCGGGCTAAATGAACTATCGTCTTGCTCTTGAGTCGCTTCACCTTCTACTTCAGTCCTTTGTGAGATCAAGTCAAAACGTCCACCTATCAGCATTTGGATGCTGTCGCTAAATCTGATCTGATCTTGCAAATAAAGACCATATCTATCTATATAGTTAGCGTCTCTAAAGGCTGGTGTGTATACAGGCGTAGTAACATCGTAGTTCGGATTCTGAATATCTAGAGCGGGAACATTGCCGGTAGAGAATTCAAAGGTATCGTTGTACCAATTACCGTCAACACCGAATAGCAATTGATGTGAGACATTCCCTGTCTCAAATTCACTCAAGACCTCGACGTTGGCGTAATAATTATCTCTGGTGAATTCTCGGTCGCTTACAAAGAACTCTAAGAAACGATCATCGGTTATTGAGTCGCCGAACAAAACACCTTCTTCAGTAGCTGATAAAGCAGCAGAAAGATTGCTACGAATTTGCCAATTCTCATTAAAACTGTGGTTGAAGCTGTAGCCGAACTTCTGTGTTGTAAAGTCCCTAAAAGATAAGTCTGGGTATCCAGCGTAAAAGTCACGAGACGGACGGCTTCCGTCGCTAAGGAGGAATGAATAGTCTTCAGGGGTATCGGCAAGATAGTTTATGTACTCGTAGTAAAAGCTTAAATCCGTATTTTCTCCAATGTTGAATGCGAGTGTAGGAGCAAGGGTAGTTACTTCTCGGCTGGTAAATTCTTGGAAGCCATCGGTACTCTCATAGTTCGCAATCAAGCGGTATAGAACGGAATCATTGCTTGTGAGCGGACCCGTGAAGTCGATGCCAGGTTGGTAGTAGGAGCGGTTACCTAATTCAAAGGAAAGCTGGTATTGAGGATCGCTTAATGGTTGACGAGTAATGACATTAACAATACCGCCAGGCTCCACAGTACCGAACAATACAGATGCAGGCCCTTTGAGAACTTCGATACTCTCAACTGTCCCAATCCCAGTTAGCCCACCGCGATCTGTATCTCGAAACCCATTGCGAAACTGTTGTGGTTGACTAAATCCCCTGATAATCAAACCACCAGTGGGCGCATCAGCAAAGCCGCCGTTGTACACTACACCACTTACAGTCTCGACCGATTCAATCACAGTTCTGGTGTTACGGTCTTCAATCACCTGTCGTGGCACGACTTGAATCGACTGAGGAATATCTCGTAGCGGCGTGTCTGTCCGCGTTGCGGTAGTTGCACTCGACGGGTTATAGCCCTCATCTTCTTCCCCCGTCACCACCACCTGAATCGCGTCATCCTCTGCACCAGCAACCGCCTCACCCAGCGTCACCGCCAACCCCGTCGCCGTCACCTCAGCCACTGGCGGCGCATCCGTCCCCGTAATCGCTACCCGCACCTGGTCGCCCGGTTCATTCGTCACCTGCACCAGCGCAATGCCCTCTGCCGGGCTGAACTGCTCAAACGAGTCACCCTCCGGCAGCGCCAACACCGCATTGGGAATATCCGCAATCAGCGCATTGCCCACCGTTTGCGTAGCGGGCATGGCCAGTTCGCCCTCAGCCGTTTCGAGCACAATCTGTAACCCCGCTTCAGTCTCCTCAATCTGCACCCCAGTGATTTGGGTCAGCGAGGCTTCAATTTGGGCGAGCCATTCGTCAACCGTCGTCGCTGCCGGAGCAGCAGGCGTTTCCGAGGTGAGGTCGGCAACATTGACAACGGCTGCTGTCGCTGACTCATTCGTCGTCGCTGCGGTCTCGGTTGGGGCTACTTCAGCAGGTGGCAGCTCGTCAGCGCTCGCGGTATCAGGCATCGTCGTTGACGCTGACTGTGCGGTTTCTCCGTTGCTAGAACTGTCAGAAATAGTCGCTGCCTGCTCGGTCTGCGGAGTCAACGCTGCCCCCTGAGCGGCTGTATCTTCGTCAGCATTTGCCGATGTTGCCTCTAAAGCTATCGCCCCGCCTGAGAGCGCCAACAGCACTGCTAGCCGCACCGATATCCAAACGTTCATCATTACCGTCACTATCCCCACACATTGCCGAACCCCTCAATTGAGAGCAGTTCTTATTTATGTGGACTGAGTGTAGAGAATGCGGGGCGATCTCATCCACCCCAAAAGCGAACCATCACCCCAAAAGCGAAATTATTTATTTTGAATATGAAAAACTGCCCCAACATGGCCTTACAGGGCCTCTGGATCGACACCCAGTTCTCGTAACTTTTCTGCCAGGCGATCGGCCCGCTGCTTTTCCTGCTCGGCCCGCTGCTTTTCCTGCTCGGCCCGCTGCTTTTCCTGCTC
>CALCCA010000096.1 GCA_937899725.1 uncultured Halomicronema sp.
GTTTTGCCACTAGAAATTGGCCAACTCACCCAGCTAGAAGAACTCGACATCAGCAGTAACTCGCTGGGAGAACTCCCACCAGAAATCGGGCGATTGGTTCGGCTTAAGAAGCTAACGCTTGGGCACAATCAACTGAACACACTACCGTCAGAGATTACTCAACTCACCCAACTACAGGAGCTTGATATTAGCGGCAGTCAGCTAAGTCAGTTTCCATCAGCACTTCTGAAACTTCCAAATCTGCGGAAGCTCAGCCTTAAAGCGAAAGAACTGACTGCATTGCCGCCAGAACTCTTTCAACTTACCCAGCTAGAAGAACTCGACATCAGCAATAACCCGTTGAAAGAACTCCCACCAGAAATCGAGCAATTAATTCAGCTTAAGAAACTGAGACTTAATAGAACCCAATTGAGCGTACTGCCGCCAGAAATCGGTCAATTAGTTAAACTGCAGAAGCTACATCTTGGGCACAACCAGCTAAGCACACTACCGCCAGAAATTGCTCAACTCATTCAACTACAGGAGCTTGACATCAGCGGCAGTCAACTAATTCAGTTTCCATCGGCACTTCTGAAGCTTCCAAATCTGCGGAAGCTTAGCCTCAGGGCGAAAGGACTAACTGCACTGCCGCCGGAACTCTTTCAACTTACCCAGCTAGAAGAACTCGACATCAGCAATAATCCACTGAAAGAACTCCCACCAGAAATCGGGCAATTGATTCAGCTTAAGAAACTGAGACTCAATAGAATCCAGTTGAGCGTACTGCCGCCAGAAATTGGTCAATTAGTTAAACTGCAGAAGCTAACGCTTGGGTACAACCAGCTGAGCACACTGCCGTCAGAAATTGCTCAACTCATCCAACTACAGGAGCTTGATATCGGCCACAATCGATTGAGTACGTTGCCAAAAAGTATCACCCAACTAAAAAAGCTTGAGGCATTAAATTACAAAAAGAATCCCCTGTCAATTCCTTCCGAAATTCTTGGACAACATGCAATCTGGCAAGATTCGAGAAAAGTTCAGGAGTTCCTACAACTACTGCTAATGCAGTAAAGTCTAAAGCTCTTTTCTATGAGTGTTTCTCCCAAGTAAAATCGTTGCCTAAAAGCTTTCTGAGATCGAAAATCAAGGTGTAGTTCTTTTCACTGATTCTCATAGGCGAACGTTACCGCATAGGACTTTCTTTTGCCTGTTTTTTTTCGCTCGATGCGCTGGCTGTCTCGCTCAACGCCCGATGAGCGATCGGCGCGATACGCCAACCGTCAATTGCCAGGCTGACATGGCTCACGGTAGATCGCGTCTGCTTGGTCACTTAGCCCCAGCTCAATCTCGGACGTTGCCGCGCAGGGCCTTGGTTTGGCTGCGTTTGGTCTTGCGATCGAGCCGCTTGCGATTAGCACTTTTAGAGGGCTTGGTGGGCTTACGCTTTTTGGGCGTGACGGTGACGCTTTTAATTAACTGTTGCAGGCGCTTGAGCGCATCCTCCCGGTTTTGCTCTTGGGTGCGATGCTGCTGCGCTTTGATAATGATGATGCCGTCTTTAGTGATGCGGCTATCGCTGAGTTTGAGCAACCGTTCCTTATACAAGGGCGATAGCGACGAGGCGTTGATGTCAAACCGCAAGTGAATGGCGGTCGCAACCTTGTTAACGTTTTGGCCACCGGCCCCCTGCGATCTCACGGCGCTGAGTTCGATTTCACTCAGGGGGATGGCGGTGCGCTTGGTAATTTGCAGCATGGTTAGGGCAAAGTGTCTCTCTATACCATAGCTAGAAGCTCCGTCTGCCACCGGTTGAATTCTGAATTAGTGATCAGGCGATCGCCCAAAAGCGATAACTCGTCAGGGTTATTGGCTTTTAGTCGGTCATCTGGGCAACGTGCTCGGCCCAAGCCTGGTGCTGCAGCTTCAGATAAGAGACCGTGAAATCTTGCCCCATGCTTGCAGGGAGAACGGTATTTTGCTCTAGCTGTTGCAGGGCATCGAGCAGGCTTTGGGGCAACGTTTGCACCGTGCCCGGCGGCAGCGGATCAGCATAAGCATTGTTGTCATAGCGGGGGCCGGGATCGCGTTTGGCGGCAATGCCGTCTAACCCAGCAGCGATCACGGCAGCGGGCAGCAGGTAGGGGTTAGCGGCACCGTCACCGAGGCGAAACTCAAAGCGCCCTGCTTCGGGAATGCGGATCATATGGGTGCGATTGTTGCCGCTGTAGCTGAGGGTATTGGGTGACCAGGTCGCTCCCGATGTCGTGACGGGGGCGTTAATGCGGCGGTAAGAGTTTACCGCCGGATTCGAAAAAGCACAGACGGCGGGGCCGGAATGCAGCAAGCCGCCAATGAACTGGTAGCCCAGAGATGACAGCCCCAGCTCACCTTCATCATCGAGGAACAGGTTGGACTGGCGATCGCTATCCCAAATTGAGAGATGCATGTGACAACCATTCCCCGTCAGATGCGGAAACGGCTTGGGTTTAAAGGTGGCCTGCAGCCCATGCTTCTCGGCAATGGTTTTGACCATGTATTGAAAAAAGGCCTGGCGATCGGCGGTCACTAAAGCATTGTCAAACGTCCAGTTCATTTCAAACTGACCGTTGGCATCTTCATGATCGTTTTGATATGGCCCCCAGCCCAGCGCCAACATGCCATCACAGATTTCGCGAATCAGCTCATACTGTCGCATCAATGCTTGCTGGTCATAGCAGGGCTTGGCCTGGCGATCGCGGCTATCGGCAATACCGCTGCCGTCTGCGTTCAGCAAAAAATACTCGCATTCCACCCCGGTACAGACCTGATAGCCCAATTCCGCCGCCTGCGCCAGCACCCGCTTCAGTACCAGACGCGGTGTTTGGAGGATCGGCTCACCATCGACACCGTAAAGATCGGCAGGCATCCAGGCGACGTCAGGTTGCCAGGGCAGTTGAAACAGGCTGTTGGGGTCAGGAATCGCCAACATGTCGGGATCTGCCGGGGTCATATCGAGCCAAGCGGCAAACCCGGCAAAGCCCGCCCCGTTGACCGCCATGGTGTCGATGCTTGGCGCCGGCACTAATTTGGCTCGCTGTACGCCAAACAGATCGGTGAAGGAGATGAGGAAATAGTGGATACCGCGATCGCGAGCCAGATCAGAGAGGGCCTGAGTCATAGGGATAGGGATGAGAAGAGTGGGGCTAGGGAAACAAAATTGACGAGATTGAGGCAGCCCAATCTTCTAGCGAGACGTCGCCCCCGTTAGTAGCAGACATTACCAAGCTCACTTGTTCGGCGTGATGTTTTGGAGGATGTTGAGGGGATAGAAAGCCGGGGCGATCGCGCCCAAGACAACGGAGCTAATCTTATGGCAGTGGTTGAGGCGCTTGAACTGACCGCTGCTCCGCCCCAGTCAGTCGCCTTGCCAGATTTTCTCCTGGCTAAAGCGCTAGCAACACTTCAGTTTTGAATGAGCTTACGCTTGGGGCTGCAGCAATGCCGCGATCGCCTGTCGAATAAACGCTTCATCTTCCGGGTTTTGATAGGGATTGCCGGCTCGGTGGCCCCACATGGAGGGAATAGAGCGGTACTCAGCATTCGCGATCAGGTCAGCTTCAGCGGCACAGTCGGCGGGCGTGAAATAGAGATCCGTGTCTGCAGGCATCACCAGCGTTTGCGCCTGAATTGTGCTGAGTGCTTTGGTGTAATCGCCTTGAAAAACAGGTGTATTGCCAACGTCACACCGGAGCCAGGTGTCGATCATCGCGATCAGGTTATGAGGGTCGCGCTGGCGATAGCCCGCTTCCCAACTGCGCAGCAGATAGTCCTCCAGCGAGTCATAGCCAAATTGCCGATAGAGCTGTGCTTTGTAATAGGGTTGCGAAGCGGCCCAACTGGCATAGATGCAGGCATAGGCGCGGTAGCCGCGATCGGGCACGCCATCAAATCTACGACCGTTCCACATCGGGTCGGCGGTGAGGGCCGCTCGTAAGCTCCAGAGAAAAATCTTGTTGTGGTCAGTCGTCTTCGCAGTGCCGCAGATCGCCGCGATCCGCTCCACCTGCTCAGGATAATGGGTGCCCCAGTAGTAAGCCTGCTGCGCCCCCATCGACCAACCGTAGATCAGTGCCAGTTTTTCCACCCCGAAGACCTGGCGCAACATCTGCTCCTGAGCGCAGATGTTGTCGTAATGGGTGAACCAGAAACCGTCTTCTGCTAGGCCACAGTTCGAGTCGTTGCTGGGGGAGGTGGAAAGGCCGTTGCCGAGCTGATTCGGAATGATGATGAAGTAGCGGGTCGGGTCGAGAATGCGCTTTTCGCCAATCAGCCAGTCAATATCCGGATGCTGTGCTCCGTAGGAAGTGGGATACAGAATGACGTTGGCGCGATCGCCCGCCAGCTCCCCATAAGTCTGATAAACCAGCGTGGCTTCTGACAAAGTGACACCACACTGGAGTTCAAAATCTTTCAGCGTGAATGATGGGGCAGATGTGCTCATGAAGCCGCTGGCCCAAAATCGGCCACGACAGCACGATTCACCGCCACATAGCCCGGAGCCACATAAGCAAAGTGCTGAGAAAGCTCATCGTGAGCGGCTGCCAGCTGGTGAAAGGGGATGGACGGGTAGAGATGATGTTCCGCGTGGAAGGGCATATTCCACATCATCAGCCTAATCGGCCAAGTGGTGAGGGTGGTGCGAGTATTGGTCAAGGGATTATTCTCATCGGGGCAGCCGGTGTGTTCAGCAATCAGGATGAAGCGCAGCAGCGGCTGACCAATCGCTAGGGGCAGCACCCAGTACAACAAAAACCAAGGCTGACCGACGGCGATCGAGAGGGCGATCGCGCCGCCATAGAGCGCCAACTGTAACCAAGTGGATCGCTGCACTTCCTGATAGGCCGTCTCAGGCAAGTAGGGCATGTTTTCAAACTGCCCCATAGCGACCTGCCAATGGCCCTTAATCTTGCCAAGCCACCAGGGAATACCGCTCATCACCCAGAGATACTCCGCCTGGGTGGTCGGGATCAAATCGTCCAGTTCTGGATCTTTACCCGGCACCTTGGTATAGCGATGGTGCCATTTGTGATAGCGCCGATAAAACGTACTGTTGTAGCCCGAGAGCAGACCCGCCAACCAGCCGACACCGTCGTTGAGACGATTGCTGGCAAAGGCCGAGCGGTGAACGCATTCGTGCACGGCGGCAAACATAGTCGCCAAACTGAGGCCGTAGAGTATCAAGGCCGGTAGGGCGATCGCCCAGTGTTCTCGCTGAGTTGCCCACAAATAGCCGCTGATGACGATCACAGCCAAATGAGCGGCCAGCTGACTCAATCCTTTCGCGTTTGAGCGTTCATTCAGACGCTTCAGGTCTGCCGCCGCTAACAGCTGACGCGGATCGCTCGCCTGCCCTTGAGCTGTCGTAGCCGAAACTTCATTTGCAGCCATACCCATCCCCAAAAAACACCTCCCGATCATAAAAGCTCTGAGACGATTGTGGGTGTAATGGCAGCTACGGTTAGTGAGACAGAATGCGTGCCTGAGCCTCTAAATCGGCTGGCGTCAGGTGGGCCAGGGCATCGATAAAGTGAGGCACGAAGGTACCTGGCCCCTTAGCCTCCTGTCGAGCTAGCTCTCCGGCGACGCCCATGGTCGCCATCGTGGCCACGGCAGCCACTAACGGCGAGGCCACTCCCCTTCCTCCAGCCCCGACAAACGCCCCCATCAGCGCGGTCGCGGTGCAGCCCATACCCGTAACCTGAGCCATGACGCGATCGCCGTTCTGCACTTCGACCCACTGTTCAGCACTGATGATGTGATCAACTGGGCCGCTAATCACCACTGTCGTGCCAAATTGCTGCGCTAGGGTACGAGCCGCTTCTAGGGCCGCCTCAACGGCTAATATGCTGTCAACTCCGCGCGTTTTGACTGTAGCCTGGGCCACCGCGCAAATCTCGGAAGCATTGCCACGAATTACGGCGGGTGGGGCGATCGCGAGCAGTTGTTGAGCCGTACGCGTACGCAGCTGAGTGGCTCCGGCGCCCACCGGATCAAGCATGTAGGGAATCCCCTGTTTACTGGCACGGGTCACGGCCTTTTGCATGGCGACAATCCAGTCGTCGCTGAGGGTGCCGATGTTGATCACTAACGCTTGGGCCAAGCCCACCATCTCTTCGACTTCGGCGATCGCATGGGCCATGACGGGCGATGCACCGACGGCCAGCAGGGCATTAGCCGTCAGGTTCATGACCACGTAGTTCGTAATGTTGTGGACGAGGGGATGTTGGGCTCGCACCGTCTCTAAACAGGTGGCATAGTCAGACAGCATGGGCAGCAAGGTGAAGAGTCGCGGCCCGTTTATCCTAGCGGTCTTTATACCGATTCTCTGAGACAAATCGACAAATTTGGCCTGCTCCTCAGCCCCCCTGCTCCTCAGCTCTCCGGCCTTGCCAAGATGGCACCAGGACCGAGCACGAGAAAAATCGCGGCCCAACCGCTACTCACCCCAAAACTGTTCAATGCTTTCAATGGCGTCTAGACTGGCCAGAGTAGTCAACACGTCACGGTAATTGGGCTGGTAAGTTTCGCCAATCGCCAACACTTCCAGCGGACTACAACCAATGCGCCCCGGCGACTGTAGGTAAATAATGACCGTTGGGTCAATGTCTTGCACCGTCCGAATCGTGTGCAAATCGTTAGGCACACAAAACTCGTAACTGAGCGATCGCTTGCCATCGTCTAAGCCGTACAACCCGGCCTCATCAAGCTGGTCTAAATCAAACTGAATCTTTCTGACCGCAGGGAGCTCAGGATCGGCATATACCGAAGTCGATAGCGCGATTGTGGTGACGATGGCCGTTATTAAAAGTCTCATAAAGATCTCTCAATCCCTGTGCCAAAAGTATTGACTTTGTGCTTAGCGATCGCGCCCACTGAAGGACACCTTCTAAAGCGTCCCCTCACGGCTAACGACTGATAAAACACTGACAATTGTTGCGGCCCGCCTGTTTGGCCGAATAGAGTGCCTGATCAGCTTGACGAATTAACACGTTAGGCAACGTCTCAGGTAAGGGCACGATCGCACTGACGCCCAGGCTGGCAGTAACCACCGCGTGAACCGGAGAAGACGCATGGGGCAGGTTGAGCTGCACAATGTTGTCGCGGATGCGCTGGGCAATGGTGTAAGCCCCCTTCAGCTCTGTATTGGCCAAAATCACCGCAAACTCTTCCCCCCCATACCGAGCGACCAGATCGGCGGCGCGATTAACCGCCGCTAACGCCGCCTGGGCCACCTGATACAAGCAATCGTCGCCCGCTTGATGCCCGTAGGCGTCGTTGAACTGTTTGAAAAAATCTAAATCAAAGAGAATAAAGGAGAGGGGCTGCTGTTCGCGGCTAGAACGCTGCCATTCACGGTCCAAGTGCTCGTCGAGGCTGCGGCGATTGGCCAAAGTGGTGAGGGAATCTGTCAGCGAAAGCTCGGCTAATCGCTCATTGGCTGAACGTAGTTCGAGTTCTATGCGGCGGCGCTCACTAATATCTCGCACCATGACCAAAACTTCGTCAGCCGTAACGGGAACCACTCGCACCTCTTCATACTGCGGCACCCCACCGATATCGACGGTCTGCTCATAAAGCTGCACCTCGCCGGTACTTAAAGCCTGCTGCATGGCCTGCATTTTTTGGTTGATGTGCTGCTTCAAGGCATCGGTGGTGGCATACTCCTTGAGGTTGTGCCCAATCTGCTTGCTCCCAGGGGCACATAGATCAGCAAAATTAGCGCCGCTCAAATAGTTGAGGATCAGACCATCCTGACGCATATGAAACATCAGATCAGGAATCGCCTTCAAGATGGCCGCTTTTTGCGCTTCATTTTGCTGCAGCGCCTGTTCGGCTACCTTGCGATCGCTAATATTTTGAATCATCAGCAGCGCCTCATCCTCACCGCTCGGAACGACTCTCACCTCTTCGTATTGAATGTCGCCATTGAAGGAAGTCTGCTGCTCATACACCTGCATTTCACCCGTGGCCAACACTTGGCTGACGACTTGCATTTTGCGTTCAATGTGGGTCTTCTGATGCAGATAAGTATCCGCAAAATCGAAAATATTATGCCCAACGGGATCGGCCACATTTTCTAAAAGATCGTGAGTCTTGCCACTTTTGCAATATCCCAAAAAGGTGCCATCTCGATGGAGTCGAAACATTAAGTCGGGCATCGCCGCGACAATGGCACGGTTTTCGGCCTCACTCTGCTGCAGCGCCAGCTCAGTGGCTTTGCGATCGGTGATGTTGCGCACGATAAAGAGCACTTCCTCTGCGCTGTAGGGAATGATCCGCACTTCTTCATACTGGACTCGGCCATTAACCCTGAGCTGCTGCTCAAACATCTGCATCTGACCGGTGGTCGCGACCAAACGGATTTTCTCAAGCTGCTGCTGCGCTACCTCAGCAGGCATATGCTCAGACAGATGCTGCCCGATCGGGTCATAGTCATCAGCAATATAGTCAATCGTGGCGTTGGTGCGCACATAGCTTGACCGATAGCCATCGCACGTGACTCGAAACATCAAATCAGGCAGGGCTTCGATGATGCGGCGGTGCTGTTCTTCTTGCTGCCGCAACGATTGCTCAAGGAGTTTACGATCGCTAATATCCCGAACAATTTCCAGCACTTCATCCGGCCCACAGGGAACAATGCGGACTTCTTCGTACTGTATCCGTCCCTGCACAGACAGCACTTGCTCAAACATCTGTACCGTGCGATCGTCAAGCGCTGTTTGAATGAAGGCCACATGCTGAGCGGCGGCAGCTGCCGGCATGTAGTCCCCCAGGGGACACCCAAGCGGCTCATCACCAGGGAGCAACATATCAATGTCAGGGTTATTGCGCACCCGACTAATGAAGCGACCGTCTCGGCGGAGCCGCACGATCAGATCAGGAATGGCTCTGAGAATCGCCTCGCTCTGCATGGCCTGCGGATGGGTCCAGGGCTCAGACCACTGATGTTGGCTAACGTCTAGCAACCAGCCATGCCAGCAGACATCCCCATTGGCGCGGCGTTCGGGTTGGGCATAGGTCTGCAAATGTCGCAGTCGCCCGGACGGTGACACCGTCCGCCAGGCATAAACAAACACGCTCAACGCAGCGGTACTTTGGGTGATCGCCGCCGCAAAGCCAGGGCGATCGGCAGCCTGCATCTGCCGCCCCAAGTACCGTCTGGGAGCCCGCAAAATCGCCGTTCTCGGCGCTTCGTAAATGGCCTCAATCTGGCGGTTGACGTATTCGCCCTGAAGCGTGCCATCAGCCTTGACACATAGTGAATAGAGGCCCCCAGGCAGCCCCTCCGCGACCGTCTCCAGTCGCCTCATCTCGTCGTCTACCCGCGGCGGCGCTTGCCCCGCAGATGCCAGAGTGGCTGGGTGCGATGGCTCCTCACGCACCGACTGCTGAAGATCGGGGGCCGGCGCGACAGCAAGTGATACCGACTCCGTCAGGTTTTCAAAGGCGACAATCACATGGGTGATCTGTCCCTGCTCGTTGCGAACCGGCAGAGCATTCGCCTGCAACCGGATGCGGCCATCGTCTCGATGCAACTCGACATCCTGGAGGCAGACTGATTGCCCTTGCAGCGCCTGGGTGGCCGGGAGCCGCGCCGGCGGATAGGGTGTCTCGGTGCCGACCAAGTAAAGCTGGCTCCAGTACGCCCAATTGTCTGGAGCTACTGGCGATTCAGCAATGGGGCCAAACAGGCTTTGAGCGGCCTCATTGCAGTAGGCAACCCGACCATCAGCCGCGTGCACAACGATGCCGATCAACAAATTATTGAAAAAGCGATCACTTTCGGACTCGACGACACTGAGTAACCAATCCGAAAAGTTCAGGCTGTTTGAGGGAGCATGGGGTGAGCGAGACATCACGATGCCGACGAGAATCCAGGAGAATTGACAGCCAGTACGCCCGTCTTGAAGCCATGAACACTGTAATCAAGCCACACCTGACTTAGGTGCCCTCAATTACCAGCCCATTGGTGAAATCAGCAAAGATTTTCAGGGAGAATCTGAGCAGGTTGATGAGGTCGGAACTCGGCTTAAGCAGCCTTGAGCGGGCAAAGACTCCCGATTTCAACTGAAGCTATGAGCAGCGAGACTCGTCCTGTCTTTAGCTTGCATGAACATGTATCAGCAGATTAAGCACATCCTGCCATCTTCATTGTGTGAAAAATACTGGAAACCTGTCAACCGCAGGCCTTAACGACGATGACAGCTTGGGGTTAGGAACAGTGGCTGCTGTTGCAATCGCCGCACCGTTTAAAGGGGTTCCCCGCCATTGATTAGCCACCTTCGGTCGCAAAGCACACGACACATTCACGCTCTAGACTTTTATCTTGGCGGGCTTCACGCCTTTGCGGCTTTAGCGGGCGATCGCACCTTTCCGAGCCGCTTGTAATTCTTGAATCCGTTCCAGGTTGCCGACCGGAATCGCCTCAATCAGGCGCTGAGTGTAAGGCTGCTGCGGTTCGTTATAAACCTGGTCGGCAGGCCCCAACTCTTCCAGCTGACCTTGATTCATTACCATGATGCGATCGCTCATGAATTTCACCACGGCCAGATCATGGGAAATAAAAATGTAGGTCAACTTAAACTCTGTCTGCAGTTCTTTCAGCAGGTTCAGCACTTGAGCTTGCACCGAGACATCCAGCGCCGATACCGACTCATCGCAAATGATGAACTGAGGATTTAACGCCAACGCACGGGCAATACAGATGCGCTGCCGCTGGCCGCCCGAAAATTCATGGGGAAAGCGCTTGATGCAGCCCGGGTCAAGCCCGACCCGTTCTAACAGATAGGCAACGCGCTCCTGCTGATTGCGACGACTGCGGGCTACCTTGTGAATGCGCAGCGGTTCGGCGATCGCTGCCCCGACACTCATGCGCGGATCAAGCGCGCTAAAGGGATCCTGAAAAATGTACTGCATTTCTCGCCGCAGCTTTTTCAGCGCCGCTCCGCGCGCCGCCAAGGCATCTTGGCCATCAAACCAAATATGGCCGCCCATCGCCGGCACCAGCTGCAATAGGGCTCTGCCCAGAGTGGTTTTACCGCAGCCCGATTCACCCACCAGGCCAAACGTTTCGCCTTGATACACCGCAAAGGAAACATCATTCACCGCCATCACACGGCGCTGAGTGTTGCCAAAAACCCCGCGAATCGGATAGCCCACGCGCAAATTTTCGACCTGCAGTAGCGGCCCCTGCTGCTCAATGACCTGCAGCCGGGTCACCGATTCCTCGGCAGAAACTGTCGCCTGAAAGGCAGCCAACCCAGCTTGATCAGGCAACCGCTCGCGAATTTGCACGGCGCCGTTGGTCGTCGGCACCACTTCCATAAAATCGGCCACCGTGGGCAGCTGACGCAGGCGCTGCGTGGGTGAGGGCCGACAGGCGAGAAGCCCCTTGGTGTAGGGATGCTGGGGATGGGCAAAAATATCCCAAACCGGGCCAGATTCGACGATTTGGCCTTGGTACATCACGGCAACGTGATCGGCAATTTCGGCAATGATGCCGAGGTCATGGGTGATAAAAACCATGCCCATGCCCCGCCGATCGCGCAGTTCGCGCAGCAGATCGAGAATGCGCGCCTGCACTGTGACGTCCAAAGCGGTGGTGGGTTCGTCAGCAATCAACAGCGTCGGATCGCAGGCGATCGCCATGGCAATCATCACCCGCTGCAGTTGTCCGCCCGAGAGTTCATGGGGATAGCGATTGAGCATCTCTTGTTTGCGGCGCTGCACGGCTTCGGCAACTTGCCGATCATCCCAGCCGGGGGAGGCCGCAGCGATTTCTGTCATCAATTCAGCATCGCTGTCGAGCAGTTTCACCTCTTGCAGTCGCGAGATGGCCTGCTGCGTTGCCGCCTCTTTAGTGATGGTCTGGTGTTGCAAAATTGCCTCCACCAGCTGAAACCCGCAGGTATAGACCGGATTGAGGGAACTCATCGGCTCCTGAAAAATCATCGAGATTTGCTCGCCCCGCAGCTTTTGCAGCGTTTGCGGCGTGACTGAGCGCAAATTAACGGCAGGTACGCCGTCCTCAGCACAAAAATAAATCTCGCCCGCCGTAATTTCGCCTGGTGGACTCGGCACCAGATCCATCACGGTCAGCGCCGTCACCGATTTGCCCGAGCCAGATTCGCCCACAATGCCCAGAGTTTGGCCCCGAGGCACTTGAAAAGAAACGTCATCAACGGCGCGAATCAGGCCGCTATCGGTTTTGAATTGCACAGACAGGTGACGAACATCCAACACAGGAACAGTCATGGGGTCAAACACAGACAATTGCAGCGTACAGTTGAATTAGCAGGATCATAACAGCGGTGTCCCCTCAAAAACGGTTCACTTTAGAGAAGGATGTTGAAACTCGCGATCGCCGTGCTCATTATGCTGATTGGGTCGGCCCTCTGCTCCGGCACCGAAACCGCCCTCTTATCGGTGTCAATTCTCAAGGCGCGGCAGCTGGCACAATCACGCCATCCCCGAGCCTTAGCCCTGCTAGCAATTCGGCAGCGGATCAATCGTCCCATTGCCACGATCGTCATTCTCAACAACCTATTCAATATTGTGGGCAGCATCGTCATCGGCAGCGTGGCGGCAGACGTCTTTGGCGATGCGCTCTTGGGTGTGTTCTCGGGCATCCTCACCTTTCTCGTCATTGTCTTCGCTGAAATCCTACCCAAAACCCTCGCGGAGCAGCATGCCCAACCCATCGCCTTAATGATGGCGATGCCGACACAGGGCGTGACTTGGGCGATGACGCCGCTCGTGGTGCTGCTAGAGCGCATCACCGCCCCCTTTACGCGCCAAGGCCGTCAGCCTATTACCAACGAAACCGAAATCAAGCTGCTCGCCTCGATTGGTTATCAAGAAGGCATCATCGAACAAGATGAGGCCGAGATGATTCGTCGCGTTTTTCGACTCAACGATATTGAGGCGGCCCACATTATGACCCCCCGGGTCGAGCTCACGTACTTACCCGCAGAAGCGGCGATCGCCAATCTAAAGGACGATATCATCGCCTCTCAGCACAGTCGCATTCTCTTAGTCGAAGAAGATATTGACCGCATTCAAGGCATTGCCCTGAAAGATGACTTGCTGACCGCGCTGATTCAAAACCAAGGGGAACACCCGATCAGTACTCTGCAGCGACCGGTGCGGTTCATCGCCGAAACGGAGCGCGCCGACAAACTGCTGCAGGCCTTTCAAACCAATCAGGAACATATTGCTGTCGTAGTAGATGAATACGGCGGCGTCTCAGGCGTCGTGACGTTAGAGGATGTTTTAGAAGAGCTGACGGGCGAAATTGTCGATGAAACCGATCTCAACGTTGACCTCCAGGCGTTAGCTCGACAGCGCCGTAAGCGGCTATTGCAGGCGAAGGGATTTGGCGATTTAACCCAGCCCAGCGATCCACCCTGAGAGGTAACGCATGGCCCGCGTTTATCCACGGTGGCGCTGGAGTCAGCGGACGAAAGCGTCATCATCCTATCCAATGTCGGTGGGTGCCGTCCCACTGAATTACCCACTTACCGGAGATTCTGGGAGAAGCCGGATGCCCAGAGATCTCTACAATTCAAAAGGGGCAAGGCAAATTTAGGCACTATGGCGAGGCAAACATCACCTTCAGACACCACCGTCGCTAGGCGGAGCGATCGCGCGGCGTGGGCCTGGCCGTTTTGGCCAGTGGTGCCGCTGTATCCCTATGGCCAACGCCCCACCCTGATGCAAGAAGTCGTCAAAGCAACCATTTGGACCTTTGATCAATATCAGGGCATCTTTTACGTCGTGGTGCCCATTCGCATGACGATTATCAGGCTGCAACCGTCGGGACTGCTGGTGTATGCGCCAGTGGCCCCGACACCAGAGTGTATTCGTCAGGTGCGATCGCTCGAGGCGCAATACGGGCCGGTGCGATACATCATTCAGTCCACCACCACGGGTATCGAACATAAAGTGTTTGTCGGCCCGTTTGCCCGGCGCTTTCCCCAGGCTCATGTCTACGTCGCACCTCACCAATGGAGCTTTCCCCTCAATCTGCCGTTAAGCTGGCTCGGCCTGCCCCGCCAACGGACCCAGATATTATCTGAGGGCAGGCGTCTCCCCTTTGCCGACCAGTTTGATTGGGCAACGTTAGGCCCGATCAAGTTGGGGCTAGGCCCGTTTGTCGAAGTGGCGTTGTTCCACCGCGATACCCGTACCCTGCTGCTCACCGATGCACTCGTATCGGTACCGTTCACGCCCCCCGCCGTGCTTGATCTCGACCCCTACCCACTACTGTTTCACGCCCGAGATCGCGCTGATGAGCCCCTGATCGATACGCCCGAAAACCGGCAGCGAGGTTGGCATCGCATTGCGCTCTTCGCCTTTTTCTTTCAGCCCAGTGCGTTAGACGTCCCGACCCTCACTCAAGCCTTCAAGGACGCTAAAAATGCGCCGGATCGATCACGCCAGGCCTACTTCGGGCTCTATCCTTTTTGCTGGGCAGCGGACTGGCCAGCGGCCTTTGAGGCGCTGCACGGTGGCGGTCGCCCCTTCGTCGCCCCCGTATTGCAAACCCTGATCTTTAATCGCGATCGCACCACCGTCAACACCTGGGTCGAAGCCGTCACCCAATGGCAGTTTGAGCGCGTCATTCCCTGTCATCTAGAGGCTCCTATCAAGATGGGGCCAACTGAGTTGAAAGCCGCTTTTGATTTTTTGGCTCCCGATCATCCACCGGGCGATCGGCCCCTGCCAGCCCAAGAGTTTGAGTTTTTGCAAACGCTAGATGCCGGACTGGTGCGGCGCGGCATTACTCCGCCCGCCGAACCGCGCACCCCATAAATTTCCCCTCATCCATCGCAAAAACCATGTGGGCCATCTAGCTCCCCCCCTCGCACCCCATCCAATGCTCACCCCCATAACCTGACTCCTGTTCCCTCGCCCCCTCACTCCCTGACTGTCATTCCTCACGTCCTCTTCTCAAAATATTCGAAAAACTCCATCGGTTGACTCAATGGCTACTGGTGGCTGAATGTTATCCTCAAAGTCGTATCCCTCTAGCCTTTTCAACCCGTTAAGAGCCTACCCATGAAAAGTTTGCGTCGATGGCTTTCCTCTACTGCTTTATTGGTCAGTGCTGCCTTGATCGCCGTCGCCTGCGCGGGGAGTACAGGTGGGGGCGAGACTATTCGCATTGGCTCTAAAGACTTTACCGAGCAGCTCATTCTGGGCGAGATCTACGCGCTGGTGCTCGAAGATGCCGGCTACCAAGTCGAACGCAAGCTCAATTTAGGCGGTACGCCGGTCGCCCAAGCCGCCCTCGAAAGCGGCGAAATTGACCTGTATCCCGAATATACGGGCACTGGTTTGCTGACGGTGCTCAAAGCACCGGCCGATAGCGACCCAGAGGCGGTGTTTGAAACAGTCTCTAGTCAGTACAAAGAGCGCTTCAACTTGGTTTGGCTGGCGCCCGCGCCGATGAATAACACCCAGGCATTGGCCATGACCCAAGAGAAGTCCCAAGAGCTAGGCATTACGACGATTTCTGACTTTGCTGAACAGGCCAGCGACTTAGTGTTAATTGGGCCGCCGGAGTTTGAGGTCAGAGAAGATGGCCTGCCGGGATTAAAGGCTGCCTACGGAAATTTTGAGTTAGCCAGCTACAAGGCCGTTGACCCCGGCCTGCGATATCAGGGATTAGTCGATGGCGAAGCTGACGTCGCCGTGGCCTTTGGCACCGATGGCGAGATTAGCGCCTTTGACCTCGTGATTTTAGAGGACGATCAGCAACTCTTTCCGCCTTATCAAGTCGCCCCAGTGGTGCGTCAAGAACTGCTGAATACGATGCCGGAAGTGCAGGGGATTTTAGACGATTTGTCACCTGTGATTACAGACGAGGTCATGCAGTCTCTCAATTATCAGGTCACCGGCGAGGCGCGCGAACCCGAAGAAGTTGCCCAAGACTTTTTAGTTGAATATGGTTGGTTGCCAGAAGACGCGGCAGAGTAGCCCACGCCACTGAGAGCACAGCACTGAGACCGCTTGCTATCTGCTGGCTGCCCAATGCACACCAGCGATTATATTCCCTGTTCCGAGTTTCTCAATTTATCTTGCAACGCTATGGGCAGCATTCAATTTGATCAAGTCACCCTGGAGTTTTCTGGGATGTCTCGACCAGCAGTGAACCAGGTCAGCTGCGAAGTCGCTTCTGGGGAACTGGTGGTGATTTTAGGCCCCTCGGGCTGCGGCAAGACAACGCTACTCAAAATGGTGAACCGTCTTTATGAGCCCACATCCGGGCGTATTTATATTGATGGCCAAGATATCAAGCGCCTCAAGCCCACTAAGCTGCGTCAAAAAATTGGCTATGTGATCCAGCAATCAGGGCTGTTTCCGCATATGACCGTGGCCGATAACGTAGCGGTAGTGCCCAAGCTGTTGAAATGGCCCAATCCGCGCATTCAGGCGCGAGTGGATGAACTGCTGCAGCTGGTAAAGTTACCGCCAACAGAATATCGCGATCGCTATCCGGCTCAGCTCTCGGGCGGGCAGCAGCAGCGCGTCGGCATTGCCCGTGCCCTAGCGGGCGATCCGGCCTACCTGCTAATGGACGAACCCTTTGGCGCGATCGACGCGATTACACGGACGGCGCTGCAGACTGAGATCTTGCGACTGCAGCAGCAACTGCAAAAGACGATTTTGTTTGTCTCCCACGATGTCGATGAGGCGCTGCGGCTGGGCGATCGCATTTTAGTCATGAATGCCGGTCAGATCGTGCAGTTTGATACGCCCTTTAATTTACTAACTCAGCCGGCCGATCCCTTTGTACATGAACTGTTGGGTGCCGATGACATGGTGCGTCAGTTGGGCCTGTTGACCGTCAACTCCGCCATGATGGCACTGCCTGACAACTATCAAAACGGCAGTAAGCCGACGGTCAACGCTGTCGATAACTTGCGCGATGCGCTGTCGCTGATTTTGAAAACCGGTGCCCCCGAACTGTCAGTCGTGGATCAGGATAAGCCGGTGGGTCTGCTGACGCTAGAACATATTCGCAGTTACGCTGCCGAGGCTAATCGCTAGTGGGGTATCTGCTCAACAATCCCAGTGAGGTCGGCTGGCTGCTTTGGCAGCACCTGCAGATGACGAGCATCACGCTAATCATTGCGATCGCAGTGGCCGTCCCCATTGCCTTGCTGATTACCCGCTATCGTTGGCTATCAGTGCCGGTGATGGGCACCCTCGGCGTGATTTACACCATTCCCAGTCTGGCCCTGATTATTTTTCTGGTGCCGGTATTTGGGTTAAACGCCACGTCAGTCATTGTGGCGATGGTGCTCTACACCCAGGTGATTTTGGTGCGTAACCTCACGGTCGGGTTGGCGAGCATTGACCCCGCTGTGTTAGAAGCCTCACGGGGCATGGGCATGAGTCCGTGGCAGCGGTGGTGGTGGGTGCAGGTGCCGCTGGTGCTACCGGTGTTTGTAGCCGGTGTCCGCATTGCCGCAGTTGTGGCTATCGCGATCGCCACGATTGGCGCGAAGTTTAATGCCGGTGGCCTCGGCCAGCTGCTGTTTGATGGCATTCAGACGAACCGCATTGACAAGATTTGGGCCGGTTCAATCACCGTAGCAGTCTTAGCCTTTGCGATTAATGCGCTACTGCTGTGGCTAGAGCGGCGCAGCCATCCCATCCGCAAAGCGCAGACCAAATAGGAACCGCAGTCTGATCAGAAGCCAGTCAGCCATGTTACTGCGATCGCCAGTGCTAACGCCGTTGCCCCACGACCGCAGCTGACAGCCACGGCCATCCATAAGACAGGCAAATACTGGCGACTTTTAGTGTGAACCCTCACCATTTGAGAAAGATTTAGCTTACAATCGAGAATCGTGACCAAACTTAAGCGTTCCGGAGAACCTCATGCCTCGCCATTGTGATTTGACTGGCAAAAAGGCCAACAATGCCTTTGCGATTTCTCACTCTCACCGCCGCACCAAGCGATTGCAAGAGGCTAACCTCCAGTCAAAGCGTGTCTGGTGGCCCCAGGGCAATCGCTTCGTTAAGCTTCGCCTATCGACAAAAGCGATCAAAACCTTAGAAAAAAAGGGCATTAACGCGATGGCGCGTGAAGCAGGCATCAACTTGGCCAAATATTGATGATTCAGTTGCGATTGAACTCTTCAGACTTTGTGAAGAGCCATGTTCTCACAAGAGTCATCAGCTTTCGCATGAATTACCATGAATCCGCCAATCGGTGAGTCGAACCTTGCAACACTGTTGGCAACCCTGCAACCTGAACTGCAGCCAACAGTGTTTGTTTTTTGTACGATAGGCCCTGAGGTAGCTTTACCTCAGGGCCTATCGTACGTTTGCCAGTTCTATGAACAGGAAGGCACAACATTAATCTTGCCGCAGGCCGAAGCGGATCGCGCTCACCTGCCTTACCACTATCGGTGTCGGCAGATCACGCTGAAAGTCCACTCAAGTTTGGCTGCGGTCGGGCTCCTCGCGACGGTGACCCAAGCCCTAGCCGCAGAAGGCATCAGTGGCAACGTGGTGTCAGCCTACTTTCATGACCACTTGTTTGTCCCCAGCGATCGCGCCACAGACGCTGTCTTTTGTTTAGAAAGAGTTGCCTTGCAGGCCATCTCAAATCTCGATAATCAAACAGATTGAAGATTTGTCTCAGACCGAAAGAGGCGTTTCACAGCTAAATGCGCCAATTAATGCCAGCGATTACAGCAGCACAAAGGTCAGCCAATCGGCATGACAAAGCTCAAGGCTAAATGAAATCGCCGATTAGAGGGCGAGAGCATCGCACTCGGCATCTCTGGCAGTTTTCAGCGTCCCCAAAATGGTTGCAACTATCACACACTGCTGGGCACTACTATTAGCGGGGCTAATTGTAACGACAAACGGGACATCATCTGCCGATACCATGCCCTGGTAGTCAAAAGTAATTTGCGAAGGTCCTGGAACAGGTCCAAGAGCAAGCATGCCAATTGTGTTCGGTGCTAATTCGTCTGGCCCAATCACCTGAGTGAAGCCATCGGTGTCAACTGTAGGCAGCGGCTCGAGGGTATTGATAGTGACCGTGACATTACGGCGCTCTTGAATGGCATCTTGCTGAGCTTGCTTAAACACTTGCAGCAAATCGCTTTCGACGGCGCTGATGCGCTGCCGGTTGGCATAGGAAATCCAGCTGGGTGCCGCGATCGCTCCCAAGATAGCGACAATCACGACGACTGCCAGAACTTCCAAGAGGGTAAATCCGGATGTCGTATTTTTAGGGTGAGGTCTTAAAAGACGCATGGTTATGAACCGAATGAAGTTGTCACGAATAAAGTTGAGAAACCTTCAAAGTTAATTATCGGCCCGTTTTTCGATGACCCCTCTAACTAAGACTTCTGACTGGATAGCCGGCAACTTACTAGCATCGTTAGAGGCAAAAGTAGAAGGCTCATTATTAACGTCACCGGTTAGATAAACAATCAAACTCTGATTACTACCACCAATGCGAACGCCTGCTGCATCTGCGTCATCTCCAGTGCGCGCACAAATATAAAAGCTGTCGGAGGCGGCGGGTAAGCGCGCATAAGGATCAACAGTGGGGTCGCCAGTATCCCCAGGGCAGGCGGTAGCATCACCATTTACCGCAGTCACATGATCGGTCAGGACGGCAACATTACCCGCAGGCGTGCCAGCACCAACAACCCAGTCTGCGAAGTCCTCATCATCAATGGCAGGATCATCAACAGTGGGGTCGTCGTAGCCAGAAGTTGGAGTAAGCGTCGTCACATCGCTGTATTTGGGCAGCTCATAGCGAATAATTCTGGACGGACCGTCCCAAACGGTGGTGCCGTCGTTAGCGACCTGTAGATAAACCACCAGAGAGGGAGTACTTTGGCGAAGTTTAAGAGCGCTACATTCAGCTGCTTCATTCGAATTAGCACCAAATTCTCCCACGCAGCCATCGGGATCAGCCGCATTGTAAGTTGCAGGATTGGCGGGCAAATCCGCCATATCAATGGGGTCTAGCCGCCAGAAAGCGATAACAGGAACGACATCGGGAGCAGCGCCAGGCCAAGCCGGATCGGTCGTCAATTGTCCTGTGATTGCATCCAGTTGGGCTTGAGTCGAGTAAACATAATCAGCTTCAGCCACATCGCTGGCCATGTAGTCCAGCGCTCGGCGCATGTCTTGCTGGGTTTGGGTCAAGACTTCTTCACGCTGGCTGACCTTCAATAGCTCTAGCACTAAAGCCAGCATGGTTGAAACAATTAACGCCCCGATAATGATGGCCACCAATAGCTCGATCAGGGTGAAGCCTGACTGTCGTCGCCTTGCCGACCGCCGATGATAACCGACCAAGAAATTGTTGACGAATTTAGGTGACATAGAAGAGTACCTCGGTAGAGGCAAGGAAGAACTTAAGGTCAATTGCAGCCGATAGGTTTGGCTTTATCGGTTGGGTTACCCCCTGCCGGGGCGGAAAAATCAATGTAGTTGCAAAGCGCCGCGCCCTCAGCCGTGTCAAACACAGACGTGTAAAGGGTGGCCAAAGGTTCGTTCAACCGTTCGCCAGAAGTTGCCGTCATGCCCACGGAGGCTCCTTCGATGCCTAAATTGCTCCCTTCAGTAATCGCCCGATAATCATAAACTCGCACCCCAACGTAGAAGCCATCGGTCAAAGTGCCCACCTGTCCCCGAAATCGCTGCACTGCGAAGTCGGGGGTGCCATCACCATCAATATCTTTAGCCAAGGTTTTGGTGACGGCATCCAGGTTAGCCGGGTCAGTGACCGGTGTCGCGGGAGCAGCCGGGGCAGCCGTATTGTCAATGTTGCCAGCCGGTGACGCCGGCAGGTCAGCTAGAGCTAAGTTAATGCTATCGTTGCTCCCTTCCTCTAGCAGCACTCGAATCCGGTCAATTTCCCCTTGCGCTAAAGCAAGGGCCTGCTCAGCTTTTTGGCTTTGCACGCGAGTCGCCACCGAAAGCACCAAAACAGGCGCGATCGCGGCTCCCATCAGGCCCACCACGACGATCGCAGCCAAACATTCCAATAGCGTTAGCCCAGCCTCACCATCATTGGCGGATCGCCGCTTGGCTAGAAATCGTCGATATTGAGACCACAGCATCATTGGAATTAAACCCTCACCTTTGAACAGCAAACAGACATCGCAAGGACTGATCGGTTAGGGGCAGATACCACCCGTGAAAACTCGTGTGCCGCCAGCCTCTTCCGCACATATTAAGTTGTTGATATAAGGATCATTAGCGGGCAGTTCGCGGTAGTACTCACTCCGATCATTACTTAAAGCCACAAAGCGTCGAGCGGCTGGTGAAGGCGGCACATAGAGCAAGCCGACATCGTAGCCCCAGCGTCGATCAGGAGGCCAGTAATAAACGATGTACTCGTTTGCTGTTGGTGGAGCCCCAGGATCGTAAGCTTCTTGCTCTTGAGGACCCACCCCAGCCGTTGAGAAATTGAGCTGTAAGAACGAGCCTTGAATAGTTAAGGCTTGGTCGCCCCAGTCTTCTAGCAGGCGAGGATAGTTGTGTAGCCCGCCGTAACCTTGTTCGGGTCGCCGGGGGATAATGCCGCTGACAAAAATGGAGTTGACAAACGTATTGGTTGCATCTTGCAGGTTTCGTCTGCGCTCAGCATTGATGCCGGTCTCTTCAAAATCTATCCACTCGCCGTCAGTATTGTATTCAACATAGAACGGCACAGTATTGCCGGAACCGTCGATCACGTAATAACTACCGTTACGATCAATCCAGAGAGGTGAACCAGCATCATCGGGGTTTTCCTGTACCCAGTTGTTGGGCAATGGGATATCAGCACCAGTGAACTCAGGTCGGAGCTGATTCGTGTATGAGGTTTTAACACTGGCGTTGGTGTCGGCAACCGTAACCGTGTCAGAAATTGCCCCGTCTCTGAAGCTCTGCGACAAAATCGTCATCGAATCGGCCAGTACTTCGACCGGCCGCCAATGGTCGGCGGCCAAGTTAGCAAAGGTGCCGGTGTTGAGGTTCTGACGATTCGGATAGAAGTCGTCGAATTCGAAGGCTCCACCCAAGATCGTCTCATCAAACTCTTCGAGCAGATTAGCAGTCGTGCCGTCGCTGCTATGGGGGTTAAAGTCACCCTTGATGTAAACGCTATTGTCGGTCACAAACGTCATGCCGTCTTGGCGAGCATCAGTCGCAGCCGGATTGCCGCCGCTGAAATCCGCTGGGGTGCCATCGCGGGTGGTCAACCGGAAGCCATAGGAACGCCGCTCGCCATCAGGAATATAGTCAACCGGCTTGAGGCTAATTAACTCATCGGTGAGAGGGGGATCTTGAGCATTCGCCCCAGACTGCGTCCCAAACTCCATAAAGCAGCGATCGTCATGCTCTAAGCGAAATAGCTGAGGCAGTTGTTTATCAACTACACCACAGTAGTTAGCGTCTGTGGCAGCATCTCTAGGACGAACAATCTCGTCTTCGCGGACCGCATCTTCGCGGAAAGCATAGACGACGCCTTCAGCCTGAGCAGTCGGGTCATCAGAAATCCAGAAGTCACCGCCGCTAGTGGTTCCCTCAATGAGTGCTTTGAGATCCATATCTAGCACGCGGACATTCAGCAGCTCGCGACCATCATACATACCCTTATCGAGCATAGACAGGTTGTAGGCATTAGGCGTAGCACCCACATTAATACCAAAGGACTGTGCCTCTAGGTTGGCTGTTGTGAGTGCAACACCAGCACTCGTTGGTAAAGTCCAAGAACCAGCGGCAAGAGCAGCAGCAGTTTTTGGTGCTCCCGCTACAGCACTAGGGTCTACTAGTTGGAAATCGGTGGCACTGGTATTGACGACATAATCGGGGATGTTGTCGTTCGTACCAACCGTTGCCGGTGCAGCCGTCGCATCAATAAACTCTTCAGTTTCGTAACCATCGAGTGTCGTAGCGGTCGTCAGGGTCAGATCCTTTTGGCCGTGGTTAGCTAAGGGGAACAGATAATAAAGAGAAGGATACTTAACTGCTTTTGCGGCGTTTGCAGCAGTCAAATTTTCTCGTTTAGGACAAAGGGCTAGAGCAAGCGTCAAAGCCTGATCAGCATTGGTAACTCCGTTAGCAGCAAAGAAATTAGGGTCGCAACTAACGCTGTAAGTTCCAGCAGCAGTAAATGTTGTAGTACCGGCGGGTTGAAACTCTCCTGAAGCTGGAGTGTAAGTACCAACCGGAGTAACTGGAGGTGGGGCAGCTGCGGCTAAGCCCTGACCGGTCGCAAAACCAAAGGTGCGATCGCGCAACACTTGCCAACGCTCAGCGGCAATTTTCATCAGCCTGACATTATCAAAGTCGGCAGGAGTCACTGCTGCCGCTTCAGCCAGACGAATCCACTCATCGGGAGGCGTGGTATCGGCAGTGCCCACAGCGGGATCAACCAGATCAGGACCTACACCAACTCGGGCCAACAAAGCCGTCGCAAGGGCACTCCACTGGGCATTAGTGGTGATGGCTGTAAACTCACTCTCGATCGCATTGAGGTTATGGCCCAGCAGGCCAAGCGTGCAGGCCGCAGAGTGCAGAGTGCTCTGATCGGCAGGGCTCAGGTTCGCATAGGTTTTGGGCGAGCCGGTAGGCGGAGCGATGATGCGTCTGAGAACCGAGAAATCACCCCACATTGCCATGTAAGGGAACGGATGCACAAACCCATCTTGAACCGCCGCAAAGGAAGGCGCGCCGCCGCTAGGGTCACCCGCAAAGAACGCCAGGTTGGTCAGCGCCTTTTTAAGATCTGAAGTAGCTGAATTATATTGGGTTGCAAAGTTAGTAGCATTGGCAAAAGCGGCATTGTAGGCAAACTCCCACCCGTTTGTGCCCTTACCAGCCAAGAAATCAGTTTCTAAAGGAGCGGCAGCAGACGGATAATCCTCGAAGGTGCGGCTCGCGAGAATGCTTTCAGGCGTGCCGGGGTGGGCGGTCATTGCCATGCAGGCTGCAGGGAAACTGCCATTCCCTACTTCGTCATAGTGATAAACCACCATGCCCTGCACTGCCGCCAAGTTGTCGCGGAGCGACCTGCGGTGCAAATTCTCGTTATCACCACCGGTGCGGAGATTATCGCCGGTCAAGCCTGACTTTAGGGTTTTGGGTGGATAGAGCGGATCACCATCGGCCTGAAGTGTGGGAGTTGCAGCCGAGACCACGCCAGCAGTGGGATCGTAGCCCCAGCCGTTGCTGTTGCCCAACTCTAGCCGTTGTCCTATAATTACCCGCAGGCCCGTTCTGACTGCTTGCCGCTCCCAATAGCCATCAAGGCCGTCGTTGGGGTTAGTGAGATTTGAGTCAGCAATTGCGTTGTAGTCAGCGTTAGTGGTGTCTTTGATATCGTCACCCGCCTGGGTATTGGCCCGAAATGTAGGATCGGTCAGATCTAGTAACTCATCTCTAGTCCCGTAGCGGGGCTTGGGACCCCAGCGATCATCCGCCCGATAAAAATCATCCACAAAGGGGCGAGCTGCTTCGTCGTTGTAGATCCGCTCAGAGGTGACCACAGTACGGGCTTCCCAGCCGGCATCTCGTTCCCAGGTCGTAGGGTCAATATGGGACTCGAGATCTTGGGTAAACAAGATGATCGGGTTCATCGCGACGTCAGAAGGTAGCCCTCCTCCAGCATCATCCACCGAGTCAGTGCCGCTATTGAGCTGAAAGGTACCTGGTTCAGTGGTGCGGGTGGCGTAGGTATGAACGATAACATTGTCACCGGTAAAGCCGTTTGTGCGAGTTAGGGCTGTGATAGCCTGCCCCTGAAAATCTCCCAACTCTCCGACAGCAGCAGTCGTGATATCAATCCCATTAGTGCCATCATTATCAAACTGGCCGAGGGTGATTTCTGAAGCTTCTTGACTGTAGACGCAAGAGTTAAAGGAACTGACCATGTGGGGCTCAACGCCGCCATTTAAGACTAGGTTGCCATCCGTGTGCATGGCACCATTCCAATCGAAGGGCTCACCGGGGTGAATTTCCATGTCATAACGGAACCAAGCTCCCCACTTATTCGCTCGATCAGCAATGCGAGATTGCTGGAACTCTAGAGTTTCAGTAGTGGCCTTGGTGGGACTGCTGCCAACTACAGAGGCGTTGACCTGAAAGTTTTTTTGTAGACTAGCGATATTACCCGCAGTCACGATCTGCCAGCCCCCTTCAGCGGCAGCAGCGGCGCACAGGGGGGTTGCCTCAGTGGTTGACAACGGGCCAGTACGGGTGACCAATGAGTTGGCTTTAGTTTGCTCGTCAGCTTCAGTAATAAAGACGGCAGCCGCATCATCGGGAGCGATATCGCCTGGCCCCAAATCATCAATCATGATGGAGTAGACGGCAAGATCGTTTACCCCGTCATTGTCCACATCCTGCTGGGTATCGAAATACCAAGCATTATCTAAATCCCCGTCATTGTTGAGGTCGACTCGGGTTTCATCGGGAAGGGTGTAAGGGTCAGCATTGGTACCGGTGGGAATAGTGAGGTCAGCCACAACCGGGACATTCGGCGTGACGTCAGTATTGAGCAGCACCCGAGAAGCTTCAGGCAGCATCATGTCAGAGATGCGATCGCTGGGAGGAACCCCACTGGGTAGCCGGTTGTCTTCTTGAAAGAGATACTCAATTTTGGCCCGCGCTCGATCAATCGCCGGGGTGGCCGCGTTGTAAATCACTTGCTGCTCACGCTGACCAATGACCTGCTCGCTACGACTAAAGGTGCGATAGGTGAGCGCTGTTGCGGTGAGCGTCACCATCAACAGCAGTAACAAGGTGGTCGGAAAGACAAACCCTGCCTGGGCCGATCGCCGACCACTGAGCTGCATCAGTTGGCGAAATAAGCTCTGCATAAACCGCTTGAGCGGCTGAACAGGTCGAGATTTACGAGAGTTGTGACGATCCAAAGACATAGTGGCTCACCCTAAGTAGCAAGTCCGATAGATGAACAGCAAACGATAATTTTCTGCGCAGTAATCTGGCAGCCCTATATTAGCTAACCCGCGCAGAAAACGACCTGAGTGGCTCGGCGTGTGCAATTCCTGTAGATGACGCTCTCCTGCAGCCTTGAGGACATTGTCCAATCGACTACAGAGAAACGGTCAGAGATCCCCGAAGGATTTTAGCGAATCTTTTACAAAAAGCCATTTTTTGTAAGGAGACGTTAAAGACAAGATACCCATCTATTTTGGCAAAACAATCAGTAAGCGTCAAAACTTTTGATGCGATTTAACGCACATAAAATACGTATTTCCACCAAGGCTCTGTGCGTTCACTTAGCCGATCTCCGTTGGCTGATCTGATCTAAAAAGAATTCTTCTAGCGTGGGGCGCGCCAGCTTGAGGTCAACGACTGTACCGCCCATGCCCCGAAGGCTTGACAGAAAGTCATAGGGCTCGCCATTGAGGATGCCGTGCCAGAGCCCTCGCTGAAATTGCAGGTCAGGTAGCCACTTATTGAGCACTTCTAGATTACCGCCACGGCCGGAAACGCGGTAGCTAGCAGATGTGCCCAATAATTCATTCAGCGTGCCGCTGCAAAGCAGCTGGCCCTGATCAAGCAGCGCCACGCGATCGCAGATGGTTTCCACATCAGACAGGACATGACTATTGAAGAAGATGGTTTTACCCTTTTCTTTTAGCGCTAGAATCACCTCCCGCACCCGAAATCGCCCGGTGGGGTCGAGGCCTGACATAGGTTCATCCAGAAACACGACTTCGGGGTCGTTGATCAACGCTTGGGCGAGCCCAATGCGCTGCAACATGCCCTTGGAATATTTTTTGAGCGGCTTTTTATAAATGGCCTTGGGGTCAAGCTCGACCATATCGAGTAGTTGCGAAATCCGTTGGCGCTGCTCGGGCATCGATAGGCCAAACAGGCCGGCCGTATATTGCAGCAGTTCGATACC
This sequence comes from uncultured Halomicronema sp., assembly GCA_937899725.1. GTDB lineage: Bacteria > Cyanobacteriota > Cyanobacteriia > Phormidesmidales > Phormidesmidaceae > Halomicronema. Next base: position 26,933 of record CALCCA010000096.1, read on the forward strand.
AGTTAGATAGTCGTAAAAGTAAGCATTCTCAGGCAAATAGCCGAGGCGGTGCTTGACGGTGCGATCGCCAACGGGTTGCCCCAACAGAGTGGCTCGACCACTCGTCGGGCGCACAATGCCGAGCAGAACTTTCAGCAGGGTGGTTTTGCCCGCGCCGTTTGGCCCGAGCAGGCCAAAGGTTTCACCGGGCTGCACGGTTAGAGAGCACTGGCTCAGCGGTGTCACTTGCTGGTTAAGCCAAAAACCGGTGCGATAGGTTTTGGTCAGGTTGTAGGTCTGCACGACCGCCGGAGCGATGGGGGGCTCAGGCGCATCGACAAAACTCGGAACTGGGGCGCTCATAGCGATACCGTTTTGTGTCACGCTAGTGCGTAGCAGCGGCCTGCAGTCATTGCTTAGGCCAACTAGGGGACGAATCCCCCTGGGTCGTATTTTAGGTTACCGGAAACTACGTCATTATGAACCGTTCTAAGATTGTGGCTGTGATTACGGGTGCACTATCGCTGCTATTGGCGATCGGCTATTTGCTGCTCGTGCAACTGCTCGACTTTCGCGGTGAAATGTTGCCTGCACCCATGGGCTTTTGACCCGGATGACAGCGTTAGCGGTGAAGCGATGACAGCGCTCTGAAGGTCTGTCTGCGAAATTGTCGGGTTTGGGCTCGATGGGCTTAGACAGACCCCAGCAAACTGGTTTAGGCCAAGTGGAGTCGCTCTGACTCAACTGCGTGGGATAACGGCAATCAATAATAGTCGCGGTCTAATTCAGTTTGCGGCGTATAAAAATTGGAAGGATCCATCAGGAAGCGGAGGGCTTCTTCTTCGACGCGATTGATGAGGTAAGGCTCCAAGGCGTCAGCGTGGCGCAAGGCGGCAATGTAGCCCTCATAGAAGAGGCGCAGGTCATCAGTGCGGTAGCCCCGGTTCCACCGGTCAACGAGGGCATCGGTAATGCGCTGATAATACCGAACGGATTTGGCATCCTGAAGCATGGCTTTGGTTTGATCTCACCTGGCAGTAGCTGGCGATGACAGTTGGCTAGCAGCGGTGCAAGACAAGCTGTCTCAAAGGATTACAGTCACCCTAGTTACTAACACTGTAATCAAGTTTGGGACAAAACGCTGTCGGAGATCTCTACTCGCGGTCGCCCACGTTTGCGCAAAATACCGGGAGCGCTATCTGCTAGACCTCTTGCCAGAAGCCCGGAACCAGAAAAAGAGCATTTTGCAGAACGTCAGGATTTGGAGATGTTTGAGGGTCTGAAATCCATACCTGGCAATCTTTAGACGTTAGGGCAACGATGGCTTCACGGACCTGAGGCGCAGCTTGCCGACGCGGCAATGACAGTAGGGGTAGTTGCCGTTACAAAAAAAAAGTTAACGCTTTGTTATGTTGAATCAAATTTTTAGCAGCTTAAGCCGGGAAAATTGGTGGGTACAGCGACTATACAAGTTATCGAGGGTAACCCCCATTTGCGATCGCTGTTGGGCTGGCATTTGCAGCAGTCTGGCTACCGCGTCCAGCAGTCGGCTGATCTGGGTAGAGCGAGAGAGACCTACCAGGCTCATCAACCCAACCTGATTATTTTGGATGCCCAATTGCCAGGGGGCAATAGCTTAGAATTTTGCCGCTGGGTGGTGCAGCAAGGTCCAGCCTATCTGTTAATGCTGTCGGCGCGTGACACCGAGGCCGATATCGTGACGGGGCTCAAAGCCGGGGCGGACGATTATTTGACTAAGCCCTTTGGTATGCGGGAATTTTTGGCGCGGGTCGAAGCCCTGACACGGCGGATTAATCGACTCAGCGCTCCGGCAGCCTTGACCTACGGCTCCCTACACATTGATCTGGTGCAGCGGCGCGTACGGTATCGAGACACGTATATTGACCTGACCCCGCAGGAATTTAGTCTGCTGTATGTGCTGACTCAAGTGGGCGGACAACCGCTGAGTCGTTCTGATCTGCTGCAGCGGGCCTGGCCAGATGCGATTGATAACCCCCGCACGGTCGATACCCACATTTTGTCTTTGCGCAAAAAGATTGAGGCGGATCCTCGCCAGCCCAGCATTATTCAGACCGTGAGAAATGTCGGCTATCGGTTTAATGTTGATCGCCTAGTGACCGATGCCGCGTTGCAAGAGCCGGTACGCGGCGAGGCGCGATCGATGGCAGCAGTGACATCGGCGCCGGGAGCCGGCTGAACAGACCCATCCGTGCGCATGACACGCCGGGGTGAAAGGCTTCCCCCCCTTTTACTTGAGACGGCCCGATCGCAAGATACTGACCACCAACCACAGACCCAAAAAGGTGGCCGCAGCAAATAGAGTGTTGCTCAAGATAATGCCCTGTGAGCTTTGCTGGTTAGTGGAGACGATCGCCGCTCCCACAATCAGCGCAGCCACCACGGTGCTGTAGGCGCGCCGGTTCGCCGCATCGTCAACACTGCGACGCAGGCCTTCAAGACCACTGAGGGTGACGTTCCATTTCAGCGTTTCAGAACTGAGACGATCAAGCAAAAAGGCAAACTGACGCGGCGACTCCAAAGACAGATTGCGAAACTCTAAGCCCGTACGCAGCAGCGTTTGCACCAGATCTTCGCCGCCGAGCTGCTGGCGAAACAGATCGGCCATCAGCGGGCGAATCTCCGCCAGCAAATTGACGCGAGGGTTGAACTGGCGAGCGGCCCCTTCGAGGTTAGCCAGAGATTTGGTGAAAAGGCCGACGTTGGCGGGCCAGCGTAGATTATTTTGGGTGCCCGCTTCTAAAATTTCACCAAAGACCTCAGCCGTATTCACTTTTTCGAGGCTGAGGCCGTAGTAGCGTCCCATCAGCCGGGTAAAGTCACTTTCCAGTTTAGAAATATCGGTAGGCTGCAGCGGCTCGGTCAGCTTCAGGGCCAATTGGGTGCAGCGCTGGGCATCGGAGCTGGCGATCGCCAAAATCATCTCGGTCATGGTGGCGCGGGTGCGGGGGTCGAGCCGTCCCATCATGCCGCAATCGAGGATGGCAACCCGACCATCGCGGAGAAAAAAGAGATTACCAGGATGGGGGTCAGCGTGGAAAAATCCATCCACAAAATATTGCTTAAAAAAGGCCCGAAACAACAGCGTGGTGATTTGTTCGCGCTTGCGTTCGGCTTTGGCCGAGTCGTCCCGCGCGACGGGCGTGGTGAGAATGGGCGCCCCATCCAGCCATTCCATCACCATCAGTTTGGAGTTGGTCAGAGGCCAAAAAATTTCGGGTACGACCAGCTCTTTGGGGTCATACCAGGGACTTTCTTTGAGATTGCGCCGCAGGATGTCAGTGTATTCGGCCTCGGTGGTGAAATCCAGCTCGGCGCGAATCGCTTCGCTAAATTCGTAGGCGAGGTCAACCACGTTGTAGCGCTGCCCAAACTGGGTGGCCGACATCAGCCGCGCCACGTCGCGAATCAAGGCCATGTCCCGCTCAACCAGGCTATCGATGCCGGGCCGCTGCACCTTGATAGCCACCTGGCGACCGTCTTTGAGCACGGCGCGATGGGTTTGCCCAATCGACCCGGCCGCGATCGCCGTGTATTCAATCTGCTCAAACAGGCTTTCGGGCGATTGCGGCAGATGTTGGCGAATAAATGGCTCCATCTGACTGGCTGGGACGGGAGACACGGTGGATTGCAGACTGCTGAGCACCTCGATATAGCGGGGCGGCAGCAGATCGGGGCGGGTGCTCAACAGCTGGCCAAACTTGACATACACCGGCCCCAGATCCGTCAGAATGTTGCGCAAAACTTCGGGGGTGGGAATTTCGGGCTCGGCCGCTTTGCCGCCGCTCAGGAGCCGCCGCATATAGTCCCAGCCATTGCGGAACACGACTTCAACAATTTCACCCTGACGGGATATCCGAGACGATGCGAGCATTGAGCCTCCAGCGAGCGCTGTCTTGATGCTAACGAAGTTTAAGGTACGTCATCAGTTAATGCCCCAACCTGATGGCCCCAGCCTGACCGCGCTGGCCCCAAACCAGGCCAGAGTCTGAAACTGCTGCGGTATGGACAGTAACTGCTAGCTGATGATAGCCCCTAGTCAGACCATTGAAGTGGCTTTGGCAATGTGGTCGAGGGCATCGAGCAGGCGGTGGGCGATCGCCTCCGAGCCGCCCGCTTCACCCACTCGTTCGCGGCCATTGTGCTGGCAATGCTGCAAAAATTCCGTATCGTCGAGAATCTGATCAATCTTGGCCGCCGCATAGGCGATCGTTTTGCCGGTAGCCGGGCGGGTGCCCACCGTAATCACCGAATCACCCAGCAGCCGCATCTGGGCTTCGGCAAAGAGGTAGGTAAACTGCGGCCCTGGCCCCGGAATTTGCACCACCGGCTTGCCCAGACCGACCGCTTGTTCCACTGCAGTGCCCGCCATGCCAATGACCAAATCGCACTGATGCAACACATCGGCAAAGGCATCGTAGTGATAGTGCACGATAGTCTGGCCCTGGCGCAGAATGCCAAAGTCTGACGTGGCCCAGCAATGCTCGTGGCCCAGCATTTGCAGATATTCAGCCGTAAAGCCGGGGACGAGAGCGGCGTGAAAGTGGGCCGATCGCCGATGATTGATCGCCACACACAGCGCTAGCATCAGCGCCAAGTTGGCTTGGGCCTCGGGCAGGCGACTGCCCGGCAGCAGTGCAATCAGAGGAGCCGTCGCCGGAGCCAGGCACTGACCGCTGGGGGCCAAGACATCCATAATCGGGTAGCCCAAAAACTGAGTGCGCACAAACCCGCGTTTGAGCAGATCTTGGGCCGTGTAGCGATCGCGGGTCAAAATGCCCAAACACTGCGGTGACTTCATGCCCCATTGGGCCAGCCAGGGCAGCTTGACTTTGCCCTCGTAGTAGCTCGACGTGCTGACCAAAAACACCACAAAGGGCCGCCCCGTCAGCCGCGCAAACAAAATTGGCACGATGTCGCCGCAGGCAAACAGCAGATCGCAGCTGGGGCTATAGCGCTTGACGGCTTGATACTGGCCCCAGGTCAGCCCAATCAAACCCGAAAACAGATCCTTTAACAAGCTCACCGGATTGGTGTCACGCCACCAGTTCACCGGGTTGAGAAAACGACCAAAATTAATATAGTTAAAGCCCCCCGACGGCAGTTGTTGCGTCGGGCCAATGATGGTGACCTCTAGCTTTTGGTAGGCGCTACCTTTGCCGACAATCGGCATGGCCGCCATCTCAATTGCTGGGGCCACCCGACGCAAAGCTTTCAGCACCAGGCTGGCATTGAGATCCTCTCCATGTCCATTACTCAGAAACAGTACCCGCCTGGTCATTACCCGTTCCGCAGTAACTCCTCAATAAGCGTACAAGAAACGGAAACCGGCTTTGCGAAATGACACAGCATTAAGGGCGGGTTAGGCCCAATGATCGGAGGCGACGCCGTCCACCTCAAATTAGGGGGCGCGATCGTCGTGGCCCTGTTCCCCACCTCAGAGGTTTCAAGCGCGTCAGTACCAATATCCATCTATTCGGTTACAGATTTAACTGTTAACCACTGAGAATGGCTGGGCATCCTTTAAAAAGCCGCCAAACCGCCTTGTAACACTGCTCTGTAAAACCACTGAGGTCTGAACCGATAACAGTCTTCCACTGCTGTTGCCGACACCGCTTACTGCCATCGCCATCATTGCTTATAAGGAACGAGGATCATATTGAATTTCGCAATTTGGCTTGAGGCAAAGCAGGATGACATGTCCCCTTCTGGGAGGGGCAACGGGCGGGTTGACCATGAGTGCTGGAGATCGAACCCACCCCGCCTACGGCCCCCCTTCCGAAATCCGAGCCTAAGGCGATCGCTCATGTTTCAACATGCCAACTGAGTTCAGCCCTTGCTATCTAACATGCTGACCAAACAATTAATTTACGTCACGGGCCTGCCCCGCGCTGGCTCCACTTTGTTGTGCCAACTGTTGGGTCCACAACTAGCCCCCAAGTCTCTCCTCTTCATACGCAGAAGCTAGGTGAGGTTCCTCCCACTGCCCCTAACCTCACCGCCTGCGGCACCTCTCCTTTTGAAGAAGAGGTTTATCCAGACCTCGGATGAGACGTGAAAACTGCTCAAGCCCCAGCCCGCCTCCGATTGCTCTCCTTGAATTGGTGCAGCCTGTCCGAAGGACTTAGTGGAGGTGAGGTTCTTTACCCGATCCGCGCATCTAGACCCAATACCCACACGAAACCAACCCGCACACCCGACAAACAGGAACATCACCATGGCAAACTACAACGTCACCCAAGCGACCGACAACGGCCTCGGCGATACCGTTGGTAGCCTCAGTTGGGCCATCTTGCAGGCCAACACCGATGGCGAAACGCTGAACAGCGGCAATGCGAGTGGCACTGACGACACCATCACTCTGCAAACCAATGTGCAGATTGACGGGGTGATGACAACCCTGCTCAACAGCAACATCGAAATCATTGGTAATGGCTACACCATCGACGGCGACAGTAGCACCGACGCCGACACTGATGGTGACTTTCGCCCCCTATTTGTGAAATCGGGCACGGTGACGCTGAGCAACCTCACCATTGCCAATGGCCTGGCCCAAGGGGGGGTGAGTGGCCGCGGTGGCGGCGGCGGTGGCGGTGGCCTGGGGGGTGGGCTATTTATCTATGACGGGGATGTCACCCTCACCAATGTGACCTTTAGCAACAACCAAGCGATTGGTGGCGTAGGTGCCAGCCGTGGAAATGTTAACGCCGGCGGCGGCGGCATGGGCGGTTTCAGCGGCAGCAGTTCCAATCGTGGCGGCGGTGGCCTATTCAGTGACGGCTATGGCGGTAATGGTAACTATGGCGGCTTCGGCGGCGGCGGTCAGGAAGCTTTCACTTCCGCTAGTGGCGGCTTTGGTGGCGACGGTGGCTTCGGCGGCGGCGGCGGTGGTGGCGTCCGCAGCGTCTGCGTGTTTTGGTGCTGGGTGTTGTTGTTCTTCGTCTTCTTTGTCTTTGTTTTTTGCGTCTTGGGGGGGTGTGGCCGCGTCGGCGGCTGTGGCGGTGCGGGCATCGCCACAGGCAATGGTGGCTTCGGTGGCGGCGGCGGTGGCGGCAACGGCAACGGCGGCTTTGGCGGTGGCGACGGCGGCAGCCCTGCCGGAAGCGGCGGCGGGGCTGGCCTTGGCGGTGCCATCTTTGCCCGCAGCGGCTCTCTCAGCATGACCGGAGTCAGATTTACCGATAACTCCACCAGAGGCAGCAATGGTAGCCGGGGTGCAGAGGCTGGTCAGGGGCTGGGCGGTGCCATCTTTGCCATTACCCAAGCCGCCCTTGATGCCAATACCAACGATCAGGGCGAGCCGGGTGTCCTCCCTACGGTTACTACCGCAGGCACCGTCCTTTTCTCAGGCAACACGGCCGCCGAAGCTGCCAGCCCAACCGCCACTCCAAGTACCAATGGCGTCGGCAATAGCCAAGACAACAACGATATCTTTGGTTCCATTACGGCTGGTGTCTTGGCAACGGACACGACTGCCCCCGCTCTTAACAGCTTTACCCGCCAGACCCCAAGCACTGAGACGACCAATGCTAACAGCCTGACTTTCAGGGCCACTTTTAGCGAAGCGATCACAGGTGTCGATCAGAACGATTTTGTTGTCACAGGCACCACCGCAACAGTCAACAATGTTTCAGGCAGTGGCACCACTTACGACATCACCGTCTCTGGTGGCGACCTGGCCGACCTCAACGGCATCGTTGGCCTTGACCTCGTTACCGCTCCCACAATTATTGACGGTGTGGGCAATCTCCTCCTGCCCGCTGGGGAACCCGCCACCGATCAAGCTTACATCCTCTCCAACGTCAACACGGCCCCGACTTTGACGGGCAACACCACCCTCACCGCCATCAATGAGGACGTGCTCGACACCAGCAACCCTGGCACCACCGTCGCCGCACTGTTAGCAGGACTGACCAGCACCATCGACGCCGACTTTGACCCGCTGGGCATCGCCGTCACCACCGTCGATGACACCAACGGCACCTGGCAATATTCCACCGATGGCGGCACCACCTGGACCGACTTTGGCACCGTTAACAACAATAACGTCGTCACCCTGGGGGCCACCTCGATCTACAACGGCTTCGATACCACCGATCACGGCCCCGACGACCAGGGCTATCTGGCCGCAGCCTCGGTTATTCTCGGTACGCCGCCGACACCCGTGATCACCGAGACCGAGCAAACTGTCGGCGTCACGGTGGACACCACCGCCAACAAAGACATCTATGCAGGCTACAGCAACCACATCCTCGACCTAGCAGGCAATTTCAGTCCGGTCGATGCACTTCCTGGTGCACCTGATTTTCCCACCTTAGACAGCACAGCGGGCTACACCCTCTCCTTTAACGCTCAAGTCGTGTCAGAAGTGGTGGAAACCGGACGGCCTCGCGCCGGGTTTAGCATCCTTGTGGTCAGCCAAGACACGAGCAAAGCGGTGGAACTCGCCTTCCAAGAGGGTCAGATTTTTGCCCAAACCCTGCAGGATTTTGGCCCTCCCCTGAACAACCAGTTTGTCGCTTCCACCACCGATGTCGTCACCTTCGACACGACCAAAGAGGTGCAATACAGCCTAGCGGTGCAGGGCAACAGCTACACCCTATCGGCCAATGGCACCGCCATTTTGACCGGTACCCTGCAAGACTACACGGCAGGCAACACCAACGGTGCCCCCAACCCTTACACCACCTCTAACTTCATTTTCTTAGGCGATAACACCACCTCCGCTCGCGGCGAGTTCCGCCTTAACCAGATCGCCCTGGAAACGCCGACCCAAGTGCGCTTTGCCCCCGATGCAGACTACGCCGGGGATGCCACCCTCAACTTCCGCGCGTGGGATACCACCAACAGTTCTGCCAATGGCGAAACCGGCGTCAATGCGTCTCAAACGGGTGGCACCAAAGCCTTTAGCGCCACTGAGGCCACCGCCACCATCACCGTGAACGCGGTGAATGATGCGCCGACTCTCACCAATCTGAATGGTGACAACGCCACCCACACCGTCGGGCAAGCGGCAACCTTAATCGATGCAGGCAGCGACAGTGTCGTCACCGATATTGACTCCGCTGATTTCGACGGCGGCACCCTGACAGTGGCAATCACCAGCAACCTCGTCGCGGCTGAAGATTTGCTCACTCTCGATACGTCGGGCAACATCGCCCTCTCGGGTACCACGGCAGGGTCAACGGTCGCGATCGCCGGTACCGTCGTCGGCACCCTGGCTAATGCGATCGCCGAGGGTAACGATCTCGTCATCAATTTGAATGATCAGGCCACCCCTACTAATCTGCCCGCGCTACTGCGAGCCATCCAATACCAAAATACTGAGACCACCACGCCGACCACCACGGCGCGCACCGTGCAGGTGACGCTAGCCGATGGCGATGGCGGCACCTCCACAGCCAGCACCGTTACCGTTAGCCTGCAGACCATGCCAGAAATCAACATTTTAGGCGGTGGTCAAGCCATCGTTGATGGTGACACCACACCCGACAGCACCGACAACACTGACTTTGGCGCGCAGCCAGTCAGTGCTGGCAGCCAGGTCAACACCTTTACGATCGCCAACGAGGGCTCGGCGGCTCTGACCCTCTCGGGTGCGCCCTTGATTACCCTGAGCGACAACACCCATTTCACTGTGACGGCACAACCAGGGAGCAGCATTGCCGCTGGGGGCAGCTCCACCTTTGATATCACCTTTGATCCAGCGGCGGTGGGCTTTCACACCGCCACAGTGACTGTCACCAGCAACGACAGTGATGAAAGCACCTATACCTTTGATGTCACCGGCTACGGCACGCCCTTTGTCGTAATTAACGAAATTGATGCCGACAACTCTGGCACTGATGGCATCGAATTTATTGAGCTGTACGACGGTGGAGCTGGTAACACAGCCCTGGATGGGCTGGTGCTGGTGCTGTATGACGGGGCCGGAGACCAGTCTTACGACGCGATCGATCTGGATGGCCAAACCACCGATGCCAATGGCTATTTTGTGGTGGGCAGTGCAGCTGTGGCCAATGTGGATTTGGTTGAGTTCACCACTGACGGGCTGCAAAACGGGGCGGATGCGGTAGCGCTGCACGTCGGCGATGCGGCTGACTTTCCCAATGGCACGGCGGTGAGTACGGCGACCGTGATTGACGCGATCGTCTATGACACAGACGATGCCGATGATGCGGGACTGCTGCCCTTGCTGAACGTCGGCCAAGCCCAGGTGAATGAAAATGGCGACGGCCAGGGCACGATGCAATCGTTGCAGCGGGTCGCCAATGGCAGCGGCGGTCAGCGCAACACCAGCAGCTTTATCACCGCCACGCCGACGCCGGGGGCGGCAAATTTGCCTAGTGTGCAGTTCACTCAAGATACATTCATCACTGCTGAAGACGGGGGAACGAGCACCATCGTCACGGTGACCCGAGGTAGCACCCAAGGCACAGCTTCTGTGCAAGTCAACGTGCAGCCGGGCAGCACGGCCACGGCAGGCAGCGATTATGACGGTAGTGGCTTGCCCGTGACGGTGAATTTTGCCAATGGTGAAGGCAGTAAAACCGTGGCGATTCCCATCACCGATGATGCGACGGTCGAAGGTGCCGAAACCCTGGTGCTGGGGTTGAGCAATCCGACCAATCTGACGCTGGGCGATCGCGCCACCGCCACCCTGACGATTACCGACAACGATGGCCCTGGTTTCACGGTGGTGGAATCTGGCGGCACCACCACCGTTGACGAGTCGGGCACGACTGACACCTTGACCGTGGTGTTGAATAGTCAGCCGCTCACCAATGTGGAACTCACCGTCGCCAGTGACGATACGGGCGAAGCCACCGTCGATACCACCACCCTGACCTTTACCAACAAAAACTGGAATCAGGCCCAAACGGTGACGATTACCGGCGTTGATGATGCGGGAACCGATGGCACCCAAACCAGCACCATCACCCTCAGCGTTAATGATGCCACTAGCGACAACGCCTTTGATAGCTTGCCAGATAAAACCGTGACAGTGAGCACCACTGACAACGATGTCGTGGGCATTACCCTCGTCGAGTCAGATGGCACCACCGCCGTCACCGAAGGCGACCCAACCGATAGCTATACCCTGGTGCTCGATACGCCACCGACGGATACGGTGACGGTAGATCTGTCGCCCGATAGCCAGACCACGCTAGACAAAACCACCCTGACCTTTACCTCGAAGAACTGGGATACGGCCCAAACGGTGACAGTGGCGGCAGTGGATGACAGTGACGTGGAAGGGGCACACACCAGCGCCATCAGCCATACCGTCAGCAGCACCGACAAGGACTACAGTGGCTTGAGTCTGGCCGATGTCACCGTCGCCGTCACCGATAATGATGTGCAGGCGGTGAATCTGGCGGTGAGTGCCGCCAGCGGCAGCGAAGCCGATGCCACCGCCATTACCGTAACGGTGACGGCGGCGGGTGCGGTCACGGGTGATCAAACCGTGAATTTGGGGATTGCTGGCAACAACCTCACAGCCGGAGACTACACCCTGAGCACGCCGACGATTACCATTCTCGACGGCCAGACCACTGGCACTGCCACCTTTACCATCGTCGATGATGACTTAATTGAAGGAGCCGAAACGGCGATCTTAACCCTGAGTAATCCTTCGGCGGGACTGACACTGGGGGGCGTGAGCAGCCAAGCGATCGCGATTGAGGACAACGACCGCAGCGCGAATCCGGTCTTTACCTTCGCGCAGTTCGTGCAGTTTCAGGCCGTGGATAATGGCCAGCTCGCGCCTAATGAATCTGCCGCGCTCGGGCGAGAAATGGGGGGTCTGCCACTGGCGGAACTCTTTGATGAGATCTACTATCTCGCGCAAAATCCTGACATCGCTGCCGCCGTCGCGCAGGGAACTTTTGCCACTGGCTACGACCATTTCGTGCAGTTTGGCATCACCGAAGGCCGCAACCCCAGCGCCTATTTTGACGAAGCCTTTTACCGAGCCCACAATGCCGATGTGGCCGCAGCGATCGCCAACGGTAGCCTCAGCAGTGGCCTGATGCACTATCTGAGCTTTGGGCATTGGGAAAACCGCGACCCCAGCGCCCTGTTTGATGCCAGCGATTACTTGCTGAACAATCCAGATGTCAGTACTGCTGTAGCCAGCGGTGCCTTTGCCAGCGGCTTTGAGCACTTTATCGAGTTTGGCGACTACGAAGGGCGGCTCTCGACCTTACTGTTTGAAGAGGCCTTTTATCAGCAGCAAAACGCCGATGTGGCGGCAGCCGTGCAGGCGGGCGCGATCGCGAGTGGTTTTGAGCATTTCATCAGCTTTGGCCAACAGGAGGGCCGCGCCCCGTCGAGTTTCTTCAATGAAAGTGCCTACCTAAGTGGGCACAGCGATGTGGCGGCAGCCGTGCAAGCGGGCGCTTTCTCTAGCGGCTTTGAGCACTATGCGCTGTTTGGTCGAGCCGAGGGGAGAGTGGCGGTTTGACCGGCATCCGAGGATATAGCAAGCCGCAATTTGATCCGGTCACTCTAGATAGCTGAAATCACCATCTGACGAGCCTTTTAACTCCGACTTCCGACTTCTGCTATAGAAGGGGATAACGCTTGGGATGCGGAGCAGGAAACTCAGAGTTCGGCGTTGGTGAAAAGGCGGAGTGGGTGGTCGATCTCAACCCACCCCATTAGCTCCTCCCCAAAGGGGAAAGAAACGGGGTTTGGCTGAACCCGAACTGGCGTTATCCAAGCTGATTGACTGCTCCTAAGGATTGACCTCGATCATTTGCCAGGAGTGATCCGGCTGTCGGCAATACTGCCAGCGATTTTGTGGCGTGCCCTTTAGCGCTAGATGATCAACGGTATCGGGGTCAAACACCAAAACGGCAAACGTATCCAGGGGTTCCGACTCGCTCAAATCAGTGGGCTCATAGCCAGTTTCCAGTCGCGGCTGACCAGGCAATGGCCAGGCAAACTGCTGACGAGCGTTATCCGACAGCCGGTGCCAGAGGTCGCGGCGAATCGGCATCGCCGTCGCCTTTTCACTGTCAGCCGTCAGCGCCTGCAGCTCACCGCCCAGGCGAAACTGTTCACGGGTCTGGGGAAAATACCAACACAGCGCCGCCCCGCGATGCTGCTCAAGATGGTGCAGCTTGTCGCTGCGGGCATCAGTGATAAATAGCAGGCAATTGGTGTCAGCCCAAAAGTCGCGAAACACGACCGTACGATTAGCGGGACGACCATCAGGGCGGACGGTGGCTAGTTGAGGATAGCGGCTATCGGCACGACTGCGATTACGATGCAGCGCCCGCGCCAGGGGCGATCGCCAAGGAGCAAGCGACATAAATAGACCGGAGTGATGCTAAAAAGAGCGAGGGCTGGTGACCGAGATCGCCGACTAGGCGATCGGTCACTGACTAATCCAGCTTTAGTCTACAAACTCCCTGTAAACAATTCAGAAGGTGTGACGTCAACCTCAATAGCTGCTAGGGAATATGGATATGCTAGAGAATCCGTACCGCATCGATGATTTGACCTAGCATGGTAGTTAAGGGCTATTAGCAACCGCATGACTCTCAACGTGTTCCTGACTACTCTGAGAAATCGAGCCTCGCAATTTCAGACAACACCCGATTGGGTTGGGGCCTCTGGCCCCCGGTCAGCACGCTTTAAAGTGCGATGAAAGGTTTTGGACAAAATTCCCCAGCTTTCCAGGCAGATTCCGCGCGCTGCTGGCTTAATTGAGAAACCGCTAATCGTGACTTTGCCATGAGTTTACTTGTCTTACTGTCGGTATTAGCGGGCTTTGTGTTGCTGATTGCGGGGGCCGAAGGGTTTGTCAGAGGGGCGGCCAAGCTCGCCGCTGTGATTGGCCTGTCGCCTTTAGTCATTGGGCTGACCGTGGTGAGCTATGGCACCAGCGCCCCGGAGCTAGCGGTAAGTCTGCAGGCCAGCCTGCACGGGCAAGCCGAAATCGCCCTCGGCAACGTCATCGGCAGCAACATCTTTAATATTTTGATGACCCTAGGCATCGCCGCCCTGATTGTGCCGCTAACGGTGGCCCAGCAGCTGATTCGGCTCGATGTGCCGATCATGATTGGGGTCACCGGGCTGATGCTGATGTTTTCGATGGATGGGGAACTGGGCCGGGTCGATGGCATCATCTTGCTGCTGGGCAGCATTTTCTACACCGGTTTTTTGGTGTATCAAAGTCGCCGCGAATCAGACGCCGAGGTGCAAGCGGAGTATGAAAAAGAGTACGCCGATGCCAGCCCCAAAACCTGGCAGCAGTTGCTCAAGCACGTTTCAACTCTGCTGATCGGGTTAGTTGTCTTAGTAGCCGGGGCCAACCTGCTCGTATTTGGGGCGACTGCCATTGCTCAGTCAATGGGGGTGAGTCAGCTCGTCATTGGTTTAACCATCGTGGCCGTGGGCACGTCGCTGCCTGAGCTGGCGACCTCGATGGTGGCCTGCTATCGCGGTGAACGCGATATTGCCGTGGGCAACGTGGTCGGCAGCAATATCTTCAACATTTTGACGATTTTGGGCGTGACGGCGACCTTTACCGGCGTGCCCGTTTCGAGTGCGGCCATCAGCTTCGACATTCCGGTGATGCTGGCAGTGGCGATCGCCTCGCTGCCGATCTTTTACACCGGCAATCGTATTTCTCGCTGGGAGGGGATGCTCTTCATCAGCTATTACGTGGCCTACACGGCCTACTTGGGGCTGAACGCGATCGGTCACGATCAGCTCGGACTCTACAGCAACGTCATGCTGCTGTTCGTCATTCCCCTCACGGTAATCACCCTCGTGACCATTGTCGTTCAGCGGCCAAAAAAACTCACAAAAGCGCCCGAAGTGGCTAAGGCTGAGCCAAAATTCCCCCGGAACGACTAGGCACTATTACTTTCTGGGACGTTACTTCTAGGTCACCGAAGACGGCTCGCCAATCAGTCGCCAGTTCACCATAGGCGGCGCGATCGACCGGCACAGCAGTCTGTCCCGCATTGACCAACACCAGCAGCGTCTCGTCTCCCAGCTCGCGCTTAAAGCCATAGAGGTCACCGTCGGTCAGCCACACGGTGTAACTGCCGGTGCGCAGCGCCGCATAGTGATGCCGCAGCGCCACCAACGCTTTGTGGTGCGCTAGCAGTGGCTGATGCCACGCTTTTTCGGGGGGGAAGACCTTACGGCAGTCGGGGTCAAGGCCGCCGTCGAGGCCCACTTCATCACCGTAGTAGATACAGGGCGCACCGGGAAACGTCATCTGCAGCAGCACCGCTAGCGCCAAACTCGCCAGGTCATCGCCCATGACCGTCAGGGCGCGGGCAATGTCATGGCTAGAGAGCAGGTTGAGCTGGGTGAGCTGAATCTCCCACGGATAGAGGGCGAGTAGTGCTTCGATTTTAGAACGGTAGCCCGCCGCATCTAACGCCGGGTAGGGATAGTATTCGGGCACCTCGGCATACTGCATGGCAACGCGATCGCCCGCCGCAAAGGCCATCGTCGGCCCGGCAAAGACATAGTTCATGACGCCGTCAAACTTGGTGCCATCCAGCCACTCGGGCGCGGGTTTCCAAATTTCGCCCACGATATAGGCGTCCGGATTAATCGCCTTGATGCGATCGCGAAATTCTTCCCAAAACCCCGGTACCTGCACCTCAAAGGGCACGTCTAGCCGCCAGCCATCAATACCCTGACGAATCCAGTGTTCGCCAATCTGCATGATGTATTCTCGCACCGCCGGATTAGCGTGATTGAACTGAGGCAACGCTCGATTATTGACCCAGCTTGTATAGTTAGCCGGTTGCGCCCCGTCATAGGCCGACAGCGGCCAGTTCTCAATCTTGAACCACTCTAACCAGGGGGAATGGGGGCCATTTTCTAAAATGTCGTTAAAGAAGAAGAAGCCCCGGCTGGCATGGTTGAAGACCCCATCTAACACCACCCGAATGCCGCGATCGTGGGCTGCCGTCAGCAAATCCGCAAAGGCTTCGTTGCCCCCCAGCAGCGGATCAACTTGGTAGTAGTCGTGGGTGTGATAGCGATGGTTGCAGGCTGATTGAAAAATGGGGGTGAAATAGATGGCATTGATGCCCAGATCTTTTAAATAGTCGAGGTTTTCGGCCACTCCCCACAAATCACCGCCCTTATACCCCGAGAGGGTGGGCGGGGTTTCCCAAGGCTCTAAGGTAACGGCCATAGCCGGATGATTGAGCGGGCGCTGGGTGCGAGCAAAGCGATCAGGAAAAATTTGATAAAAAACGGCGTGCTTGACCCATGCTGGCGTCTGGATAGTCATATGCGCTCTTTGGCCTCTATGCCTAGGCTAGCGGATACTACCTCAGAAGGCGCGGAAACCCAAGGGAGTAGACGACTAACGTTACGGCTCTTTGCAGCAGCGGCGAGGCCAGTCAACCAAGGCGAAAGTAGAAGCAGGGGAGGGTAGACGGAGGATCATGTTGCGGTAGTTACGAGCATCACCTGAAAATACTCGCCACCGCCGGTGAGCCAGATCCCAAGCGTAGTGTTGTAGCGAAGTTTCAGAATACAGAAATCGGGCTTGAGAAGCCGATCAGACAATGATCTCAGTCATCTGGAGTGTCTTAATCAGACGGCGGCTTGCTATAGCAGCAGTTTGCCACGGCGGCAGAACCGATTGGTAATACCAGTTCTACAAATTAGAGCGACACAGACAAGGCGGCTTTCTCCCAGTCGGAGACACTGCGGGTTGGTCTGGCCTACCCGTTGGGCTGACGACTCCGCTCAGCCGACGTTCCTTGAACGGAGTCGTAAGGCAGATCTGTCGTTCAGTTTCAGAGAATTAATATAACGCCCTCGGCGTTCCGACAGCAGTCAGGTTTTTCAGCGTGATGGGGGCGTTAGCACAGTTAGCGATCGCGGGCGACATTCTACGGTTAGCGGCGTTTTGCCAGCGGGTTCGCCATCAACAAAAACGGCCTGCGGTGGTTCGGTCGTGACCTCAACTCGCCGCGACTCATACCAATGCACGGTATCGCTCTGAGCCGGACGCTGTTGCACCGCAGACAGGAACAAATCAGCCGCTGACATCAGCATGTCCCATTTGTGGTTGGGGGTCACCATCGTGATGCTGAGCGTTCCATCGTCAGCGGTGTTTTGCGGGGGGCCTTGAGCGAGCACCATACTGGCCGTGGCCGTGTTGGCGATCGTGACGGCAGTGGTCATCTCTTGCCACTGTTCTTGGTCGGTGTGCACCTGCGCCTCAAACTGCTCGATGCGCTCTAACTCTTGGAAGCTATTGGTAACGATCGCCAGCTTGCCGAGGCGAGATTTTTCTTCGCGATCCATGCGGTTGAGCAGGTTTGACTCAAAACCAATACAGGCGACCAGTAGCATCATTTCACCATTACAGCGAGCCGTATCTAATCGCTGGCTGCGGCCGGCTTTGATGATTTCGCAGGCGTCGCGATAGTTTTCGGGAATTTGCAGAGCTGCGGCAAAGGCGTTGGCCGTTCCCGCTGGAATGATGCCCAGCGCCACATCGGTATCGACCAGGGCCTTGGCCACGCCTGATACGGTGCCATCACCGCCAGCAGCAATGACAACGTCAGCCCCGGCCACAACCGCCTGTTGGGCTAATTCCTGAGCTGAAACGTCAGGTTTTGTCAGGTGCGTGGTGAAGTTCGGCAGCAATTCTAGTGCTGACTGGATTTCCATCAGCTTGGCACCGGGTTCTCCGGGGCCAGAAATGGGATTGAAGATCAGATGGTAAGACTTTGCGGCGATCGCGCTAACGAGGGGGTCAGCCATGAAAAGATGTTGACAACACGTCAAGAGGGGACAACGGATAGGGCCGGTTCAGCCGTACCGCTCGGACACGAGAACGCAACCAATGGGGGAATCTTCAGTCGCGATTACAGGTCAACCGAAGTGGCTCAATCTGTAAGACCCAGTCTATGAGGGTGATCAGCATTTTGTGTCCGTCGGGGGAAAGATATCGGGCGGCGCTACCCCAAGCTACTCACAGCCGATGAGGTTACAGAGCTTGCAGACAATCCGCGCCCCGACATTGCTATCCCACTCGCCATCGCCTACCTCAGACACAGCAAAACCGATGATCTGCCGATCGCTGCGCATCAGCGATCGGCAGACAACACCCCTCTTCTAGCTCAGCCCACCCAGTAATAACGAGGTAGTCAGCGACTTCGAATACACACTCAATCCTTTAGTGAGGTATCAGGGGCTGTTACGTCTAGCTGTCGTAGTGATGGCCCAGCCTACTTCTTCTCAAAAGCGATGTCTACTTGGGTCGATCTAGTTTTCCTTGAGCTTTGCGGACAGCCGTTCAGAAGCTGCGGCCCAACGACTAGCCAATCCCTCTTCTTCTCTAACTTGCCTTACCCGCGTCAAATGAAAGGCCAAGTCGGCTAACGCTAGTAGCGGCTGATAGCCCCATTTCCCTTGGTCAGTGAGGAAGTGAGATACCGATTTGGGAACAGCTTCGATCCCGAGAAATGTGCCACTGATCGCTCCTGCCATAGCCGCTGTCGTATCAGTATCCCCATCACCAGCGATAGCGGTACAAATCGTTTGCCAATAATCGTTAGGTGATTTCAAGAATGAGTAGAGACTCCACATGACACTGGGCACTATCCAAGGCGAAATGCCTTCCCAGCCCTTGAGTGATTCCGGCGGATCGCCCAAGGGGGCAATAGCAGCAAGCGCTGCATCAACTGGCAATTCGATCCAGTCGGCTAACTGCTCTAAGTGGTTGGCAATGCCAGCGTCAACCGCTCGCACCCAGCCAGATAGTTGTTCGAGAAACTGAGGGGGATAGATGATGTTGACTTGGACTGAGAGTGCCACGGCCCCGGCGATCGCGACGGCCCCCGCCTGTGACCTCAGGTCTAGATGGGTGATTTTCGCTTGGTCGCAAGCAGCTTGAAGGAGTCGGTCGGCGGCGTCACAGAAGAATAAGCCAATCGGCGCGGCTCTCATGGCACTGCCGTTGCGGGCATATGGAGCAGGCGTTCCAGCGGCCCGCCAAGGAATGCCTGCAGCCAACCTTGCGGCCACCTTGTGGCTGGCACGGCTGGCACCGACAATGCCGTTTTGCTGATGGATTCGCAGGAATCGATCAGCGAAATCCTGGGGGTCGAACTCCTCACAAGCAACAAAGCTCAACAGCATTTCTCGCATTAGTTGAGAATCATCAGTGTATTGCCCAAACGGCCACAGTTCATGCTCTATGTGCCCAACCTTGCCTGCGCTTAACTGTTCAGCGTATGCTTGACAAGCTTTGAGGGCATGACGTTCAACGGGCATCCCGACTGCATCCCCAACACATTGACCAATCAGGCATCCTCTAACGTTTGTACGCTTCAGCATGGGGGCTCGCCCCTGGCATCACTACGCCGCTCCGACAGCCCCATCAGGTTGCAGAGCTTGTAGACAATCCGCGCCCCGACATTGCCATCCCACTCGCCATCGCCTACCTCAGATACATCAAAGCCGATGATCTGCCGATCGCTGCGCACCAGCGATCGCAGCAGACAAAACACCTCTTCTAGCTCCAGCCCACCCGGTACCGGGGTGCCGGTATGGGGGCAGAGCTTGGGGTCGAGGCCATCGACATCACAGCTGACGTAGACCCGCTGGGGCAGGGGGGCGATGATGTCGCGGCACAGGTCGAGCCACGACTCCCCACCATAGCGTCGCTCCTTTAACACCGGATCGTAATGGGCGACGATGCGGCTTTGAGACGCCTCGATTTTGGCCACCTCATGATGGGAAACATCGCGGATGCCGACCTGCACCAAGCGCGACACCTGAGGCAGCGCCATCACGTTGCTCATAATCGACGCGTGAGAATATGGGAAACCCTGATAGGCATCTCGCAGGTCGGCGTGGGCGTCGATGTGCAAAATGCCAAAGTCAGCGTACTGCACCGCCAGCGCTTGTATCAGCCCGAGGGGAATGCTGTGGTCGCCGCCGATCGCCCCGACTCGCTTGCCCGCCGCGATCGCGCGCTGGGCCTGCTCATAGAGCCATTGGTTCACTTTCTCACAGGCGTCGTTGACGGTGGCGAGCGCCGCCGTCAGGGCCGGGTCTTGCTCAATCACCCTGCCCTGCTCCGTCGCGGCAATGATTTGGGCGGCCAGGGGGCGCAGTTCGTCGTTGCGCTGCTGCATCCACTCGGGCAGTGGCGGCATGTAGATGCCCTGCTGCCAGCCCTCGGGATTATCGAAATCGTAAAGGTCGAGCTGCGGCGATGCGTTCAACACGGCGGCAGGCCCCTGCGCCGTTCCGGCGTGGTAAGACACGGTCACCTCCCACGGCACCCCCAGCAGGACAATACCTGCCGTGTCGTAGTCAAAGGGCAATCCACAAAAGTTGCCATTTTCCAGACCCACGCCGCTGGGGTCAAAGCTGCGAATTAGGTTTTGTCGGCTCGGGGAGGTCATCAGTTAGTTACCCATTCTCAGTGATTGGACTCCCAGTACAATTTTGGCAGCGCAGGGGAGCGGTGGGGCAGGGGGCAGATCTGTAGCCTGGTTTCAGACCGTCGGTGTAGTTGCCAATATCGGGCGGATAAGCGTAACGGCACCCGCTCTACCAGCCGGACCAGGAGCAGAAATCATGGCGGTGCAGTCAGGAAGTCGCTCACCAACAGCCTTTCTGATCGTCGGAGTGGGGCATGTCAGACCGCTTGAGAATTGGCCACCCTTAACCATCGAGCATGGTTTGAATAAAGGTGGGCAAACAAAACGCCGCTTGGTGAATACCCGCGTTGTAGTATTGCAGCTGCTGCGCTTGGGCAAACTCGGCGGCGCGATCGCGGGTCAGGTCGTCAACCGGATGCAGGCCGCCCTTGGAGCAGAAAGAAAAGCCCCACATGCCCGTGGGATAGGTGGGAATAAAGGCGAGGTAGCAGTGTACCGACGCTGCCCCAAAAATGTTTTCCAGGCAGTGATGCAGTTCCACAAAAGCCTTTTGGTTAAAGCGGGGCGATTCGCTTTGGGCAGTCATCAGGCCATGGGGCCGCAAACAGCGATAGACGTCTTGATAGAAGGTTTGACTAAACAGCCCTTCCGCTGGTCCTACCGGATCAGATGAATCCACCACGATCAGGTCGTAGGCGTCGGCAGGCGAATTTTTCACAAACTCGATGCCGTCGCCAATGATCAGAGTGAGCTTCGGGTCGTCAAGCCCGCTAGAGAGGGTGGGCAAAAATTCGCGCGAGGCCCGCACCACGGCCTCATCAATTTCGACCATGGTGATCGATTCGACCTGCTCATGCTTCAAAATTTCGCGTACGCTGCCACCGTCGCCGCCACCGATGACCAGCACGTCCTTAATCGCGGGCTGCGTCAGCATCGGCACGTGAATGATCATCTCGTGGTACGCCTTCTCGTCCTTTTCAGAACACATCACCATGCTGTCGACCGACAGCATTTTGCCGTATTCAAAGGTGTCAAAAATTTCGACGGTTTGGTAGGGCGACTTTTCATAAAAGACGCGATCGCCTTTGTGTCGAATCGATAGGGCAATATTTTCGTTGCGATCGGTAAACCAGACACTGCGACTATAGCGGGGCGTAATCAGCTTGTGAGTAGCCGAATCGCGCAGTTCACCCACGTCGATATCCGATTTTTCCAGCAGTTCTAACTGACCGCGATTGAGTTCCACCGCCGAACCGTGGTGCGCTTCAAACTCGGCCTTCAAAATTTCGTAGGAGGTCCAGGGGCTGACAGAATAGCCGCAGGTAAACAGATCGACGGCGGCGTAGCGATATTCGGGCCAGGTGTGAATGGCCAGGTGACTTTCTTGAATCACCACGACACCCGACACGCCAAAGGGCGAAAAATGGTGAAACACGGAGCTGATGATGGTGGCTCCGGCTTCTTTCGCCGCCTTCAACATGCTCTTCTCAATGTGTGGGACATCATTAAGAATTTCACTAGAGCAACCGTGAAACTCAACGAGAATGTGGCGTCCAAGCGAGTTCATAGGCCAATAGATTCCCCCGATGATATTGAGTTAAGTCTTGCTCACCGCTGCCAGCTCTGACCTTCAGCAAACGGCACCGAGCCGGCAGGTGGTTGAAGCCGTCTTGTAGCTTACCGCCTTTGGTTTGGTTTTAACGCAAAATTGAGTTTTACCGACAGAGGTGGGGGTGATCGTGGCAAATACTCCGCGTTGAGAGTAATGTCACATCTCCTTGTCGCCTAGCTCCCTAGCCCCCCGGCCCCTGGCGTTAGTCTGTAGCAAAATTAATGCTGCTCTGTACTAGGACATCTCGGGGAGTTCGCGAATGCGCTGGCGTAAGCGTGACTGCACTCGCCACCCCAACAGCACCGCCGCAAACAGCTGCCCCAAGGCTAACCCCCACCACAGCCCCAGGCCCTGCCACGGCAAGACTTGCCCGAGCAGATAGCCGCCGCCCAGGCCGATCGCCCAGTGCGCCACAAAATCAACGGTCGCTAGCCAATAGGTGTCTCGCAAGCCCTGCAGGGTACCTAGGCTGATCAGCCGAAACCCCTGAAAGATTTGAAACACCACCCCAATTTTGAAGAGGGCGATCGCCGCCTGCACCGTGCCCTGGTTCTCCGGCAGGCGCGGGTTGAGATACAGGCCCGAGATCGTTTCGGGCAAGAGCCACAGCGGCACCGCCAGCAGACAGACCAGCCCGCAGTTCAACAATAGGCTCACGTTCATCACTCGCTTAGCGGTATCGGGCCGTCCGGCCCCCAGTTTGTGAGCGGTGCGCATGGCGGTCGCGTAAGACATGCCCCAAGAGAGCATCAGCAACAGTTCGGTCGTCGTCATCACAATACGATGGGCGGCCAACCAATCCGTGCTCCAGCGACCCATTAGTAGCGCCGCCGCCGTCAGGGCTCCAAACTCAGTGCCGTAGTCAAAACAGAGAGGCCAGCCGAGGTAGACAATTTCTTTGAAGACAGGCGGATTGAAGCGGCCAAGGGAGCCAAACAGCTGCCACCGTCGCAGGTCGCGTCGGCGCTTTAAACACCAAGCTGCAATGATGAACAGGCCCCAAAAGACCAGAGCGCTGCTACCGCCAATGCCCGCCAGCCCTAACTGCGGCAAGCCCCATTTACCAAACATCAGAGCGTCGTTCAACATCACATTAACGGGAATGCTCCCCACCAGCAGCAGCGTCAATAGTCGGGGCTGCATCAGGGCCGTGGTGATTTCTTTGAAGACAAACAGGCCCAGCGCCGCTGGCAAGCCCCACATCATGGCCCGCAAATAGGCCATCGTTTGGGCCACAATTGGCGGCGCTTGCCCCAACCAGAGAAGGATGCCCCCCAGCTGCCAAAACAGCAGCAGCGCCGGTAGCGAAACGCTAACGCTCAGCAAGAGCGCCTGGGCCGTAATCACTCCCACCCGCGCCTCATCCTCAGCGCCATAAGCTTCTGCCGCTAGTGCGCCGGTCATTTCTAGCAGGCCGGTGAAGAGAGCCAAAACCGTCCAAAAAATGACGGCTCCCAATCCGCCCGCCGCCAGCGCCGTGGGGCCGAGCCAGCCCATCATCAGCGTGTCAACGATGTTGACCATGCCCTCTGCCACTTGGATGCAGGTGAGCGGAATGGCTAAGTGCAATAGGGCGCGAATTTCTAGGGACGTTTTCATCGCTCTGGCCCAAATCGATCGCCGTGCAGGAGGCGGGATTCCCCAACTTTACTGGAGCGAGTCGTTCCTGGCTTAACGTCAGCCCGGAACCAGCACACGTCTAATCCTTTCCCAAGGGTGGGAGAGATCGCCTCGCAACCACCTCTGAAGGCGCTAGCTCTGGGTTGCGGTGATTGACTATGCTGGGACAAGCGTCTTTTACAAGTGAGAGCAATTCTATGTCTGCCGCTGCCATCATGAGCTTTGTCTATGGCGTGTTGTCCATTGTGGGCGGCTTCATCGGCTATCAGCAGGCGGGCAGTAAACCCTCGCTGATTTCTGGAACCATTACCGGCATCTTGTTGCTGGTAGCGGGCTTTGGCATCCTGCAGGCGCAGGTCTGGGGATTGTGGCTGGCGATCGCCGTGACGCTGCTGCTCGTCACCGTGTTCATTGTGCGCCTGGTCAAAACGCGCAAATTCTTTCCGGCGGGCTTAATGGTGGCCGTGGGCATTGGCACCCTCATCGTGCTCTTCAAAGGCATCGGCTAAACGTGAAGGAGATCGACGGTGACTGGCGGCGATCGCAGCTACAGGGCAAAATACTGGGAGTCATCTTGGGGCATAGGGTCGGTAATTTAAGCCCGTGCCTGGTTTTCCCTCTCCCGGGGGGCCGTAGGCGAAGCGGGTTCGAGCTCAAGGACTCATAGTCAACCCACCCCGCGGCTCCTCCCAAGAGGGGAGAATGCTCTGGATCTGCCCGAAACATCCCCTCTTGGGCGGGGTGCCCGCAGGGCGGGGTGAGTTCTGCTACGCCACTGCCCGGAATGACCCACCCCTGAGCCCCTCCCTGGAGGGGATGATGTTGTCTTCACCCAAAAAATGAAAGTACTTCCCCTCTTGGGAGGGGTGCCCGTAGGGCGGGGTGGGTCTCGACCTGACTGATTGCCCCAGCTCAGCACCCGATCGCGTTCTCTTGCACAATAGGGAAAGTCAGATTATTCACAGCCCCCCTATGACCGCGATTACGACTACTGCCTCATCCACCAAAGCCTGGGCGGGTGCGATTGCCCAGCCTGCTCCAGAGTTCGCCCTGACGCCACTGTCGGTGCTTGCCGGTGCGGTGCCCGCCGATTTGCAAGGGAGCCTGTATCGCAATGGCCCCGGCCGGTTAGAGCGACAGGGCCAGCGGGTGAGCCACTGGTTTGATGGCGATGGCGCGGTGTTGGCCGTACATTTTGCCGACGGTCAGGCCCAGGCCATTTATCGCTACGTCCATTCCGCGGGCTATGTCGAAGAAGAGGCCGCCGACCAGTTTCTCTACAGTGGCTATGGCAGCTTGGCCCCCGGCCCCTTTTGGCAACGGTGGCAGGCCCAGCTCAAAAATGCGGGGAACACGTCGGTGCTAGCCCTGCCCGACAAACTGTTAGCCCTGTGGGAAGGCGGCTGGCCCCATCACCTTGATCCGGAAACGCTCGAAACCCAGGGCGTACACCCCTTAGGCGAGCTGACCGACAACGACCCTTACTCGGCCCACCCCAAACGCCATCCGCAGACCGGGCACATTTTTAACTTTGGCATTGTGCCTGGGGCCAATGCAACGCTCAATCTCTATCGCAGTGACGCTACCGGCCACATTGAGAAAAAGGAGTCGGTGCCCCTCAACGGCATTCCGTTGATTCATGACTTTGTGCTGGCCGATCGCTACCTAGTGTTTTGTGTGCCGCCGGTGCGGCTCAATCCTTTACCGGCGGTTTTGGGCTTTCAAAGCTTTAGCGATGCCCTGATGTGGCAGCCCAAACACGGTACTCAGCTGGTCGTCGTCGATGCCGAGACCCTTGAGGTGATTAGCTCTGAGGCCGTTGACCCGTGGTATCAGTGGCATTTTGGCAAAGGCTTTGTCAATAACGATGGCGACATTGTGTTAGAGGTAGTGCGCTACGAAGATTTTGCCACCAATCAACAGCTCAAAGAGATCGCCTCCGGGCAGTTTAAAACTCCGGCAGTGGGCCAGCTGTGGCGCGTCTGCGTCGATCCGCAAACGGCGGTGGTGCGCGCCCAAACCTGTCTAGTCGAAGACTATTGCGAGTTTCCTCAGGTGCCCACTGATCAGCCCGTGGTGACAGCGCCTACTTACCTGTCGCTGCAAACACCGGGACACGACAATACGGGCGAGCTGTTTCGCGCGATCGCCCGGTTTGAGCCCGATACGGCCAAGCTCACGATCGCCGAAGCCGGGAAGGAGCGGTACCCCTCTGAGCCCATTTATGTGCCCAAAGGCGACCAGGCCAAGCCAGCCGGTTGGGTCTTATCCGTGGTTTATGACGGGGCGGCCCACCAGAGCGAAGTGTGGATTTATGATAGCGATCGCCTAGCCGCTGAGCCCGTCTGCCGATTAGCGTTGCCGAGCGTGATTCCCCACAGCTTTCATGGCACGTGGCGACCGGATTAAATCACGGTGAAGTGGGGATGCTGTCGCAGTTTATCGACATTCAGCGCCTGGATCAGGCTTAACATCTGTTGACTCTCGGCGGCCCGGTCAAGCGCGACCTGCCCTTGAAACAGGAGCGCCAAGTAGTCTCGACGGCGGCGTACGACGATGGCAGTGGTGGCCTCAGAGTGAATCGTGATTTGTTGAAATCCTTCGAGTTCCAGCGAAGCAGAGAGGAGCGATCGCAACCCCAAAGATTGAAACGCGGTCTGCACCCAGTGGGTAGAGGGATTCGCCGCAGTCACAAAATACTCTTGCGGGAGACAATTGAGATCAAAAACTGCCACCCCTAAGATATCGATAATTTTGAGCGATACTTTAGCTGAAGGATTCAAGGCAAATTCTAGAAATAGAACGAACCGATGTGACGATGCTGACCAAATTGACGTCAGGTCTCTCAGGCGAACAACGGGGACAGAACGGTGCTTTATCCCCAGGGAGCCGCCGCTGACCGAGCCGACTCAGACGATGAGAACGCGCCCTCAAGAGAGGGGCCAATCTTTGAGATGAGGCGTCACCGCACCCGCCCCGACTCAACTTGCTCGGGCCTATGCACTAAGCTGCCCGCACCATGTACTGTCTACTTTTGACAGGCCCGAGCGAGGGCAGTCAGCCAGCTTCTTACAACCTACCTGTTTGTACTGCCGTCTCCTTACGATCTACGAATGGGCAATCATAGAAAGATCGCCATGGAATACATTGAGTTTACAAAGATTCCACCGGGATAACTCTGACCAGACCGGCGATCGCCAGCCTCAAACTGAACCAGACCAACAGAATTAATTATTTGGGAGTTACCCGACGAGACCCTGACGCGAATCGCGCATCTGGCAAACCGGCCTGGAGACTGCTATTTTCTGCCCCTCTAAACACTTGCCAAGGCCAGCCACAGACTAAGAAAGCAATCCCCCAATCAATAAAACTATGCCGATAGCAAAACAACCAATCATGCTGTAGAAAATGTTTTTGGCACTGCGAGCCGTTGTCGATGCCAACATTTCTTCATCTTTGAGAGAGATCAGGTAGTGGTGGTCAGACTTCACCGGTTTGCCGATGATGACGTCTCCGGTCAAGTCGCTCACAGCCCCGACCACTAACACTTCGCGATCTAGAGGCAATACCGCTTCGGTGTGACGATAGCCTCGGGTCTCGCCCGATCGCTGGGGTCGAAACTCGTTCAGGATTTCGATCGTTTCGATCGCCGCACCGTCAGGGTTGACCTTGATTTTGCCAGTGCGATCGTGCAGCCAAAAGGCGATCGACTGTCGATTTTGAGAAACCTGCTCCGATTTCTGCTGGACTTTGCCCTCGTCGTCTTTCGTTTCATATTCCCGCGTGACCTTTGACACAAAATGTACGCAGGGTGCTTCCTTTTGGTCAGAGTACAGCGGCTGCTCAGTCGTGACTCGGCCCCAGAGTTTCACATAGTCGCGCCAGCTACCGCCACCAATTTCTGCTGCTACGGCCCCCGCCGTCTCCTGCAGTTCGGCGGCGGTTATCGTCCGAGCCGATTTGATGCTGAACAGTTTTTGCGCTTGCCCCCGCTGAATAAAGAACAAAATCACGCCAATAGCGAGGAAAATAATGCCGATAATTTTCATGGTGAGTTTGCTGATTCAGAACAGGGGCCGTAAGGCTCACCCATAGTACCCAGGCAATTCTGGGCCGCTACGGAGTCCATACAAATCCTCATAGGCCAGATTCTGGCGAAAGGCAGAAGTTTGAATTCGGCATTCGGAAGGCGGCATTGAGAGGCTAGTTCAATCATGACGGCAGCGATTTGGAAGATCTGACCTAACTCCGCTTGGCAATATTGGTGCTCTGAAACCAGATGACAAATCTAGCTTCGCCGCTTCGTCGCGTTGCCCAGGTGGCCTTAGGCGTTCGAGCCCAGTGCCGGGCGATCGCCAGCCTTAACAAGAGGGGGGGAGGTCATCAGCGATCGCGAGACTCGGCAACGTCTGCAGGGTGGAAATCGCCTCATCGCACCATTTGAGCCAGCCTTGTTCAAATTGAATGCCGTTGCGCAGGGTGAGGTATTGATAGACGGCGGTTGACGATAACGTCTCAACATCAGGAAAGAAGCGCTCTTCGATCGCCTGATATTCCACCAGTCGAGTTTGGTGCAGTTTGCGGTGGTGGCGCAGTTCTTTCAAGATGACGGCTGGGTTGACCAGGTAGCCGCCAAACAG
This sequence comes from uncultured Halomicronema sp., assembly GCA_937899725.1. Classification (GTDB taxonomy): domain Bacteria; phylum Cyanobacteriota; class Cyanobacteriia; order Phormidesmidales; family Phormidesmidaceae; genus Halomicronema. Next base: position 55,222 of record CALCCA010000096.1, read on the forward strand.
TTTGACCAGCAGATCATCTTTGAGGGGGCTGAGGCTGCTGGGCACCGCCATCCAATCAGTGAGAAAGACTTTGCCGCGCTCGGTGATAAAGTAGTTTTTTTTATTGGGGCGGCCCGCTTGCTCGATGGTTTCAACGGTGATGTGATGTGCCTGTTCGAGCTTGGCCAACTCGCGATAAATCTGCTGGTGGCTGGCATCCCAAAAGAAGCCGACTGAACCATCAAATCGTTTGGCCAGGTCATAGCCGCTGCTAGGAGACTCTAACAGGGCGACAAGAATGGCGTGGGATAGAGCCACAGCAGGCACTCCGGAGCATTAGCACATTTGAGCATACTATGCGGTCGGCACGCTGGCGGGGGTGCGATCGCCCATCAAATAGGTGATCATCATGCCTTTACCCTTGACGGCAATTTCGCCCCGGCAGTCAAAGCTGTAGTACGCTTTCAACACTTCGTAAGTGCTTTGCGTCACCTGAATCTCGCCCGCAATCCCCGTTGATTCCATGCGGCTGGCAATGTTGACGGTGTCACCCCAGAGGTCGTAAATAAATTTCTTCTGGCCGATGACGCCTGCAATCACGGGGCCGGTATTGATGCCAATGCGCATGGTGAAAGATCGCTGATGCTTTTGGCTAAAGTTGGCGATCGCCTGCTGCATATCGAGGGCCATATTGGCGATCGCCTCAGCATGGTCGCGGCGATGCTCGGGCAGACCGCCCACCACCATGTAGGAATCCCCAATCGTTTTGATCTTTTCGAGGCCATGCTTTTCGGCGAGGCCATCAAAGGTGGAGAAAATTTCGTTTAGCATCACCACTAGCTCCTGGGGGGATAACTCAGAAGACAGACGGGTAAAGTTGACGATATCAGCAAACAAAACGGTGGCTTCGGCAAAATGATCGGCGATCGTGCCCTCTTGGCGTTTGAGGCGCGTGGCGATCGGCAGCGGCAAGATGTTGAGCAGCAGCAGCTCGGATTTTTCTTTTTCGATCTCTAGCTCTTGCCGCGCTTTTTCGCGCTCGGCCATCGTGGCGGCGAGGGCCAACGCCGTAATCACCAGCACGCAGATATAAGACTGCAGCGCCAAAATTGCCTGCTCAGGCTCGGGCGAAAACAAAAAGAACGGGCCGGCGCTGCGAATAAATCCCCAACCGGCAAAGCCCGTCGTCAAGATGATGGCCGTCGCCGCCCCCGGCGCCCCGAGCCGGAGGGCACCCCAAGCAATAAAAGGAAAGGGCAGATATTCTAATGGAAAAGGGGCAATTTCAGCCCGTAGAGACGAGGCAAACACAAACCAACTCAGCCCCGATAGACCCACGAGCCACACAATGCCCAGAAACTTGCGATCGAGCGTTCGAAACTGTTTGGGCCACTCGGGCAACGTCAGGAGCGCCGGAAAGAGAATCAACACGCCGCTGAAATTGCCAATCCACCAGTCAAACCACATGTCGGTGAGCACTTTAGTATTGGCCGCGTCTTGCAGGCAGCAGATCAGCACGCCGAAGCTAGCGCTCAAGGCCGCTGGCACCATGCCGCCAAACACCACTAAAAGACCGACATCGCGCAGGTGGTCAAACCGAGGCGAAAAATTGCTGCGCAGCAGCAGCCAAGACCCCAGCAGCGCCTGCAAAGTATTGTTGGCGGCAGATAAGCCGTTGATGAGCCAGTTTTGCTGATCTGACATCAAGCTGTTGAGCAAAGAGCCAAGTGCTACGGCGGGCCAAAACTTAAGCCCCATCAACAACAAAATGATTTGGCTATAGGCGGCCGGCGGCCAAACGGGATAAACCCGGAGACTATCGGGGAGGGGAAATTTGAAGATGAGGATGATAAGTAGGCGATACCCCAAGGCGAGTAAAGCGATCGCACAAAGATATTTGACCCCATTAAGCCGTCGTGACCAATTAAAAAAAACGGGCCGACGCCGAGGCCGCAAACTGTCCAGCCACCTTTTTTGGAGGGACATGTAGAATTCACCTAATCCTTCAAACTTGATTTGGAGCCGCCATCATCGCCCAGTCAAATCAGCACCCTAACAGCACTTTAATTCAATCCTGGTACTCTAACGGCTGTCTGCCCGGCCTCAGCTCAGGCAAATCGATTGAGGCCGATTGAGTCCGGCAGCTTTCGGGCTGTGAGGTGACCGCCTCTAGGGATTCCGAGCATCTGGGTGGTAACCCTAATCTCTACCGCTCAACCGAGCGCAAATCCCGAAAAACCATTCGCTGAAATTGCCAGATCTCCACCCGGCTGTAGGATGTCCTCGGCGGCGGCGCCCGGCCAAAGGCAAAAGCGCCTGCCCTCTAGCAGCATTTCTCAAACTGGGCCGAGCCAGTATCGCCCGCTGCCCTTTGACCCAGCCACTCCAGATGATGATTGCAGTCATCCGGAGTAGCCTGATCAACCTGCCGCTTGCTGTAGAAATCGGGATTACCAATGGGTGCACGGATGGCCTGCTTGAGGTGCACCAGACAGGTTAGACCGATTCTCTACAATAAGGCTACAGATCTGGCTCCCCTGCTCCTTGGCTCCCCTGCGTTTCCAAGACTGCATCGGAAGTCCGATCACTGAGAACTGGTATTACTGCAGGCTGGTAATACCGGTTCTACCAATTACAGATCCACGTGCAAGTCGGCTTTCTCCCATTGGGAGACACGGCGTGTTGGCCTGGCCTACCCGTCAGGCTGACGACTCCGCCCAGCCTCCTTGCCTTGAGCGGAGTCGTAAGGAAGATCTATAGTCCAGTTTCAGAGAATTGGTATGAGAGGCTACTGCTGAGAGCTAGCTGCGTTTAGAGCAACGCGACAGTGTCTCTACTCGGGTGATTCTGTCAAACATTCGGCCTGTTGAAACTGCTCAACAATTTCTGGATGATATTCGACGTAATAAGGAGACGCCGCCGGGTCTGCCAGCGGGCGCGGATTGGCATATTCATACCGCGCGGCCTCGTCATCGTAGACAAACGTGCTGACTAAAAAGCCACTGTCGAGCACAAACGTCAGATTAATATCCGTAATCAGATGCCCCTCAACCACCTGGCCCAAATAGAAGTCGGAGAGGTCTAAATGGCTATCAATGACGCACACTTCACCAGGGTTAGCCGTGGGATAAATCGCCAAGTTTTCTTCGATCGCGGTCCAATCGCCTAAAAAGGGCGCAGTTGCCGCATCCACCTCAGACCAAGCCTCAGCAAAGGTGTCGCGCTGCAGCCGCAGGGCGTGGGGGCGGCGATCGTCGTAAATCCCTGTTCGCATCAGCTGCAGGATGTTCTGCCGCATGGCTTGGAGCTGATCCTCAATTTCTGCGGCCGTGGGATGACGCTCTGACTGAGCGAAACTCGGCAATGGCAGCAACAGCAGGGCTAACGGTAGCAGGAAAAAATGTGCGCGCATCGGACAACCTATGATGAGTCTGGGAAATCTTGATTTCACCGCTTGCCCCCTCTTCATAGCCGACCCAGAGCATTCCGGATATCCTCAGCTCCCGTCCCCCCCGTCGCGAGCCCCTGATCGACCCATGATTCGCCCCGCCCACCCCAAAGACGTCCCGGACTTGCCGGCGATCGTGATCGCCAGTGGACTATTTGAGTCCCCCCAGGTCGAAGAACTGACGCAAATGCTGGAGCACCATTTCAGCAGCGCTGCCGATAGCCCAGCGGTCTGGCTCACCGATGATGACAACGGGCCAGTCGGTGTGGCCTATGTCGCCCCAGAGCCGATGACCACAGGCACGTGGAATCTCTATTGGATTGCGGTGCATCCCGATCATCAACGGCAGGGACGTGGCCAAGCGCTGCTCAACCAGGTGGAGCAAATGCTGACCCAGCGCGATGTACGGCGGCTGCTCATTGAAACGTCGGGGACAGCAGACTTTGACTACGTGCGAAGGTTCTATCGTCAGAACGGTTATCAGGAGGAAGCCCGGATCCGCGAGTTTTACGCGGCGGGCGTTGACAAAATCGTCTTCCGCAAAGTGCTGAGCCCTTAGGCGATTTCTAGCAAAAATGATCCCCGTAGGGGCAGGTTTTGTAGATACCGAGTAGACTGCGGCGTGATTTCCCCGACCACTTGCCGATGCTTAGGGAGCTATGGGGGCAAGGGAGCCAGAGAAACCGAGAGGGTTGTCTTACTTCCGCCGTGGAGCGCTAGCCGCAATGAAATCAAGGTTTCTAGCTAAACCGGCCCTTACCGTAACAGTCTATGTTTGCTCAGAAATCACCTTAATCAACCTTCAGAGGAATGGTGACAGGATTATCAGTGGTTGAAAGTACCTCGGCGTAAGGCAGTCTCAGAGCCAAGCCCAGCCCAATCATGCCTAAACCCATGATCGCTCCCATCAAGATTGATCGCCCATGGGGTGTTTTCAGGGTCAGCATTAACCGCTGGTTATAGTTGTGGACATGAATGGCGGCTTCTGGACTGTGGCTGGACTCAGACTGGATTGAGGGCTGGGTAGATTTCATGGTGGTTTACCAATATGAGAATTAGAAGACAGACGGGGTCAGAGCAAAGCTGGACAGGGCGCTGCCGCTTCAATATTGATTGCCAGACTTACGATGTTGCAGAGCCGTGACACCGTCAGACTCCAGTAGACTACCGGCAGACACGTGGGCGTAGATGAGCTGATGATCGCCAGCCGGAATGCAGTCTTTGACGGTGCATTCCAGATAGGCCAGCGCCTCGGTGATGATGGGGCTGCCGTTTTCTGCCAGTCGGGTAGAGAGTAGAGAAAAGGCCGTCTGCGTTGCCTGCTGGTAGGAAAAATGCCGCCGAATCGTGCGGCCTTCTTTGAGAATATTCAGCACAAAGGGGGTGTCGGGGGCCAGCTGGCCAAACACCGGCTCATCCACCGACCAAGCCAGCATCACACCGGGGGGGGCAAAGGTGGCCTGCGATACCCAGGCAGTGAGAATCCCGTGGTGAAAGTCACCCTGTTGCACGGTGGCCACACAGAGCGAGCCCACGACTCGCCCCATTGCTTGGGCCGTGCGATCAGCCTGGGCGATCGAGATGGCTGGCTGCGAAATAGGCTGCTTTGAGCGCTTGCGCAACTGTTGAGCAAACTGACTGCCAGCGGCTTCGCAGGTCGTGAGGGTGACGTTGTCGGGGCTAAATCGTACGCGAATGGGGTCAAAGCCAAAGCGATAACCGGCATCGCTCAACTTTTGCTCTAGCAGCGCGATCGCCTCACCACTCCAGCCATAGGAGCCAAACACACCGGCCAGTTTTGTCTTTGGCACGTTGGCCAAAATGCTGCCCAGCGCCGTTTGAATCTGCATCGGCGCATGGCCCCCCAGCGTCGGCGAGCCGATGATAAACCCGTCGCAGGCTTTGACCTGCTGGGCGATGGTCTCTGGCGGGGTGGACTCACAGTTGATCGACTCGACGGCGACATCAGCAGTCATCAATCCGCGGGCGATCGCATCGGCGACCTTAGCGGTGTTGCCATAGGCCGAGGTATAGAGTAAGGCCACCCGCAGACTCCGTTGGGCTTGCTGCTGACACCATTGGCGATAGTCTTGGCGCAACCGACTGAGGCTGTAGCGCACCAACGGCCCGTGGCCGGGCGCAAGGCACTGCAGCGCCAGAGGTTCAAACCGATCCAGCGCGGTTTCGACCTGCCGCGACTGCAACGCCTGCAAACAGTCAAAATAGTAACGGCGATCGCCTTCCAACTGCCGCCAATTCTCATCCCATAGGGTCTCACTGCAAATGTGCGCCCCAAATAGCTTGTCGCTATAAAGAATTTGAGTCGCCGGATCATAGGTGCACAGGCCATCGGGCCAGCGCGGAGTGGGCACAGGGATAAATTCTAGGCAGTGGCCCTGTCCTAAATCCAGACTGTCGCCAGCACGGACGCTCTCCACCGCTCCTGCCCACAGGGGCGAAGCTGTTTGCAGGGCATTGGCCGCCGGTCGCGAGCAGACGACCTGGGCTTGGGGAGCCAATTTTCGCAACTGCTCTAGGGTCGTCATACGGTTGGAATTAACGTGTCCCGTGATGATGTAGTCAATCTCGTTCAGGGACACCTGCTGCTGCAGCGATTCTAGGTAAATCGTGGTGAACGACTCGCCCGGCGGGTCAATGATCGCCGTTTTGTCACTGCGGATTAGATAAGCGTTAGCGGTGGTGCCTCGGCGGCGACCATATTCCACCTCAAACTTGAGGCGATCCCAGGTGCGCGATCGCAGCACCTGAGTACCGGGGCCAACTTCAGCAATTTGGACATCACGCGGACGCGGCGTCGTTGGTATCGCAACAGAGTGAGTCATGGGAGGGTAGAGGAGTAGAGGGTGAGGGAGTGGGGGCGAGGGGTTTAATTCCTCAAATTCGGTGCGCTAAGTAGAGATGTGTTGACAGGCAAATTCCGGCAAATTCTTCAATGGTCTGGAGCGATCGTGACGTCAGCTAAGTCTTTGGCAAATCGGCTGCGATGGCGACGCGAAACCACTTGCTCGGGGTCAACGCCATCAAAGGTGGGCGGAATCCAGCTGCGGACGACCAACAAAGCCCCCAAGACGATGAGAAAAGAGCAGGCAGCCAGCACTTGCACCCAGGGCACTTCGAGGACGCCGCGCACAATGACTTCTCGCAGCACCGACACGATTGAAACCTCGACGGCCACCCCGATTGAGACCCGGTGTTCCTTCAGGTAAATGATCAGCAAGCGAAACAGCTCCACCATGATCAGCAAGAACAAAATGTCGGCGGTGACGTGGGGAAAGTTCAGTGGCGGCAGCAGCGATAAAAACATTTCGCGCAGCTGCATCACCATGAAACAGAACAAGCCCACGCACAGGGAAACCACAATCAAGTCTTGAACCAGTTCCAGCAATCGAATGATGTGTTGGCCATTTAGCCAGGTGGCCCAACGGGAAGAAGTCGGCGAAGAAGAAGACATAGTGGATTCCGGGTAAAGAACAACAGATTTGATCAATAGGAAGCGGGGAGCGAGTGGAGAATGGAGGGGAGCGAGTGGTAGGTAGCGCGTAACGGATCGCGGGGAGCGGATAAACACCGATTGCCCATCGAGGCAGAATTCAGGGTGGGCAGCCAGATTTGGGCGATCGGGGAAAATCTCAAACGAGTGAGATCGGCAGAATCGCCGTACCCTGGGACGATTACCTGCCCTGAACCTAGAATCTTGAACCCGAGTCATGGCGAATAGTGGGTCTGTTGATGCCGCACTCTGCTCACTCCCTCAAACCAGCAAAATGGGGATAGCCGCCGTCCTCATTGAGGGGGTAGCCGATCAATAGTGACTGCCGACTTTGCGATGATGAATGGCCGTTAAGCCATCCACATTGGCGACCCGTCCAGCTTTGGCCGTGCAGTACACCACCCAGTGATCGCTGGCGGCTAGCCGATAGGTGACCGTGCATTCTAAATAGGCCAGCGCTTCCGCCAAAATCGGCGAGCCGTTAGTAGCGTCATAGGTGGCGATGCCGGTAAAGCGATCGGCCCCTGGGGGAAATCGCTTCAAAAAATGCTTCATCAGATGGGCGTAGTTGCCCTCTTCGAGCGTGTTGAGTACGAAGGTGTCGCCCACTTGCAAGAGCGACTCAATGGCGCGGTCTTTGGCGATCGCGATCGCCACGCCCAAGGGTTGAAAGCTCGCCTGCATCACCCAAGAGGCCAACATGGCACCGCTGACCTCGCCTTGGCGCACGGTCAAGAGATACAGGCCGCTGCTGAGCCGTCCCAAGGCCCGATCCAGATTGGCATCCAGTAATTTATGGGGCTGAGTGCGATCGCGATTAAGCCACTGACCCAGGTCGGTGCCCGATTCTTCACAGAGTTTGTCTGTGACGTCTGAAGGTGCAGACTTCATCACCAGGGGCGCAAAGACTTCGGTGAGGCCTAACTCTTGCAGCCGATTGCGGAGAGGGTAAATCGGCTCGTCATGACCGCCCCCGGTTTCAAACAGGCCCATCACTTGCTTTTTATTCGCCGTGGCCAAAATGGTGCTGAGAGTGGCATGCAGCTGGGAATTTGAGGCGGACTGGGGCGGCATGCCGATGACCAGCCCCGCAGCGGTGCTGACCAGTTCTCGCATCTCATGGGCATCGGCTTCTTGAATGTCGACCAGTTCTACATCGATGCCCGTTTTATCAATGCCGTGGGCGATGGCACGCGCCAGGCGATCGCTATAGCCATAGCCATCCGCATAAAACAGCGCCACAAACGGGGCGGCTTTTGACTGGGCGTCACTCCAGCGGCGGTAGCGGTCGATCCAATCCTCCTGATGGCGTTGCAGCAATGGTCCGTGTCCCGTCGCCACCAGATTCACCGATAGCGGGGCCATCCGCTTCAGCGCGCCCAACACCGAACGGGCATTCGGCTTCATCAGGCAGTCATAGTAATACTGAAAATCAGGCTCTAACAGCTGGGGCACCTCATCGTAGAGGGCGTCGTCACAATAGTGCATGCCGAAGACGTCACAGGTATACAACACCTGTGTTCCGTGGTCATAGGTAAAAATGGTGTCGGGCCAGTGCAGGTTCGGCGCAGAGACGAACTCTAGCTGATGACCTTGACCCAGATCGAGGCGATCGCCACTTTTGACGACGTGAGCCTGAAACGCTCGATGCACCTGATTTTCTAAAAACTGAATCGCCACCTTTGAACCCACCACCGTGATGTGGGGCGCTCGGTTTAAGAGCTCTCGAATCAGTCCGCTATGGTCGGGTTCGGTGTGGTTGACAATCAGGTAATCAATCGCGGCGGGATTGATCAGCCCCTTCAGGCAGTCGAAGTAGAGCGCTTCAAATTTGATGTGAGAAGTATCGACCAAGGCAGTCTGGTCACCTCGAATCAAAAATGAATTGTAAGTCGTGCCATTTTGCAGCTCGAACTCAATGTCGAAACGGTCCCGATCCCAATCAAGGCAGCGAATGGCAGTGGAATCTCGGGCGATCGTGGCGGTTTGCAGCGTTAATCGGCCAGAGGCGCGATCGGCTTGAAGCGAATTAGTCAGGGCAACCATAAGTGCTATCTATCCTAAGTGGACACTCGATAAGCTTGAATCTATAGTTACTCAGCCGATCATCATTTGTAAAATGTCAATATTAAAATCAACTCATAAGCTCTTCAAATCATTAAAGCTACATAATATTTGCCTAGCAAATGTCATAGAGAAATCTCAAAGCCCCAGTGCGCGCGAAGATAGAGCAGTCGCCAGTCTGGGAAAGGCAAGACTGCGGAGCCACTTTGTTGATGTGCTGAGGCTCAGAGTGCTCCTAGGTGTCCTAAGCAAAGTGGCCAGCGCTATATTCGGGCAAGAAGCTCTCATACCAGTTCTACAAATTACAGCTACACAGACAAGTCGGCTTTCTCCCAGTCGGAGACACTGCTTTTTGGCCTGGGCTGCCCGTCGGGCTGACGACTCCGCTCAAGGAACGTCGGCTGAGCGGAGTCGTAAGGCAGATCTGTAGTCCAGCTTCAGAGAATTGGAATTAGACATCTTAAAAATCCTCCTGTCTCCGCCGGTACTGACTCCGTCAGAAGCTTGAGAGTGACATCACCTCTTCAAGTCATGGAACGGTCATTAGCGAGAACACGCACCTCGTCAGGGCTCATGCTCAGAATGCTGGGTTCTGTCTGCCAGCACTGGCACCACTGTGTTATTGCGAGGCCAGCAGCGGCGAAACAGGCGATACCCGGCTCGCACACCATCCAGCAAAAAATAGGGCACCCGCAGACGTAACGGCAAAATGAGCGGGCGATAAACCCATTGGTAGGCTCGCTTGACGTCAGGCCAAGCCCGGCAGGGGGTGGCTTTGAGAAAATCTGAGATGTCTACAACCAATCCGTGGCCGTCAGCCATCATCACATTGCGGCCATGCACATCATGGGGAAACAAGCCTCGACGGCGAGCATAGTCCAAAGCAGCATCAATGTCGCGGATCACCTGAGGTGGAATCGCCACGCCCCGCTGCAGACAGTCATACAACGTCACCCCATGCAGTCGCTTGAGCACTAAAAAGGTATCGCCACTGGCGTCACAGCGAGAAAATGCCGGATGCTCTCCCAGCCGTCGATACACCTCTCGCTCATCTTCAATGCCCGATCGCCCTGGCGCATAAACTTTGACGACCTGATCGGGGTAGTCAGGATGTTCAAACACGGCGGCGTAGTTACCAGTACCCAGACACCGCCAAGGCGGCGGCACCTGATGCACGACGACCGGATTGTGCGGGTCTAAACTTTCTAAATGCAGCTGAGGCAGCAGGTCTTGCAAAGTACAGTCAGCCAGTGGGCGTTGGCTATTCGGCATGCGGCTGATTCACCCTGTCTTTGAGCGATCCTAGGTTTCTGCTACGATAGCAACTCAATCAGGGGAATTAGCTCAGCTGGTAGAGCGCTGCGTTGACGTTGACGAAGTCTGTCTGAAAGACGTAGCCTGGCCGGAGGCCATTCGTGCCGCAGAGGTCAACCACTCAGCCAGTCTCATTGAAACGATAAGGGGAATTAGCTCAGCTGGTAGAGCGCTGCGTAGGCGGGGCCTGGCTGCTAGCC
>CALCCA010000097.1 GCA_937899725.1 uncultured Halomicronema sp.
GGCGTTAGATTAGCGGATAACTAATCGTCCCGGTTGCTGTATTTCAGCAACCGGCGCGATTTTGCAAAGCGTCTATCTACAGAGCACCGCAGCTATGCACGCTCGCGGCTTTCCCGAGCTGATGATGCTTTTTTAAGAACGGGAGGCGTTGTGGCATTTGGCCCCCGCTTCGAGCGCGAAGGACGGCTGCTGTAACCACTATCAGAGCGTCGTGACCCGCCACCACGAGAATAGCGGCCACCACCACCACTGCGCCCACGAGGCGGACGCTTGGCACCGGGGATCGGTTCTGGCGCGATCGACGGATCGGGCTCATAGCCGGGAATCACTGTAGTCGGAATGTCCCGCTTGAGTAGGCGCTCAATGTTGCGGAGCAGATAATGCTCGTCAACGCAGACGAGGGAGACGGCATCTCCTTCGTTGCCGGCTCGACCGGTACGGCCAATTCGGTGGACATAATCTTCGGCCACATTGGGCAGGTCAAAATTCACGACGTGGGGTAGCTCATCGATGTCTAGGCCGCGAGCCGCAACATCGGTCGCCACCAAAACACGAACTTTGCCGCGCTTGAATGAGTCCAGAGCCCGCGCCCGCGCGCCCTGGCTCTTGTTGCCGTGGATAGTGTCGGAGCTGAGGCCATCACTCTTTAGCTGTTCGGCCAAGCGGTTAGCACCGTGCTTAGTACGCGTGAAGACCAAGACACGCCGCCAGTTTTGGGCCCCGATCATGTGAGACAACAGCTCGCGTTTGCGATGCCGATCAACGGGGTGTACTACCTGGGTGACGTTCTCGGCGACGGCATTGGTTCGGGCAACCTCAATGACTTGGGGTGAGTCGAGCAGGTCGTCTGCCAATCGCTTGATTTGCCGCGAGAACGTCGCAGAGAAGAGCAGGGTCTGCCGTTGTGGCGAAGTGTGCTCAATGATCTTACGAATGTCGTGGATAAAGCCCATGTCGAGCATGCGGTCAGCTTCGTCCAAAACCAACATATCGACGGCTGATAAATCGACAGTGCCTTGACCCAAGTGGTCTAGCAAACGACCTGGTGTAGCTACCAATACGTCAACCCCTCGACGGAGACGACCGATTTGCGGCCCCATTCTGACCCCGCCATAGACGGAGGCGACTCTCAGGGGCATGTATTTGCCGTAGGTTTTGATGCTGTTCTCGACTTGAGCTGCCAACTCACGGGTTGGCGTCAAAACCAGCGCTCGAATCTGACGATTGCGGGCTTGGGTACCGCTCGCTAAAAGATGAAGAATCGGCAAGGTGAAGCTGGCCGTTTTGCCGGTGCCAGTTTGCGCGCTGGCCAAGACGTCGTGCTTTGCTAAAACAGCAGGGATTGCTTCTGCTTGAATAGGCGTTGGTGACTCGTAACCTTCATCAGCGATCGCACGTAGCAGCTTGTCAGACAAGCCAAGAGATTCAAATGACATACAGTGTGTAATTCCGGTGAGCGCCTACCCCAAGCAATAGATTGAGGCCAGTCTAGGCGATGTATGGCTAAGACCCCATACGAATGGGGGTAAGAGGTGCAGACCAGAATGCACCCTATAGGAACCTATATTAACGTAATGTAACAATCTGCCAAGTGCTTACTCCAACTTTATCCAGACTCAGGAAGCCAAAGAGCTTAGTCTTAGATGGGTGAAACCCAATCCAGAGCAGGCGTCACATCTCTTCAGAACATCCAAGATCCGACTTGACAGCTTGACAAGTTTAACACCAAATATTGCTTTCAGGGGCTGGGAGGCGATTTCTAATCGTCATCAGTCACCAGTCCATGCTCCAAGGCATAGCGAACCAGTTCAGTTCGACTATTAGTGCCAGTTTTGCTAAACAGGCGGCTGACATATTTCTCGACGTTGCGGACGCTGGTTTCGAGTCGGCTGGCAATCTCTTTGTTCATCAAGCCCTCAGCGACCCGATTGAGTACGTCTTGCTCGCGGGGCGTAAAATCGATGCGAATCGGCGGAGGCGTTTTGGTGATGCCCCCTTTTTGGGTCAGCAACGCTTTGATCTCCTCAATCTGTTTAGCCATCGCGGCAATATCGGGCAGGTCGCCGCCGGTAGGCGTGCGGGATACCTGTCGGTCGATTAAGTTAGTGACGATCGCGACTAGCTCTTCAGGATCAAAGGGTTTAGAGAGATAGGCATCAACGCCGGCGCTATAGCCTTGAATGCGATCGCTGGTCATGCCTCTGGCAGTTAAAAAGACAACTGGTAAAGACTTGTAGCGCGGATCTTCACGAACCTGTTGGAGAAACTGATAGCCATCAACCTGGGGCATCATGATGTCAGAAATGAGCACGTCGGGCGTTGAAACCTGCAGTTTGTCCCACCCTTCAGAAGCGTTGCTCGCGGCTTCTACCGTAAAGCCACTGTCTTCGAGGTAGGCCTGCACGGCCTCTCGCAGACCTGCTTCGTCGTCCACTAAGAGGACTTTTCCCGTTGTTTCTTCACTCATGACCCAAACCTATACGCCGCTTTTCCTTCAATTACTGTAGCGCCAACTGTCCGCCACCCCTCATTCCGTATTGCGCACAGAAATGTGACCCCGGTTGCGACTCAAAAAGTGACTCTTCAGGATGATCCCAGTCGTACGAAGACTCTCAAAGACCAGATGATGAAGCCAGATGATTTGATAGTCTACTGCCAGATCCTCAGGCAGGCTCTGAGGCGATCGCGGCGTTAATTCAAAGGGGTGTATGGAGTTAAGCGAACAGTTTAGGCAGCTGAGTCAATGTTTGGCAGGCGTTTTTCAAAACCGTGAGCAGGCCTTGGCCGATCCGGTTTGGTTCGTGCATTTCAAGCTTTGGAGCTATCCGATTCCTCTGTTTGCTGAAGACAGCGCCACCTTTTTTCTGGAGCAGGTCAGTGCCACCTATGCACAACCGCCCTATCGTCAGCGCATATTACGGGTGCAGGCAACGGCAGACGCTCTCACCGCCGAATATTACGCTCTAAAGGAACGGCTGGCGTGGCAAGGGGCAACCCAGTCTCCAGAACGGTTAAAGACCTTGACCCCAGAACATCTACAACCTTTGTCAGGTAGCCGGTTGCCTATTACTGTCTACGCCGAGGGCAGCACCACTCGGTTTGAAGCGCGGCAGCAAGCCAACGAACTTTGCCAATTTGACGTGAATGGTGAAGTGAAATTAGTCAAACTGGCCTTTGACGCTATTGCCCCAGCCCCGTCGAGTACTGCCAGCGCCGCATTCTGGATGTATGACAAAGGGATTGATCCCGCAACGGGAAAAGCCACCTGGGGAGCCAAGAACGGCCCCTTTAATCTGGTCAAGATACAAGATTTCAGCGCTACCCTCTCGTGATAAATGTGCTCCGAAAATATAGTAAAGGTTGGCCTTGGCGTTAACGCACTCTATTGATCCGGTTCACCCAGCTGAATTAAGGGTTGGCAAAGGACCGGAAAATTCATCGAGTTGGCAATAAAGCAGAAATGATGCGCTTGCTCGTGCAGTTGTTCGGCTTGTTGGATGTCACTACTGGGGGGAACTGTCACCACTGGTTTGAGTACAACTTCAGAAAATCTGCCGCTACCATCTTCGGTCTCTCCCATCGTCCCCACTGCCCGATCAACATAGTGAGTGACGACAATGGAGGCTGCAGAGCAGAGATGCAGGTACCAGAGCATGTGGCAAGCTGAGAGTGAAGCTACTAATAATTCCTCAGGATTGTACTGGGTTTTATCGCCTCGGAAAGCTGGGTCAGATGACCCGAGAATTAAGGGCTTGCCTGCAACTGAAATTTCATGTGATCGCGCATAACTTCGGTAGCTGGCAGTTCCCTGACCCCGATTGCCAGTCCATAAAATATGAGTTTCGTAATGATGAGTCTGAGGTTTTTTAGTCACCGCGTCTTGCCTGCTAGCTGGGGCTTGCCGAACAACTGAGAAGGGTAGATTCTTGGCGATCAATTCAGCCTGTGGCGAGTGGCGATCTCAGCAAGTTTGCCGGTTATTGAAAGCAAGAGCCTGGTTGGTGAGATTTTCGGTTAGCCTCAAGTCGAGGTGGCCGTAAGCCACTGAAGATCTGCAAATATTGGCTATTGGCATGCCCCTCATATGAACAAGGGAGCGTGGTCAGAATTTTGGGTTGATGGCCTTGAGACGTCAAGCAGTCGCTGGCTATGTTAATGCGCTTCGGGGTCGTGAGTCGACCGACTTAATTACCAGAGCCATCCATTCGCTGGTCACAGCAATTGGCTGCGCAGTGCAGTTGGCTTTAGGTACGCGAGGATGAGCGTCAAAACACTATGCTTTATCTTTGCAAGGAACCGGTCCGCGACTCAACGATTAGCTGGCAACCTGCTTAGGTGAACCCTGCAGCGCTTCTTCTTCTGTATCGTAAATCTCGAAGACTGAGTCCATCATGGTGACTTCAAAAACCAGCTTGGCTTCGGGATGGACACTGCAAATCCGGAAGCTCCCTTGAACCTTGTCCGCATCGCGCATGCCTGCGACCAGAGACGTCAAACCAGAGCTATCGATGAAATTGACCTGGCTGAGGTTGATCACCAGATGAGGGCTGAGTCGCGATATACAGTCTTGAAGATTAAGCCGAAACTGCCAAGCCGTCGTGATATCTAGACGCCCAGTGGGTGTGATCACGATAACTTGTCTACCATCGTCGGCGCTGTATGTTTTCTGATCCATGCTTCTAGGGGAGACCTCCGCCTTAAGATTCACCTTTGCGGATTCAATCTAACAGGCGATGCTGATCCTTAAATATATGTTTGAGTTTGCCTCAGTGCTCAAAGCACCTTGGCGATGCTCTATCTCGAATTGATTCAGGCATCAATTGTGCATAATCCGACATTTCGAAGAGCACCGATGCGCTACTGCTATCACAGGCCTGAGCGTACTTATGATACCCAGACTTATCAGCAATATCGTGGCGCAGTCTGATCCCAAACGTCACCGTCCTTTCAGCGATCGCTATTCGTAGCATCACACTAGCGCATTACTAGCTCAATCGACGTTAAACGCGATACTTTAGAGCCCAACTGCATTGATGAAGAGTCTTAATATTCAAGTCGGACTGTCAGAGACGGCTCGTTTTTTGATTGGGTCACCCTGCCCATGCAAGTGAAGCGGTTACACAGGGCAAACGCCTCTGCTTCATAATTTTTCAGCGCTTGTCAGCATTGACGATTGAAAAGCTTGGCTATAAACAAATGCCCAATTTGAGTGTCTGATTGTAAACGACTGTTTCATTAAGGTTACATCCTGGATGTTCTGTCGGAGGGAACCAAAACCCCGTGATACGATGCGTTTCGTAGATTTGAACGATCTGGAGAAAAGCTCTTGACACTGCGAGTTGCCGTTGTCGGAGGCGGGCCAGCGGGCTCCTCTGCTGCTGAAACCTTGGCCGAAGCTGGAATCGAAACGTATTTGCTGGAGCGCAAGCTAGATAATGCTAAGCCTTGCGGTGGGGCAATTCCGCTCTGCATGGTCGAAGAATTTGACCTGCCCCCCGAAATTATTGATCGTCGCGTCCGCAAGATGAAGATGATCTCGCCGTCTGATATCGAAGTGAATATCGGCAGCACTCTCAAAGATGATGAATATATCGGCATGTGTCGCCGAGAAGTCTTAGATGGCTTTTTGCGCGATCGCGCTGAGAAATCTGGTGCCAAGCTCATCAACGGCACGATGCATAAGCTAGAGCTGCCTCAGGCCAGTGGTGAGCCCTACACCCTCCACTACACTGAGCATCGGCCCGATGGACTAGTTGGCGACGGCAAGAAGCTGCAGGTTGATCTGGTAATTGGGGCTGATGGGGCGAACTCTCGTGTCGCCAAAGCAATTGACGCGGGTGACTACAACTATGCGATCGCGTTTCAAGAGCGTATCCGCATCCCCGATGACAAGATGGCCTATTACGAAGAACTCGCCGAGATGTATGTTGGCAACGACGTCTCTCCCGACTTCTACGCCTGGGTTTTCCCGAAGTATGACCACGTAGCGGTTGGTACCGGCACCATGCGAGTCAACCAGGCCAAAATCAAATCACTGCAGGCCGGTATTCGCAAGCGGGCAGCCAAGCGCATTGAGGGTGGCGAAATCATCAAAGTTGAGGCCCACCCGATTCCTGAGCATCCGCGTCCGCGGCGGGTTGTGGGTCGAGTCGCCCTAGTTGGCGACGCGGCGGGTACGGTGACTAAGTCTTCGGGAGAAGGCATTTACTTCGCCGCTAAGTCTGGCCGCATGTGTGCCGAAGCCGTGGTGGAATTTTCCCGCGCGGGTCAGCAAGTACCTACCGAAGCCGATCTCAAGGTTTACATCAAGCGCTGGGATCAGCAATATGGCATCACTTACCTGGTGCTGGATCTATTGCAGCGAGTGTTTTACCGCAGTGATGCTTCGCGTGAAGCGTTTGTTGAAATGTGCGCCGATATGGATGTCCAGAAGCTCACGTTTGACAGCTATCTGTACAAGACGGTCGTACCGGCTAACCCTGTGACACAGCTCAAGATTACGGCAAAAACAGTGGGTAGTTTGCTGCGGGGCAACGCGTTATCGCCCACCCGTTCTTGGTAATCTCCTGTTCTAAACCTTGACACACTCCCCAAACCGTGGCGAAATTACTTTCGCCACGGCTTTTTTGTGCCTTGTCTAGGGAGGCGTAAGTGATTTGAAAATGCTGTTGGGTATGAAGGCGGCGATATCGATGACTCCCTGTGCTACCTAGAAGCGTCGGATTGCCCAGAGACTAAAAATGAGGATCGAGAATCACCGCTAAAATAGCTATAGCCGCAGTCATTACCACCTTGTTATGGTTGTCTATTACGACCCCAAATCCTGCTTGCCCTCTTCTGCTGAGCTACCTGACTCAGATGATAAGCCCGTGGATAACGAGCTCCAAAACCTGATTCCTAACTTGCTAGACGGGGTTCTAGCGATGATCTGGCCAGAACGGCTCGACTGGTTTTTTGGCGTTGATATGGGGATTTACTTTGATCCAAAACAGTCTGCGGTCGTTCCCGATGGGTTTTTGAGCTTGGGGGTTGAGCGGTTTATTGGTGAGCAGGGGCGTTTGAGCTACGTCCTGTGGGAAGAAGACAACATCGTGCCCACCCTGGCTTTAGAAGTCGTTTCTAAAACCTACGGCGGAGAGTATGAGCGCAAGCGCGAACGCTATGCCGATTTGGGTATTCGCTACTATGCGGTCTATCTGCCAAATCCGAGCCGTCGACGTAAGCGATTGCCCTTAGAAGTTTATCGTTTGGAAAATGGCGAGTATCAATTGTTGGGCGGTGACACCCCCGTTTGGCTACCAGAAATTGGTCTGAGTTTGGGCCGCGCCAGGGGCACTTATTTAGGTCGAGAGCGAGAATGGCTGTATTGGTATGACGAAGCGGGCAATCGGTTGCTAACACCTGAGGAGAGAGCTACCCAGGCACAGGAGAGAGCTACTCAGGCACAGGAGAGAGCTACTCAGGCACAGGAGAGAGCTACTCAGGTGCAGGAACAGGCTGAAAAGTTAGCGGCGAAATTGCGATCGCTGGGTATTGATCCAGACACGGTGTAAGGTGATCGCGCCGGTCAGCCACGCGACAAGAGCGCGTTACCGCTTCTCCTCCAAAGACATTCTCAATCAAGCGTGGCAAATTCTTTGCCATCAGAGTGGCAGAAAACTGTCAGGAGCTTGTCGGAAATCTGTAGCGGCAACCGCCCTCAACAGCCGTACAGTATGGAGAATAAGACTATCCGCACATTGACGGAGCCCAGTGGCTTGGCTATCGAGATCTCAAAACATACCGAACTCTTGCGCTGGTGGCATCAATACCAAGCCCAACTGCTCAATCAGGAAACGGATTTTGTGCGTAATGGTTTACTACAGGAAATTATCGCGCAACGCCGTCGCTTAGAGGTGGCCTGTCATACTTACCCGGCCAGTCAGCCGTGCGATTGTCATACGCGATTAGCCGAGATGCAGCGGCTGTATGAGTTAGTCGAAGATTTTTGTGATCGTCTGGAATCACCCTACCAGCAAGACTCGCTGCCTTTGGCTCTGCAGTGTCTGCTGCAACCGTGGGTGAGGCCCTTAAACCTGGCGACTCACCTAGCCCCCACTTGGGGGGCTGAACCGATTGAACAAACTCGGCTATTACTGCTATTGACCAAGACTCTGTTGAATACCCTAAACGAGATTGACCGGCGCCCGCTCAAAACGCTATGCACTTTGGTCGATAACGATGGCCGCAAGCAGTTTTGGGTGCAGGCCGAGTATGAATCACCTTTAGCACTGACTTTCGCTAACCCCATTGAGCAAGCGCTGCAGCCCTTTTTAGACACCTTTCGGCTGTTGGCCCAGGCCGACTGTGACCAGATGTTTCAGACCCATCAGTTCTCTTTAAAACTCAGTTGGCGATCGCCAGCGCTAGCCCCGTCTTGACCTCTGTCGTAACCGCTGATCCCCCACTATGACGTCCCCCAGTCCTACCCTAAAGCTTCTCGTTGTGGATGATCACGAAGCCGTTTTGGGCGGCACTGTGATGACCTTAGAAAAGACCTATCCAACGGCTGCCATCCGGACGGCCACGACCGTGGAGTCAGCGCAAACGGAGTTGTCCTATGGCGCGCCTGATTTGCTGATGATGGATCTCTCGATTCCCACCGCGCCGGGAGCAACCTCAGAGATTGAGGCCGGGATTGAGCTGCTGCGATCGCTGCTTGAGCGCTATCCAGAGCTCAACATCGTGGTGCAGAGCGCTCACGTGCGCTCGCTGGTGCGCCTCAAGCCGGCGATTGACAGCCATCAGGCGGGGTTTACCATCGCCGACAAAAACTTGCCCATGCAGGAAATGTTGACCAAGGTTGACTGGGCCTTAAAGGGACTGATCTATACTCCCCGCGACATGCGCGCCGGAATTGAGGTGAAACCCGAATGGCTAGAGGTGTTGCGACTCGCCTTCAAAGAAGGGCTGCAAGATAAGGCGATTGCCGAAGAAATGAACGTTGCTGAGCGCACCGTGCGTCACTATTGGACGAAGGTACAAGATGCCCTGGAAGTGTATCCTGAAGCGGGCAAAAACATTCGGATTCAAACCGAAATTCAGGCCCGTGAGGAAGGGCTGATCGACTGATGCCCCTGGCCTTGATCTCTGCAGTTTGGAGAGTCGCTGTTGCCCACCGCTAAAGCTCCCTACCCGAATGAGCAACCAGCCGCTCAAGCGACCTGGCAGCGCCAGCTGGTGCCAGGCATCACGGTCATTGTTTTGGTGGTGATCTTGCGGCTTTTGGGAATTTTGCAAGCAGTGGAATGGGAGGCGCTTGATAGCTTTTTGCGCTGGCGACCCGCCGAACCTACCGATAAACGCCTTCTCATTGTCGGCATCAATGAAAGCGACATTCAGCAGGTCGGCACGTATCCGATTCCCGATGCGACCCTGGCCGCTTTGATCACACAGCTGCAAATGAGCGAACCGCGAGCCATTGGCCTCGATGTTTATCGTGACTTCCCTGTCGAGCCCGGTCACACCGACTTGGTCGAGGTGTTGACTCAATCGCCCCAGGTGTTTGGGATCGATAAAATTACCCAAGAACCGGTCGCCCCGCCCCCGGCTTTGCCCCCTGATCAGGTGGGTTTCAACGACTTTCCCTTAGATCGAGATGGGTTTGCGCGGCGCGCCTTTTTGGGGGCTGTGCCCGCAGCGCCTCATCCTGATGCGGAGCGATTTCGGATTGCCTTCCCGTTGCTCTTGGCCGAAGCTTACCTGGCAGAGGATGATCTCTTTTTAAGCAATGGTCGCCGCAATCCAGAAAATATGCGATTTGGAGACACTGAACTCATTCGGTTTGGTGCGAATACGGGCGGCTATGTCAGAGCTGATGCGACGGGCGTACAGATGTTAATCAACGTGCGCAGTGGGGCGTTGCCCTTCGAGGTGGTCTCGATGACTGAGGTTCTCACGGGGCAAGTCGATGAGTCGTTGATTCGCGATCGCGTCGTCCTCATCGGGATCACGACGCCCAGTATTAAAGATCAGTTCAATACGGCCGCGACGAATGCGCCGACTCATCCCTTGGTCTATGGGGTCGAAATGCATGCCCACGTCACCAGTCAAATCTTGAGTGCCGTGTTCGATGGCCGCCAGCTGATCACGACCTGGCCCGACGGCTGGGAATATCTGTGGATCGTGCTGTGGGGCGGCGTCGGCATGGGGCTGGTGCGGCTGATTGCGCGACCGGCTTGGTACGTGCTCGCGGTGGGCCTGTTGGGGCTCGGCCTTGGTGGTCTCAGTCTGACTCTGCTGTGGTGGGTGGGCTGGTGGCTGCCAGTGATTCCCGCCCTGGTGGCTTTTACCTTCAATGGCCTGATTTTGCCGGGATTTTATTTCTATGATCAAACGCTGCGATCGCGCATTGCCGAGCGTCAGCGGGTGATTGAAGAAACCTATGACGCGATTCACAATGGGCCGCTGCAGACGCTGGCCCTGCTGCGGCGACAGCAGGACACCTTATCGGCCAAGGCGAACGAACAGCTGGGCAATCTCAATCAAGAGCTGCGCACTGTATACCATCGCTTGCAGCAAGAGTCGTTGGCGACCACCGCTCAGCTGCAGCTCGGCAATCAGCAAATGGTGGATTTGCGCAATGCCCTGCACGAAGTGTTGTATGAAGTCTATAACGAGACCCTCCAGCGCGATTTTCCTGGTTTTGACACGCTGAAGTTTAAGGTTGTCAAGTTTGAACCCCTACAAGAGTCCTGGCTCACCGCCGCTGACCGGCGATCGCTCTGCCGCCTGTTTGAAGAGATGCTGTGCAATGTAGGCAAACATGCCGTGGGAGCCAAGCGCCTCACCGTGGACTGTCGCACCACCGATACCGAGAACCTGATTCGGGTTGCTGACAACGGCAAAGGGAACAGTACGCCCTCAGCCAGTGCACCGCCGTCACCTTTCGTGGCCAGCCCTGGGGGGCGGGGCACCCAGCAGGCCCAAGCGCTAGCCGCCCGACTGCAGGGCGAGTTTCAGCGGACTTTTCAAAAAACGGGGACGATCTGCGAAATCCGTTGGCCCTTAAAGCGGCCTCGCCCCTGGTGGCAGACTTATCCCTGGCGGCCGAACCCCTAATTTGCCCAGCCGGATTTGCCTGGCCGAAAACTGTCATGCCGTTGACCCATTGATGCCAGACAACTGGCTGAAATTGGGAAGACGTTGAGGCCAACCTTTGCCTATCGTGGAAGTAACGACCATCGAGATGCAGCAGCCGATCGCTCTAGTTGGCAGGTTGCGAGCCCCCAGACCAATCATCCATTTGGGATTCAGCCATGACTTCTCATCAGCCCCGCTCTCGCTTTCGTCTCAAGCCATCGGCCACTGGTCTCGGGCGCAGCCTGATGTTACTGCTGCTAGCCGGATCAAGTTTGGCCACTGCCGGTGGGGCGATCGCCGCCTCACCGCAGCTCGACAGCAATCGTAAGGGACGCGCCTACGAACCGCCGCCCAACTCTCGCATTTCGGGGGGCGGCAATACCGGTAGCGGCGGCTCGCGGGACTGGTGTAGTGATGATAGCTTGGCGGCGATCGCGCCTCAATTTAGTGGTGTAGGTCAATCCTTTTCCACTCGTCCCACTTTTGTGTGGTATACCGACAGCCCTACAGTAGGCGTCATGCAGTTTGAACTATACCAGGGCGACAGTGATGAGCCCATTTTTAGCGAAACTGTGCTGCCCCAGTCTAACTTTGTGGCCTACACGCTGCCCGCCACTGCCCCAGCCCTCACGGTAGGAGAAACCTACCTGTGGCAAGCCACGCTGCGCTGCAGCGCGGATGCAGAAATGATCAGTAGCTGGATTGCTACCACGGTGGAAATTGTTGACGCAACGTCCGATATGCTCGCCGCAGACGCTACCAACAGTCCAGTTCAAATGGCGCAAGCCTATGCCAGCTCCGGTTTATGGTACGACGCCCTGGCAGAAGTCTACGATCCAGAAACGTTTGACGAATACCTTTTGCGCCAAAGCCTGCTGTTGGATTTGGCTGATTTAGAGGCGGCGTCGGGGAACGCGATCGCGATTGACATTAGTAAGCAGCTCCAAGACTTGGCAGAAATGTTCTAGTCCAGGCTGCGTTTTCGCCCAAACTTGGCACTCTCGCCCAAAGCGATACCTTGTGCGGGAGTATCATGGGTCAATTTGAAAGTTTGACGTCTACTCAAACAGATTGAGGTCGGTCACTGCCCCTCGGCTGCTTGAGGAAACCAGCTTGGCATACTTGCCTAAAACGCCTCGGGTGTAATTGGGCTGATGTCCTGACCAGTCGGTCCGGCGCTGGGCCAATGTTGCCTCATCGACGTTGAGCTGCAGCAGGTTCTGATCGGCGTCGATAGTGATGGAATCGCCCTCCTGGACTAAGGCGATGGTGCCCCCCACTGCCGCTTCCGGCGCAACGTGACCGACGACCATGCCGTAGGTGCCACCGGAGAACCGACCATCGGTGATCAGACCGACGGAATCGCCGAGTCCTGCACCGATGATGGCAGAGGTGGGGGCGAGCATTTCGCGCATGCCGGGGCCACCCTTCGGGCCTTCGTAGCGCACAACGACGACATCGCCCGCCACAATTTTTTTGTCTAAAATCGCGCGCAGGCAGGCCTCTTCTGATTCAAACACGCGAGCCGGGCCAGTGATTCGCCGATTTTTGATGCCGGTGAGCTTGGCCACCGCCCCTTCTGTTGCTAGGTTGCCCTTAAGAATGCCGAGGTGCCCTTGGGGATAAAGGGGCGCGTCAAAGGGGCGAATCACGTCCTGATCGTCACGGGGCATTGAGGGAATGTCGGCTAACAATGCTGTCACCGTTTGGCCGCTAATGGTCAGCGCTTCGCCATGCAGTAAGCCTTGGCTGAGCAGCATTTTCATCACCTGCGGCACCCCGCCTGCCTGGTGGAAGTCAGTTGCCACATAACGACCCGATGGCTTCAAGTCGCAGAGCACCGGCACTCGCTGTCGAATCGTTTCAAAGTCATCAATGGTGAGATTCACCCCGATCGCATTGGCGATCGCCAGCAGGTGCAGCACTGAGTTGGTCGAGCCACCGATCGCCATGATGACGGCGATCGCGTTCTCAAAGGCCTGACGCGTGAGCAACTGCCGGGGCAAAATTTGTTGGCGAATGGCGTCTACCAGCACCGCTGCCGATTTCTCCGCGCTGTCCGCTTTTTCGGCATCCTCAGCTGCCATCGTTGATGAATACATCAGGCTCATGCCCATCGCCTCAAACGCCGAAGACATGGTGTTAGCCGTAAACATGCCGCCACACGAGCCCGCCCCCGGACAAGCATTTCGCTCAACTGCGAGTAACTCTTCGTCATCAATTTTGCCAGCGCTGTACTGACCAACCGCTTCAAACGCACTGACCACCGTCAGGTCTTCGCCATTGTGATGCCCCGGCTTGATGGTGCCGCCGTAGACAAAAATCGCGGGAATGTTCAACCGACACATGGCAATCATGGCACCGGGCATATTTTTATCACAGCCCCCGATCGCGATCACGCCATCGAGACTCTGCCCGTTGCACACTGTCTCAATCGAGTCGGCAATGACTTCGCGCGAGACCAGAGAATATTTCATCCCCTCAGTACCCATCGAAATGCCATCGCTAATCGTGATGGTGCCAAAGAGTTGGGGCATGCCCCCAGCTTGCTTGAGGCCCGCCTCGGCTCGCTTGGCTAAGTCATCGAGCCCCATGTTGCAGGGGGTGATGGTGCTAAACCCGTTAGCGACCCCGACGATCGGTTTAGCAAAGTCACTATCGCCAAACCCCACCGCTCTCAGCATGGCTCGGTTGGGCGTGCGCTGTACACCCTGGGTGACGACTTGGCTTCTACGATTATCCGACATGACTATGGGTCCGCCTGTACTTCAGAATTGCTCATCCAATCCTACCGAATTGAGTTCCTCACAATGCATAGATTGAATCGTTGACGATCCATAAAAAGTAAGCGTTCTTGACCCATGGGGGAAGGGGGAACCTGACGAAATTTGGCGTTCGGCCAGAGGCGTCTTCGGCGGGGAGTCCGAGCCCAACAGCATTTAGCGATGAGGAAGTTGCGCAACAATGATGTCTCTGGGCGCCGAGGTGGGGCACGGACAAATTCTGCCAGCCAGTGTTTCTACAGTGAGGACAGTGATGGCAGCGCCGCCCCCTTAGACCAATTCTCTGAAACTGGACTACAGATTTTCCTTTCGACGCCGCTCAAGGAACGTCGGCTGGGCGTCGTCGTCAGCCCGACGGGCAGGCCAGGCCAACACGCAGTGTCTCCTAGTGGGAGAAAGCTGACTTGTCTGTGTCGCTGTAATTTGTAGAACTGGTATTACCGGATTCTGGAGAGCGTCGGCAGGCGGTGGATCCGCCCCGGTGGGTGGTGCCTTCGGGGCACCGCCGCGCGATCGCCGTTGGGGCGGCTGGGCAGCGGGTGACAGTCACAGGGACCACAGCTAATTTAATCGATAGGAGAGAGTCTGGTGGAAATCGCGTTAGTATTACTCAACTGTGTCTTACTAGCCCCGGTAAAGGCACCTAGTCGCTTGTGTCAGTTTTTCATCCCCAAAAAAGCTGATTAAAGCTGCCGACTGACGACCCGATGAGGTGGGTTTTTGTGACTCAGATGTCAGTTCAATTCCTGAGAATTTCCGTTCAAGGATCAACCGTATGGATGCTAACGAAGTAATTACCCGCTATGCCTCAGGAGAACGGGATTTTCGGGGTGCCGATTTGCAGGGCCTCAATTTAGCGAATGAAAACCTGAGAGATATCAACCTGCGGCAAGCCAATTTGAAGCAGGCCAACCTGACCGGGGCTGATTTGAAAGGGGCAAATTTGCGGGAAGCCCTACTCGGCAAGTGCGTTTTGCAAGATGCGCAGATGGAACTGGTCAATCTGATCGGGGCCGACTTGTCCCATGCCAACCTCAATAATGTCAATCTCAACGAAGCGGGCATTCGCGGGGCCAACTTGACCGGTAGTCGGCTAGAAAAGGCCAAAATGCAGAACGCGAATCTGAACGAGGCGACGCTAGATCACGCCCAACTACGAGAAGCGGATCTGTCGCATTCGGCTCTCAATCGGTGTCATCTGATTGAAGCCGATTTGACCTTGGCCAAGTTAGAAAGCACTAGCTTTGCCAACGCGATTTTGACGGGGGCGACATTGACCGGCGCGAATCTCTCGACGGCGCTGCTGAGTGGGGCCAACTTAGACAATGCGGATTTAGGGGGAGCTGACTTGAGCCGGGCCAAGCTGCAGGGGTGCACGTTGGTCAATGCTCACCTAGTGCAGGCTAATCTGCGCGGGGCCAATTTGAGCTGGAGTTCGCTGCGCGGGGCAGAACTGCGCGGGGCGACGTTCTATCGGGCGAAGTTGAGCTGGTCAAACTTGAGTGGGGCCACGCTGAACGAGGCCGTGATGATCAACGCCAGCATGGAGTATGTCAACTTGCGGAATGCGGTGCTAACGGGCGCTATTCTGCCGGACGGGAAGACTCACGAGTAGAGTTGCCGTCAACAGCCTGATAAATGATGGGCGATCGCGGGCCGAGCCGAGCGGCTAAATCGAGCGGTTGCAGGGGCCACTGAGCGATGGTGTCTCTTCTCAAATTGGCAATCTGATGGCGGGCTCCGATCAGTTCTAAATGCAGTAGCGAGGCAAGGCTCTTAACGGTGGGGGTTAGGCGGCGGGTGAGCCGATCGCGGTTGGCCAACCAGCTATCAATGCTGGGGGGCAGGCGATCACCGTAGCGAATGGGGAGCGCCGCCGTCGAAAAGATTGCCGCATAGTCAGAGCTGAGAAAAGCCTGATATTTTTCTGCCCGGTCAGTTTGCTGCATGATAAAGCTCAGCACTGTGCCGTTGAGATATTGCCGTAGCTGCAGCGTTTCATCTGCGGGGCGCTCAGACATAAAGGGCACCTGCGTCAGGGCCGGATTCAGGTTGGCCGGATCACCCACACTCAGATGGGTGCCCCCAATGATGGCGACGAGCGATCGCGGCCCGGTTAATTGATTAAACGGTCGCAGCTGCTGGTCAGACACGGAGGCAATGCCGTCATGGGTGCTTGTTACCACGAGTGCCGGCACGTTCACCGGTCGCAACCCCTGGTCGCCAAAGATATGCCCCGCCAACGGATTCATCAACACGAGCTGATTAATGCGCGGATCTGCCAGTCGCTCGGGCGGTAGCGTTGCCTCCGTCGCCGCACATTGAAACCAGTCGGCAGGCGAAGAAGCGCCGACCTCAAGGCCGACACAAAACTTGCCGAGCGCAATTGGGTCAACCGTGCCACCGGCTAAAACCAAACCGGTATAGCCCCCGAGCGAATGCCCCACCAGGGTGACCGCATCCGTCTGTAGATGACCGCGCAGAAAAAACGAATGCTGATTGAGGTCGGCTAAGCGATCGAGAATAAAGCTCACATCGCGCGGCCGCTCAATAAATTCCGCCGCAGGCAGCAGCGGCCCTTCCGCTTTAATCAGCGCATCGACATTGCTACCAGGATGTTCTAACGCCACCACGGTCAGCCCGTGAGATGCCAAATGCTGGGCTAAATAGTCTAGAAAATGGCGGTCGGCCCCGAACCCGTGGGACAGCACCACCGTGGGGCCAAGGGAATGTTCAGACCAATAGAGGTCAACGGGGATGACGCGATCGCGAGCGTGATCGCGAAAGGACACTGACCAGCGTTCAAAGTCTTTGGAACCCGATACAGAGGGATCAAATCGGGGCGACAGCGCCCCCATTGAGGGGGTATTGAGTTCTCGATCTAACACCTGCCCCAACGCGGTTTGCTCTAGGTGAGACAACCCCAGCTGTGAGAGAAGGCGCAGCAGCGCCATGCCATCTAAAGTGAGCGTATCGCCGGGGAGTGATTGCAGCAACGTGATGGCAGTGACCCCAGCGTCACTGGTCTCAGCCGTCTGCAGGGCCGTTTGAATGATGTCTGGGGTGAGGCTGGGGGCCACCCGCTCCAGCATGGCGACAAAAGGCCGACCGTTTTCGCCATCCATCAAATCTTGAACGAAGCGATCGCGAATACTGGGCTCAACGTTGAGATGGTTGTTGAGGGCTTGTTGCACGGTCGGGGTCAAGGCTGCTTGATAGCGCTGCAGCCCCGTCGGCACCTGGCCCGTTTGAGCGAAGGCTTCTAAATCGCTGATGTGCAGCGTGGTCTGAGTGGGACCAAACTTGACAGCGATTTCGCTGATAGCACTGCTGGGCAGAGCACTGAGGCCGATCACGCCGCCACTCAGAACACTGGCTGTCAAGCCCTTGAGGCCATGATGAATCAGTTTTTTAAGCAAAAATCGTGAGCGCTGGCGCATCGAAAGAATGGCACCCAATGTATAAACAAACGCCAATTTGTAGGCAGAGCGTTGATCTAATCTAAGGGACAAGCCCAGGCTTTGAGAGGGGGCAAAGTGTCAAATTTTGTTGCCAAAATTAAACTGCTCCCGGCACACTCAAGCGCTGGCCCGGTGTTCCCATCGCTCTAGATTGACTTTGGCGAGCAGTCTACAATGCCCTTGGTCATGACAAGCGTAGCCATTGACACGGATCTTAATTGGCATCATTGGCCCCGGTGAACCGGCCACCGCTACCGAAACCGCCACAGCGTCTGCGTTGGGCGCGGCGATCGCGCAACAGGGCTGGGGCATTGTCACGGGCGGACGCGCGGCGGGCGTGATGGCAGCGGCCAGTCAGGGGGCGCAGGCGGCCCAGGGCTGGGTCGTCGGCATTTTGCCCGATGCCACCACCGAGCAGATGTCAGCAGCTGTTGATATCCCCATTATCACGGGCATGGGCAACGGTCGGAATGTCATCGTGGTGTTATCTAGCCGCGTGGTGATTGCCTGTGGTTTGGGCGCGGGGACCCTGTCGGAAATTGCCCTGGCGCTCAAGCTCAATCGCCCCCTGATCTTGATGTTGGGGGCCACTGAGTTGCAGGCCACCTTACAGGCGTTGACCGCCGAGACAGTGCTCACAGCCGACACGGTAGAAACGGCGATCGCCCAGGTGCGATCGCACCTCGCAGCCGGGTAGCGGGTCAAATGCAAAGATTTACCGACATTATCAGTTCGTCGTGATTAAGGAGAAGGCCATCAAACGAAGGGTTGACCAGTATTTTCTACTAATGAACCGCTGTTGAGGCGGACTAACTTCCTCAAGAACAACTCAGCAGCTTTGTCAGCTTCCCTTTATTCTAAAAAAAGTGTTCGCTAGTGATTGCATGCCCATTTATTAAAACGTGACATGGCCGAAACTCCTGACCCAAAGGACAACTTTCTGACTCCTCGCAGCTCCTATTGGGGAAAGCCAACCCTGCCCAACCTCACGTTCAATGCAAACTTGCAAGAATTTGCTCAGCGCATCTCTTATATTTGCAACCTGGAAACGGGCGGCAAAATCAGCTCTGAGGAGGCCTATACAGAAATCAAACAGCTCTGGAAACAGCTCAAACAGTCTAAGAAAAACTTGTTAGATACGCTCCCGCCAGAGCTAGGGCCAGAAGACCTGCCAGGGGATGATTAACCGACCGATCAGTGACGCTTATGGATTCGACTGAGTCGCTTGACGGCGTTGCATCTGGTCATAGACGTAGCGGCCAATCTGCGGGAAAATTTCGGTGTCGGCCGAGTAAACGGCATCATTGGCAAATACCACTAAGATGAATCGAGTCTGGCCATCGGGTGTCGTGATAATCGCGGCCTCTTGGCGACCATCATCAAAGGTAAAGCCCAGTTTGGTGTAGAGCTGGGTGTCTGGGGGCAGATATTCACCCAAAAAGCCCTCAATGGCGTTGGCACTGTCGGCCTGCCAAACAGCGGGATCGGTGCTGTGTTGTAAATGCGCCTTGATGCGATCGCTGTAGGCCGGTGAAATGGCTTGACCCGTCTCAATTTCGTAAAGTAGCCGCGCCGTATTCCTTGTGGTCAGATAGTTGCGCTCAGTGAGCGTTGGGACAGCGGTCGCGGCCGCACCGGTAGCCAACTGCAGGTCTCTGCCGGTGCGCTGATCAAGCGCCAGATCAGGAATGGGAAACGTCTTGTGGGCAAGATTGACATCGCCATAGCTAGCCAGTGTGAAATACTCGTTGACGGTATTTCTGGCGGTGCTCCACTCAGCGAGGCTGGCGTCGTCTAAACTCTCCCCCGAGGTCGTTTGGGTGAGCACGTCTAACACTCGGCTAGAGGCCCCGTTGTTGGAGTAATGGGCCATCAACGCCTCATCGTCGGCAAGCAGATCCACCTCGAGCTGCAGGTCACCCGCATCGTACTGGCCATACAAGGCGACGAGCCAAAACAACTTGACTACACTAGCCGGATATCGTCGCTGCTGATCTTGATAGTGGCCATAGTCGCAGCAGTGGCCAGTCAAATCGACCAAACTGATTGAAACTGCTGCCGTTGGCTGATTGTGCTGGGCTAATAGGTCGAGAATGCCCGCCATAATCTCGTCCAGACTCGGCGACTGGCTCGGCAGCGAGCTGGTTCTAAACGGTGGCTGCGCTGTCGCAGTGTAGCGAAGTTGATCGTAATCACGGGCAATTTCAAAAAAGTCGAGACTCTGCTCTGCTGCTGCCGACGACTGCAGGGGCGGGGACGCTAGCAGCTCCGCTGAGGGTGATGCTTCACAAGTGCTCTGCTCGCCCGCGATCGCGGCTAATGCCGTCGAGCGGGGGCGCTGTTGACCAGGGCAGGTCGGTTGGCTAACGCGGCGGGCGGGGGCGGCTATCACCAGATAAGCGCCCATGCCCACCATAAAGGCAGCTCCGGCCATGCCCCCCCCCATCAGCCACAATGGGGGCCGCAACTTTTTCGCCTGTTTAGGATATACCCGCTGTCTCATCCTGCTGTTATCACGTCTGATCCCAGTTCTCGATCAATCACGCCTGAGTTCGGTTCTCAATTTCGGACGATGAATGCCCACGAGAAACGGTCATAGGTTAAGAGCCTCGGGGCATCGCTCTATTTTGGTGACTTCAATCTGACTCATGGTCGCCGCGATCGCCCCCGGGCCCACTAGCCGCCGCCCAACCGCATAAACTGCCGCGATTATAGGGTGAACTTTGGCAATGTGAACGAAATTAAGAGTTTTTCTGGAGGATTTGGCCACTGCTTTTAAAGGCTTGTACCCTGAGAGCATTCTCACCCTGGGATTAACCTTGGGAGTGACTGCCACCTTTTGGCCCTCTAAGTCAGACCGAAAGATTGCTTTACGAGTGCCTTGAGGATCATCCTGTGGCCAGCGAACATCAATTTGTGCTCGATCTAACCGTTGCCCTCGGGGCCTCTGCGATCAGTGGGTTTGTGGCCCATCGGTTGCGACAGCCAGCCCTGCTGGGCTATTTGGCCGCGGGCTTGCTGATTGGTCCATCGGGATTTGGCCTGCTCAGCGACGTGCAGCAAATTGAAGAGTTAGCCGAAATTGGCGTCGCCTTTTTGCTGTTTGCTCTGGGCGTCGAGTTTTCGTTAGCCAAGCTCAAGCGGGTGCAAAAGATTGCGGTGCAGGGCAGCCTTCTACAAATGGGGATCACTGCCGCTTTGGCGCTAGTGATTGCGGTAGTGGCTGGCTGGGCCATCTCGGTGCTGCAGGGGATCTTTTTGGGCTTTGTGCTGGCGCTGTCTTCCACCGCAGTGGTGCTTAAGCTGCTGACCGATCGCGGCGAAACAGCGGCGGTGCATGGTCAGCTCATGTTAGCGATCCTGATTGCTCAGGATCTCGCCCTTGGCCTGATGCTGGCGTTTTTACCCGCGCTCGATCAGCCGGAAGCTTTTTGGGTGGTGTTGGCGGCTGCAGTGCTGAAATTTGGGCTCTTTTTAGTGGGGGCGATCGCCGTCGGGCGCTGGGGAGTGCCCCCACTCATGCGCACTATCGCCGCTACCGAGAGCCAAGAGCTGTTTTTGCTCACGATTATTGCGCTCTGTTTAGGCATTGCCTGGGTCACTTCGCGGCTCGGCTTGTCGATTGAGATGGGGGCCTTTGTCGCGGGCCTGATGGTGTCAGAAGTCGATTATTCAGAGCAGGCGCTGGGGCGGGTGCTGCCGCTGCGCGATACCTTTGCCTGTCTATTTTTCGCGTCAGTGGGGATGCTGATTGATCCCCAAGTGCTGATTAGCAATGGGGCCATTATTTTAGGGTTGGTGACCTTGGTCATGATTGGCAAAGCGTTGATTATTTTGCCCATCATTCTGCGCTTTGGTTATTCTTTTAAGACGGCGCTATTGGTCAGCGTCGGCTTGAATCAAATTGGTGAATTTTCCTTTGTGCTCTCGCTACAAGGGTTCGATCTGGGTTTGATTAGCGAACAGCAATATCTCTTGCTACTGGGCACGACGGCAATCACGCTGGTGTTGACCCCGGCCTGGCTCAACAGTGCCCCGATGCTGACCCGCTGGCTACGACGGGTGCCTTACCTGCGCAAATGGCAGGAGCGATTATCAGAACCACAGTTGTTGTCAGTTCCAGACAATCTGTCTGACCATGTGATTGTGGCGGGGTATGGTCGGGTGGGCCGGGTTTTGGTCAACATTCTGCTCAATCAGGGCTATCGGGTGCTGGTGATCGAAAACAGCGAGGCGGCGATTCAAGGCCTGCGACACCGACAAATTCCCTTTATCTATGGCGATGCCGATGCTGAGCAAGTGTTAGAAAAAACTCATCTCACCACTGCCAAGGCCCTGGCGATCGCCCTGCCCGACCCCATCAGCACTCGATTGCTGCTGCAGCGCGCCCTCATCCACTCTCCTCGGCTCGATATTATTGCTCGCTCGCACACCGATCAAGAAATCGACCTGCTAACTCAACTGGGGGCCCGTGAGGTAGTGCAGCCAGAGTTTGAAGCAGCGATGGAACTGGGTGCCCACCTGCTGCATACCCTGGGGGAAGATACGGGAGAGATTCAGGCGGTGCTAGAAACGATTCGCCGCGATCGCTACCAGAGTGTTCGCGGTTAGCCAGGATTCCAGATGACGCTGAGGTGCCGCATGGCGAGGCAATTCATGCAATGGGTATAAACGGCAGCCTAATCAATGAGAGGTTTATCCTCAATAGAGTTGTTGTGAAACAGTGAGGAATCGAGCAGTGGTTTCGGGGATCTGGCGATTTCATGCTCTCACCCTATGCGGCCTCCAGGTAGAAGTTCCAGAGTCCCGCAGCGGTCACCATTGAGCGGTCATCAAAGCCCGCTTTGCGGTGGCGATAGACCTGATAGGCAAGGCCGTAGCGCTTGAGACCGCCAAACGCATGCTCACAGACGACGCGCTCGCTGGCGAGGGCCCGATTGTCCGCCTTCTGCTCGTCTGTGAGCTGCCCGCCTCGCCGCTTTTTGTGAGGCAACTCCACATTGACCACCTCGTTCTGTAGCCCGAAAAAGCCAAGGTCACCCTGTATCAGCACTTCGTCTGGAATCCACTCGGCCCAACCTTCCTGGTTCAAGATGCCTTTGTCGTTGTGCCGCCCCGCATAAGCCTGGCTGAAGACCAGAATCCTTCGCTCGGGGTCAGTCAGGGCCAGATGTGAGCGGGTATGACGCTTCTTCTTGCCGGAGTAGTGCGCTTTCTGCTGGTCCTTGTCCTGGGCACGTTGGACGGGGCGCTCAGTCGCGTCGAGGATCACCCGTTTGACCTCTGGGAAGGCTTCGACAAACTCGGCCATGCTCGTTAACTTTCGTTTCGGTAGCGCTAACTGTTTGCCCAAAGCCGCTTCCAGGACTGGTTGTAGACGATGCATCCAGCGGTTGGCCTGTGAACGGTCGAGGTCGAACAGGAGACCGGCCAAGTCAAAGGTGGGATAGCACTTGAAGTAGAAGAGGATATAGATCAGCTTGTCCTCGACCGTCGCTAGTCGGGGCTGACGCCCACCGCCCACCGCCCGCTCTCTGGGTGCTTTGCTCCGGCGGGGGACGGGCGCTTCCGCCAAAGCTTGAGCAAACGTGGGTTGGAGGGCTTCGAGGGCCTTAAGATTCAGCCCCGTCAAGGCCCGCAGCAATCGTTCATCCCGTTTGACGCGCTCTAAATCCAGCATCTCAATACACCTTCACCACTACTGTGGGTATAGCCAATTTTTCTCTAATTCACAACAGGTCTAATATTCAGTGAGGTCGCCAGTGTCTCTCCTGGCTTTTGGTGAAAAGCTGGCTCAGAGTGCTTCGGAGAGACTAAGGGAACGCGGATAATTCAGCTCAGCTTTGCCGTACATTCCAAAATCAGGCGCTCGTTAATGGTGGCGTAGGGTTGCACCTTGAGCGCTCGACGAAAGGCCTGAATGGCTGCCATGTGATTGCCCAAACTTGCATGGCACAGACCGATACCATGCAAAGCTCCAAAATGATAGGGCACCAAGTTCAAAGCTTTTTCACAGTCAGCGATCGCCGGCCAGAAACGCTTTTGCATGTAGTACAAGACGGCTCGACGATTCCAAGCTTCGGCAAAATCAGGCATGCCCTCCACCGTTTCAGTCAGCAAGGCTTCGGCCTCAGCCGCTTCACCCTTATCAAACAGGGTTTGACTGCGCACTAAAATTTGGGCTCCGTAGGCTCCTTTCTGGGTATACCAGCGACGCCACAGCGCCTCAGTAGCGACCTGTCGGATATTAGAGTCTGGATCTTGCAGATCTTGCAACAAAGATTCGACATCGGATGACATAGATTCAGTGGCGCTCACAGGGGGAATCGCCAACACTGCTTGAGGCGGCGGGTGTTGACTGACAGAATACTACAGTAAATGGAATAGCCAATTTATGCAGCAACCATTAGCGGCAACGCCAGTCTAGAGCAATCGTCTCGGTTTTTCTGTTTGAGATAAACGCTTAAAAACCTCTTTATCGCCCTCAGCGATCGCGAAAAACAGGTGAGAATGACGCCCTTTAAGACTGTCTCGATCGCGCTCACCTTTCGCTACGTTAGCCATTAAAGAGCACTAATTGCCGGTCTGGCTACCGCATTTGGCTAGGTCAAAATTGCAAAGTCATCGCTCACGATTACGACACGCGATCGCTCAGGACACGAGTGTTAGCAGGCAACGTCATCTTTCTGGAAACAGTATGCGCCAAGTCTCTTGAGCTGCGAATGCTAGCCCACAGACTACAGTTCTGCTCACCAACCGTTAGTACAACATCGGCTCCTTTCTGGGTGAGCTTACAGGCCAATTGGTAGAGTCGAGTGCGATATTCGGGATTAGCCTGCTTCAGCCTGTAATAAAGCTCGTTTTGCAAATGCATGCCATCTTGCAAGGTTTCACAAAACCAAAATTTAAATACCCGCACAGTACTTTCTTCAACAACTTTTGGTAGCAAACCCCATGACCTCGCGTTAATAGTGGCTCAAGTCCCCGATCGATGCATCAATGCACACCAGCCGTGCCGTATTCCTAACTTGTATAAACATAACTGCAGTTTCAATTTCGTGCCGTAACTCATAGACAACTGACAAATCATCGCTCAATTGCTCGTGATGCTGGAACCAAAATATGGCCAGGGAAAAATGTTCATACGCCGCTTCACTTCAGCCAGGGCTCTGACAAAAGCAATCAGGAATGACGTCTCAGATGCCAGTCCGACAGTCGAAACGATGACGACAGTGAGCCATCTGCCCTGCAGCAAGGGGGAGCGCCGGCGCGATTGCCTCACCATCAAACGACAGACACCGTAATGCTTGCCAATAGTGTGGGCGGTCTGGATTAACTTGTAACACCCGCTATTTGCCTCGCAGAATGCGGCGATCGAAATACGAAATACGGAATGCGGAATTAGGAGACTGATCAAATTACGACTTCGGTGATCTGGAGCGTCTTGCCCTAACTGCGGTTTGCAATCAGTCGTAAGGCGTCATTATTTGGCCGATGTGTTGTTGATGGCGTCATGGCTCAAAGCCTTGCTAAGTCGTGTGTTATGGCCATGCCAAACAGCCCCTCTACAGCATCGTTTATTGACATTTATCGACTGACTACGCTGAGAATTGAGGCGTAGTCAGTCGCTTGAGCTCCTAACGTTGACCTCAAGCGTTTTAGCGATAGGACCGCTTGATAACGGCCGACTGCACCAGCGAAACCAAAATATCGTCAGTCAAAGGCTTCACTAAAAAGCCATCCAACTCTAAGAGTTCTTTAGAACCTTGCCATCGAGGAGAGGCCGACTCAGTCAAGGCAACAATCGTCATTGCCAGCGCCTTGGCCGAACAGCGAAGAGCCTTGACCTGATGTTCAAACCACGTTTGGTTTTCTCCCACCAAGATCACCAGACAGGGATTGACCTGCTGGGCTTGTTCAACGGCATGTTCTGCAGACGAAGCCACCACCAAAGAATAGTGCTCTGACATCGTAGGAAGCTCTGATGCCTGAGCTGGGATCTGCTGTTCGTCTAATACGAGAACATAATCTTGAGAGAGTTTCATTTCTTAACCATCAGGTTGTGAGCTTCTAACCGGAAGAATTCATCCCCAGTGCACTTTGTTCATGGCACTGATGCAAAGTATCGCTGACCCTTATTCTGCTCGACCGGTGGGATGATCTGCGAGAAAATTCGTTTTTTTTCAGCTTTGCTGCTCTTTAAAATTTCATAAAAATAATTTTCTTCATGAGCGTATTTTCTGGTTGGCAAAAATTGGTAGCTGTGCAGTTTTCATTAATGATTAAGGCTGTTGATTGAGCTGACCTTGCCCGAACCAAACCATCTTTGCTAGAGCCAGACATTACCATTAGTGAAGGGTTCGGGCGACAGCTACAATTCTTGATCAGAGCTTTGGTGAGCCATCCTGAGTCACAACTGATATCTTTTGACTTTGATTTTAGAAACTGTAGACGGCCTCTCAA
The DNA here is from genome assembly GCA_937899725.1 of uncultured Halomicronema sp. Taxonomy (GTDB): domain Bacteria; phylum Cyanobacteriota; class Cyanobacteriia; order Phormidesmidales; family Phormidesmidaceae; genus Halomicronema. The sequence goes on from CALCCA010000097.1 coordinate 25,829, forward strand.
TCAAGTTTATTTTTGTTACGCCAAAAGGCCGATATTGCGATCTCGACATCTTCGTTCACAGAACTTTAGGATTTTTATTCGCCTATGGAAAATCTGTGTCTGTTCATCCTATGGCAGCTGCCGTCAAGGGAATATTGTTCTTATGACTATTGTTAGATTTGATCGATTTACGGAATCGCTCATGCGCGTTTAGCTGGCTGCTGAGCAACCCGTCTTGCCAGGCCGCAAGGGGGATGGGCACTTTGCTGGCCAAACTGATTTAGCTGAGCACCCGGCGTCCTGCGTCTCTCGGTCGGACTCTTGCCAAGGCACCAAGACATTGACAAGACAGATTTGAGGCAGCTTGGTCGGCTGAAGAAGTTCGCTTATCCTCCCGCCGCCGCAGTTTCTAGAATGTCAATGAAATAGTTGAGGGGAGGCGTGGTGTGGTCAATGCTTTTGGCGCGATCGTCCCAGCGGCGGAGCTTGACCGCGTCGGTCGCATAAGGTTGCTGAATAAAGTGGGCGGCAGCGGCAGTCGAGAAAACACCTCCCTGCAGTTCTAAACTGCGCTGTGAGGCTGGGGAAAGTGCTGCCCAATAAGTTTGATCGACTGCGCAGAGATAGCGCTTGGCCGCCACATGCAGGCAAATCGGTGTGGTCACTGCCGTGGGCCACAGCTGCTCTAGAACTGGCCCGGCCCGATATTCATGACGATCATCGAAGCCGCGCTGAGCAGCATCTTCGCCCAAATGATGAATGAGGTGACCGATGTCATGCAGCAGGCAAGCGGTGATCAACGCCGCCGACTCACCGGCCTGGTCAGCCAAGGTGGCGCACTGCAGGGCGTGGGCTAACTGACTCACCGCTTCGCCGCCGTATTGAGTCTGGCCGCGATCGCGATAGAGCTGCAGTAAGGAGGCCATTAGAGGAGACATGGACAGGGCGGGATAAACAACAGGGGAGCACGGAACAAGTGGTTTGGCAGTTTTCTGTCGATTGGCGACAGTGTCAGGCCGTCTTCCGGTTCGACGTTGATCTGATCCTGATTCAGTCTACAGGGGCTGAGCCCCATCCCTTTTGATCAATTGATTGCGGCTCATCGCGCCCGGTTCGCCCCTGCCAGCCCCAAGGGCAGGACGGTGCGATGGCGATCGCGCAGCGACAGGTCATCGGCTCTCGGAACTGGAGGAATTAGGCACGGATTGCGATGGTTGCCCCACTGCTGACACAAACGCCAGAAGCCGGTACCGAACAGCGGGTACTGCTGCATGGTGTTGATTGGGAACGGTACACCGCGCTGCTAGAAGTGCTGGGGGATGACTTTCTCACGCTGCGCCTGAGCTATCTGGAGGGCACGCTAGAGATCATGACCAACTCTCCAGAACACGAAGATCTGAAAAAAATGATCGGAATGTTGGTCGAAGCCTATTTGCAAGAAACTCGCACTCGCTTCCATGCTGGGGGTTCCACGACGTTTCGCCAGGCGGCCAAACAGCGGGGGCTAGAGCCAGATGAATGCTATTGCTTAGGGGCAAAAAAAGAATTTCCTGATCTGGCGATTGAGGGAGTCATCACCAGCGGCTTGGTAGACAAGCTGGAGATTTACCGAGGCTTGGGCGTGACCGAAGTTTGGCAATGGCAACCGGGAACCTTCTCGATTTACCATCTCCAACCCAGCGGCTATGCGCGGGTGAACACCAGTGAACTATTGCCCGAGCTGGATTTCCAACTGCTGGCAGCGCATGTTCGGCCAGAGAATCAGTTCGATGCGGTCATGGATTTTCGTGACGCCGTTCGGCGGTCGTAGGGGCGAGGCATTCTCGAAATAGCCCTTCGGATGACCCACAACGTCGCTCCGAGAATGCCTCGCCCCTAACGGGTTTGGGGAAAAGGCGATCGCCCCTATTCCAAATCATTCAACCGGATGTCATTGCCAGTCATATCGGTGTGATAAATCATATCGTCCACGATCGCTTGCGGGCCAGCCACGAACGCTCGCCAGCCAAAAATTGCCTGTTGCGTGCAGACGGTATCGGGTTCGGCAATCCCCAGGCAGCCATCCCAGACTTGTGGTTTGGCGTCGAGGATTGTCAGCTGCTCGACGGATAGGCCCGACTCTGCCGCTGCAACAGCCAGCACGCGATCGCTGATAGAGGGCGGCAAATTGTTCGTGAGCGTGGAGCGACGAATCGCCGCCCCCGTTGCATCCGTGTGATAGAAATAGCTCTGATCTTGATGTACGACCTCCAGCTGCCAGCCTTCCACCAAAGCCTGCAGACAGGATTCGTTGGCTTGGCCCAGACCTAAACAGCCATCACTCCACACTTCTGGGGTAAATCGCAAGATAGAGAGTTCGGCTAGGGGCACCTGTAACTCTGCCGCGGCTTGAGCGAGCACGCGATCGCTGACGAAATCTGGCACCATTTCGGGGGGCGTCTGGGGGGGCATCGGCTGTGCCGTATCAGGTGTGTCTGTGGGGTCTGGTTCTGATGCGGCGGGCACTACACAGGCGGTCTGCAAACTGACCAACAGCGCCACGCCAACCAGCGAAACGGAACGGGCCTGCTTGACCCAAGGGCTAAGGCGCAGCAGCATGGCAGGAGGCATCATATCGACATCCTTTATGAGGGGCTAGTCTGTTCAGACAGCGTTCTTAAACTGTTGTTCCTAATACAAAGTGATCGATGACTTTTCAATATCACTACACCATTCGCTTTCAGGATACCGACGCCGCTGGTGTGGTTTACTTTGCGCAACTGCTGAGCATTTGCCATACCGCCTACGAAGCCTCTCTACAGGCGTCGGGGGTTGATTTAAAGACCTTTTTTAGTCGCGGCCCGGTGGCGGTGCCGATTACCTACACCGCTGCCGAATTTCGGCGTTCTCTGCACTGTGGCGACGCGATCGCGATCATCCTCAGACCGGAGCAGACCGCTGCTGACGGCTTTGAGATTGAGTACAAAGTGCTGCAAGCAACGGGCAAAACAGCCGCGATCGCCACTACCCACCATGTCTGCATCGATCCGGCGACCCACGAGCGGCGCGCCCTCACGTCGGAGCTGACGGCGTGGTTGGCCCGGTGGACTGCAGTACCTCAATCGCCCACTGGTGTAGCGCGGCCCGATTGAGCTTGCCCTGAGAATTGTAGGCAAGGGTCGGGCGCGATAACCACTGTTTCGGCAGTTTGTAGGCACTGAGCTGTGGTTTTAACGCGGCGATGAGGCGATCGCGCTCCCAGCCCTCATGCCGGGGAACAATCACCGCCACCACCTGCTCTCCCCAGGTTTCGTCGGGGAGGCCGAGCACCACCACGTCTTGCACCAGGCCCGTTCTGAGAATGGCCGATTCTACCTCTGCAGGCAGTACCTTCTCGCCGCCCGTCAGAATGAGGGTACCGGCCCGACCGACCACATGCAGGTATCCGGCCTCGTCGAGATACCCCAAATCTCCACTTTGGAAGGGCTGGGCAAACGCCGTGTCTCCATACCCCCCAGCCAAAGACTTCGCTTCTAAAGAAATTCGCCCCGTTTGCCCAGGCGGCAAAAGATGCTCGCCCTCGTCACGAATGGTGATGTGGGCGTGGGGCAGCGCTCGGCCGCTATTGGCATGACCACTTAGAAACTCTTGGGGCAATAGAGTCGCCACCTGAGCCGCAGTTTCAGTCATGCCATAGGTGGGGGCTAAGGGCAGCCGGAGTTCTCGGGCCGTTTGCAGCAGGACTGTACTCGCCGGAGCCCCCCCCAGCAAAATCGCGATGAACGATCGCAGCCAGGGCACAAAATCCTGCTCGGCGTCCAAGAGCTGCTGCAGTTGGGTCGGTACTAGAGAAAGGAATCGGTGGTTAGACGGATTCGCGATCGCCCCGTCCTGAAGTAATGCCCGGAATGGCTGAATCACCAATTTTCCACCCAACAGTAAACACCGCATCGCCTGCATCAGGCCACTGACGTGGTAGAGCGGTAACACGCAGTAGGCGTTCACGCGATCGCAGTGAAAGTGCTGCTGAAACCCCTGCACTGAGGCAACTAACGTCTCCCAGGTGTGAACGGCAAAGCGGATATTGCCCGACGACCCGCCCGTGGGGATGAGAATTTGGGCGGTACCATTTTTGGCAAAATCACTCCCTGGCCGCTGGCCGCGATCGCCCGAGGCGTCCCACAGACCTTCCGGCACAGAGCCGATTACTCGGTCGGGCTGGCACTGGGTGGCCACCTGTTGCCATTCCCCCAGACCCCAGTGCGGATTGGCCAGCCAGACCCGACCAGATGCCTGACAAGCGGCTAAAAACGCGGCCAAAAATCGTACCGGTTCCGCTTCGGCGAGCAAGATGTCTTGCGGTTTAGCCTGCTGAAACTGGACTTGAAACTGCTCTAGCTGTGGCCAAAAGGTTTCTGCACCCGCACCCACTAGCCAAGACTCGCCCCATCGTTGTGGCAAAACCGTTGCTGCCTTCATAGGCTTTCCCACAGGGCGGCCTCACTGAGGGTGTCCCAATCATCCGCAAACCACTGGCTGACACCAAGGCCCAGCGCTCGTTGCGGCATGCCCAGTGCCCAAAGTTGCTGGGCTAACTGCAACGCGGCATGCCGCCCAATCGGGGTTTCTAACGCAGAGGAGATGACGACATCGAGTGGGTGCCGTCGGCAAAAGTCCAGCAGTTGCTGGGGGAAGCCGGCAATCGCCGGCTTCACGATATACACCACTGCACTGCCTAAGCGCTGGTAAACCTGCTCCAGCTGGTGCACAGTCGCGACGGATTCATCCAGAGCGATCGCGGTTTTGAAGTTGTGCACTGCTGTGCTGAGCCAGGCCAAACTGCGATCGGGCGGCAACGGCTGCTCCAAAAATTCCACCTTGCCAGCGGCAGCATCACAGGCCGTGAGCCACGTCGCCGCTGCTGCACTCGTTAACCCGCCATTAGCATCCAACCGTAGCCGGCTCGGCTCGGGTAATGCCGTGACCAACTGTTGGAACAGGGCCAATTCTGTTTCAACAGCAGCGACGCCAATTTTCCATTTAAAGGTGCGATGTCCTCGCTCCCACAATGTCGACCAAGCGTTCAGCGCCGCCTGGCCCGTCGGTAGCAATCCGCAGACGTCAACAGGGGCTAAGGGTTCTGCGCTTAAATCCTGTCTCTGGTATGGCAACGCTTGCGGTGAGGGTTGGGCATTGCCAATCCCCGGCGATCGAGACGCTATTTTTAGGCGACTCTCTAAAGCCTCAACTCTTTTGTTGCCACGGGGCGAACTGACCGGTTCGTGACTTGCCACTCGGAGCCCCGCCGCAAAACCAAATTGGCAGGCCGGTAAGGTATTGGGAATCGTCAAAATCTGTTCGGCTTTGAATTGAGCCGGCCACTGGTGACAAAAGTCGCTGGCCTGCGCCAAGGTTTCTGTGCCAAACCAGGGAATGGGGGCAATTTCTCCAAAGCGCACCTGTCCTGACTCATCCACTAATCGCAAGATCAGCCCTTCCCGCTGTGGCCACCGGCCGTGTGCAGTCTGCAACGGTGGTTGAAAAGGGCGGCAGTAGGGACGAAATTCTAGCTGCATCATCCCCCCAGCGGCAGTACCAGCCCCACACTCAGCAGCGCGCCACTCCAAAAATGGAAGCCGATCGCGTAAAACTTGGCGTCAAAAATCTTCTCAGGCTGGTCATGATGGCGCAAGACATGGCGTGAGAGACGCATGGCCGACAAGCCACTGGCCAACGCAATCAGCGTCCACACTGGCCAATAGCCCCCGCCAACTCCCAACAAAATCAGTCCCAAAACGCCCCCACAACAGACCGGAATCAGCTGCGCCCCCCGTTGCGTCCCGAGACGCACAATCGGCGATCGCTTGCCTGCCGCCAGGTCATCCTCCACTTGATGAAAGTGTGAGCAAAACAGCACCAGCGAAGTCGTAATGCCCAGCAGCACCCCCGCGATTTGGCTGCCAATCGACCACCCCTGCACCTGGCTGTAGTAGGTGGCACCGACCCCTAACGGCCCAAAACTCAAAAAGCACAGAATCTCGCCTAGCCCTTGGTAGCCCAACCGAAACGGTGGCCCCTGGTAGGCATAGCCGAGGAGGCAACACAGCAAAATCAGCCAGAGGACGGTGAAATCGTTTTGCCAGAGGGCGATCGCAATGATGCCCGCCATCCCTAAGCCCAGACAAAGATTGCCGATCGCAAATACCAGCCACTTGTTGCGCGTCAGGTTGACCAGCGAATGGGCTTTGTTCACATCAATGCCCGTTGCCGAATCGAAGACATCGTTGCTCAGATTCTCCCACACCAAAATCAGCACCGCCGCCATCAGAAAGGTGAGAAAAATGCTGAAATTAAACGCGCCCGTTTCCGCAAAGGCGATCGCGCTCCCCAACAAAATGGGCATCACGGCCACGCTGTACATCGGGGGTTTGAGGGCAGCCAGCCAGAGCTTACGCTTGGCCACCTCAACGGATTGAATGGTCATGGCTCGCGACAGGGAATTTCCTAGGGCTAACCCAGCATAGATCGCTCTAGCCGTTCTCCATCAACAATCAGGGCGCGGCATGATGAAGCCATAAAAATAGGGTTTCGAGCCTGTAGTGTCCAGAGTGCGGAACATCCCGCCAAGATGCTGAAGGTTTTGAAGCCGATACATATGCTCCATGCCGATGCGCTCACGGGCCAAGGCCTGATCGCCAGCCTTAGCCTCACCTGTCAACTGGTCGTCTCGGGGTTTCTTCAGAGGCCATTGACTGTTGCCATGGTCCTTCTGAATGCCCTGATAGCCTTTCATCTTGCAGCGGGATGAAAGTGCCTACCCGAGGCTTGAAACAGCTTAAACTTCATGCTGCTGCTCTTGGCCAAAGTAGGTGCACAGGGTGCGCTGCGAGGCCGCTTCAATCACCAATTGATATTTGAGAGGATGTCGCTCATCAGGAACCGTTTTTGTTTGAATACCCGGATGTTTCCTCATTTGGCTGAAACTTGCTGACGCTAATGGGCAAGAGGTCGATTGTGTGGCTCGATCATGATGCTTCATCAACCGTTGCCTACACGCTGCGTTCTTCAGAAAGTGGCTATGAAACAGCTTTCCCTGCAGAGGATTTTGCAGGGACTGTCAGCATTGGTAGCTTGAGCCCCATACTGTTGGCTCACTGGCCTTAATACAGTCTAAACAAACCGATTCTTTCGCCAACATCATGCGGTACCCTTGGTAAGCATTGATATTGGCCCGATGTCTGTGGCCCCTGTCTGCGGGGCTGATGGGGGTGGCAAAATACGGGTCGATGCGGGCATTGGCGATCGAGATTGGGCTATCCTATGGCGCTCGTTGTTCAAAAGTTTGGGGGCACTTCGGTCGGCTCAGTTGAGCGGATTCAGGCCGTGGCCCAGCGAGTGCAGCAAACCGTCGCCGCTGGGCATCAGGTGGCAGTGGTCGTGTCGGCCATGGGTAAAACCACCGATGGTCTGGTGAAGCTGGCCAATGAAATTTCTGAGAGTCCCAGCCGCCGCGAGATGGACATGCTGCTGTCAACCGGTGAACAGGTCTCGATCGCCCTGCTGACCATGGCGCTGCACAGCCTGGGGCAAGCGGCGATCTCGCTCACGGGGGCGCAGGTGGGCATCGTGACAGAAGCCGATCACAGTCGTGCGCGCATTCTCGACATTCGTACTGAGCGGCTGCAGCGGCATTTAGACGAAGGTAAGGTCGTCGTCGTCGCGGGCTTTCAGGGCGTCAGCCCCAGCAGCGATTTTGAGATTACGACACTCGGTCGGGGTGGGTCAGACACCTCTGCCGTGGCGCTAGCAGCGGCTTTGGGGGCCAGCAAGTGTGAAATCTATACTGACGTACCAGGGATTTTGACGACCGATCCGCGACTGGTGCCCGAGGCACAGCTCATGGCCGCCATCACCTGCGACGAAATGCTCGAACTCGCCAGCTTGGGGGCCAAGGTGCTGCATCCTCGCGCGGTGGAGATCGCCCGCAATTATGGCGTGCCGCTCGTGGTGCGCTCCAGCTGGACGGATGAGCCCGGTACCTATGTCGAGGCCCCGGCGCGGCACCCGAAGTCCCTAGACGGGTTGGAACTCGTTCACCCCGTTGATGCCATCGAATTTGATACGGATCAGGCGAAAGTGGCGCTGCTGCGGATTCCCGATCGCCCTGGCGTTGCCGCCCGGCTGTTTGGCGAAATGGCGGCCCAACGTCTCAACGTGGATTTGATCATCCAATCGATTCACGAGGGCAATACCAACGACATCGCCTTTACGGTGGTGCGGGCGAACCTGCCCCAGGCTGAAGCCGTTGCGGCGGCGATCGCCCCGGTGCTGCGAGGCAATATCGCCGATTCATCCCAGGCGGAGATTTTTGTCGATCAGCGGGTCGCCAAAGTTAGCATCGTGGGCGCGGGCATGATTGGTCGTCCTGGTGTGGCTGCTCGCATGTTTTCCACCCTGGCCGCAGCCGGGGTTAATATTCAAATGATTTCGACCTCTGAGGTTAAGGTCAGCTGCACGGTGCAGATTGATCAGTGCGATCGGGCCATCAATGCCCTCTGCCAAGCCTTTCAGGTGACCTGTTCACCGCTCAAGTCAGAGCCCCCCTCACCCGTCGCTACCTCAATGCCCGACGTCAGAGGCGCGGTGCTCGATCTTAAACAGGTGCAAGTGGCCATGCGTCAGGTGCCCGATTTGCCCGGCATGGCCGCCCAAATTTTTGAGCGATTGGCTACGGCTGGGGTGAGCGTTGACATGATTATTCAGTCGCAGCGGTGTCGGCTGGTCGGTGGCCAACCGACCCGTGACATTGCCTTTACCGTGGCCCAAGCGGAGGCGGCGCAGGCCCAATCTGTGGTGGCCAGCGCTGCTGCTGAGCTGGGCTGTGGGGCTGTGGCTGTCAACAGGGCGATCGCCAAAGTGAGCGTCGTCGGGTTAGGCATGATTAATCGCCCTGGGGTCGCCGCCCGCATGTTTGCCGCGCTGGCCCAGCAGCAAATTAACATTCAGATGATTGCCACTTCGGAGATCAAGATTAGCTGCCTGGTCAGCGAGGCCGATGGCCTCAAGGCTCTTAAGGCGGTGCATGGCGCTTTTCAGCTCAATGGGGCCACTGAGATGGCCGCCTCAGCTTAAGGGCACCGAGCTGGGACTGGGTGTTCTACTTCCTGCCCCTGTGGAGTGAACGACCGAGAAAATTGGGTTTTTCTGATGGCCTGTAGTTGAACACTGAAAGAGTGTGATATCGTTATTAACCGTGTCTGGAGAATCTTCCAACACTGTGGGTCGCTAGCTCAGCGGTAGAGCACTCGGCTTTTAACCGATTGGTCCTGGGTTCGAATCCCAGGCGACCCATTTTTACGGTGGATCCAAAGTATCGAATATTGCTGGCCAACGGACTCATTGGGTGATAACTGGCCGAGCCGCTTTAGCCAAATCTGAGCGAAATATCAAAAAACCGAGACTTTTGCGCAATCTTTAAGTAAATCTGAAATCTGCTCTAAATGACCTGTGCAAAAGTCTCAGCGGCTTTCTACCAGGTGGTTTAGTCGATAGGTCAGCATGTTTTGCTCTTAACAGAGATTAAAGGTTTACCTCACAAAACGTCATAAAGGCTGAGATTCTGCCTTAAGATTGATAGGTAAGGATACCGATTGGTTCTGAACTTACGATTGCCGAAGGCAAGAAAAAGACTAGGAGGATTTTATGGCGCTCGTCCCTATGCGGTTAATGCTGGATCACGCAGCCGAGAACGGTTACGGAATTCCGGCATACAACGTCAACAACTTAGAGCAGATCCTGGCGATTATGCACGCTGCTGACGAAACCGATAGTCCAGTAATTTTGCAGGCTTCTCGCGGTGCTCGTAGCTATGCAGGGGAAAACTTCCTGCGTCACTTGGTGCAAGCAGCTGTTGAAACCTATCCCAACATTCCGGTCGTGATGCACCAGGACCACGGCAACAGCCCTGCGACCTGCTATTCTGCCATTCGCAATGGCTTTACCAGCGTCATGATGGATGGTTCTCTTGAGGCCGATGCCAAGACGCCTGCAAGTTTTGAGTACAACGTCAATGTTACGGCTGAAGTGGTGAAGGTAGCCCATGCTATCGGTGCCAGTGTCGAGGGTGAACTCGGTTGCTTGGGCTCTTTGGAGACCGGTGCCGGTGAAGCTGAAGACGGTCACGGTTTTGAAGGGACGTTGAGTCACGATCAGTTGCTCACCGACCCGGATGAAGCAGTGCAGTTTGTTGAGGCGACTCAAGTGGATGCTCTGGCTGTTGCCATCGGCACCAGCCACGGCGCTTACAAGTTTACGCGTAAGCCCACCGGTGAGATTCTCGCCATCAGCCGCATCGAAGAAATTCACCGTCGTCTGCCCAATACTCACCTGGTGATGCACGGATCTTCTTCTGTGCCTCAAGAGTGGTTAGACATGATCAACGAGTATGGTGGTCAGATTCCTGAGACCTATGGTGTCCCTGTTGAAGAAATTCAAAAGGGCATCAAGAGCGGCGTTCGTAAGGTCAACATTGACACCGACAACCGCTTGGCCATCACGGCAGCCATTCGCGAAGCGGCGGCTAAGGATCCCACTAACTTTGATCCGCGCCACTTTATGAAACCGGCGATCAAGTACATGAAGCAGGTTTGTCGCGATCGCTATGAAGCGTTTGGGTCAGCTGGCAACGCTAGCAAGATCAACCAAGTTGGGGTTGAAGTCTTTGCCGCTAAGTACGCTGCGGGCGAACTCGATGCCAAAGTTAAAACTGTGACTGCTGTCTAAGCATCGCGGTTGATGCCTTGAGGATTGTTGAAGCCGGTGCCGCTTGCAAGTGGCACCGGCTTTTTTTGATCTCACCAGCCCCAAGTGCCCATGCCCCCTTTGAAAGGGCCGACAATATCGCGGGTAATCCAACCGCCGTAAAAGTCGCCGGGTTGCGCCTGCACCCGTTCATCATCCACGTAGCAAGCCTCCATCTGGCTAGGATAAAGCGCCACACAATCGCGAATGGCCGCGAACCGCTCGGTTGGCTCAGGATATCGCCACACCGCATTACTCACCTGGCGATCGCCCACCGTGAGATCAAAATATTGAGCCACCCCCTTCCACTCACAAAAAGTCGAGCGCGGGGTCAGCGCTAGATAGTTTTGCTGGACATCCTCAAGGGGAATGTAATAGACCGGCGGATGACTCGTTTCTAAGACCCGCCAGGTTTGCTGAGAATCCGCGATCGTCACGCCATTAAAAACGACTCGAATCCGCCGTGGCGACTGTTCAACCCGAGGGGGACGAGGATAATCCCAAACGGATTCTTGACCGGGCTGGGGCTCAATACGCTGCACCATAGCTGCTCTCTCGCATTCTGTGGATGTGCACTGGGTAAAAGCACCCTCAGTCTCACGCTTGTGCGCCGCCAGGTAAGGACTCTCTGACGTGATAACGGCCTATCGGCTTCTGGCAGAGAACCCAAGACGTCATGTCAGGCGTGAATTGAAAGATGCGTCTACCTCACTGAGGGCATTGTGCCATGCTGCTTCAGAGCCTGCAGGTGAGCTTAGCCAGGTGGCATTGTCCTAGTCAGCAGGACAATTGCAATAAAGTCTGAGGAATTCTACTTATTGCGCAAGAAATTTTGTAAGGTTGTTTGTGCAGTCCACCCAAGATGCTGGCGTGACCAACTTCAACTCTAACGAACCCCAAATGGAACCTTTGGGTCGTGTCCAGATTTTGGTCGCGATGGGCGTTACAGCTTTAGTGCTACTGCTAATTGCCCGCTTTTGGCTGCTGCTCGATTCCGTTGTGCTGTTGTCAGTGGCGTTTAACACTGAAATTTTACTGGTGGGTTTAGGCGTCGGCGTCGGGATCACGGGTGCCAGCGCGATCGCCTACCGGCTCTGGCCAGGCTATCGCCAAAGTGCTGATGTCTATCTCAAGTTAGTGCTGGAACCTTTAGCCTGGGGAGATCTGGTGTGGATGGGGCTGCTGCCCGGCCTGAGCGAAGAGTTACTCTTTCGCGGCGTGATGTTGCCCGCGATCGGGCTGAACATCTATGGCGTGATCTTTTCCAGTCTTTGCTTTGGCGTGTTGCATCTCAGCGGTCTGCAGCAGTGGCCCTACGTGGCGTGGGCCACCCTGATTGGCCTCATCCTAGCGATGAGTGCTCTACTATCAGGCAATCTACTGATTCCCATTGTGGCGCATACGACGACCAATCTCCTCGCTAGCCTGGTGTGGAAGTTCAAATATCGAGACTGATCATTTTTATACCGTGCCCCACCGCGAGAAGCTGACCAGCGTATCGGTTAGCGGCAATCCGTCAGCTCGTCCCAGGTCTTCCTATTGTGGTATCCCCGATTTCTGGGCGGCCCGTCGCGATCGCCGCGTCAGAATTGCGAATGATTTTAAGAGTCCGCCCAATTAGACCATCTCAGAGGTTGAGCAGATCTGTCTCCGGGAGTCTGAACAGGGATTATACCGAGGGACTTCTCGATCGCCGGACTCCAGAAAAACTCTGACAGCTATAAAATCACTACATAATCGTCGAAGGTATTTAAAGATACCGTTAATCCATGCGTGCATCCATGCATGTTCTTATCGCTACGGGACATACTGAGAGCGTCGGTTTATTCAGTGGAAATACGATACATGTTTTCTTCAATCTCTAAAACAGCCATGACTTTGGGTACGGTCGCAGGTTGCTTGATGGCAACTGCAGGGCAAGCCAGCGCTTTTACCTTTGAAACGAACTGGACAGGGACACCGCCTAAGGGTGACATCTATCTCGACTCCGTAGAAATCGGCAACGCCATCGTGTCTGATTTTGCTCTGGTCAACGGTGTCAATATCACGAATAACACGGCCCATACCGGCGGCAACTCTGGCGCTGCCAGCTCTGATCTCGGTGATGACGCAACCGTAGGCGTCAAGCTGGAAGATGCTACCAACAGCAGTGTTGAAGAATCGCTAGGCAATCGCTATCTCAGCAGCATTATCGATACTGAAGACGGTAATGTTGGCTTCTCAATGGATTTAACCTTTGACAAGAGCTTCAACACACTCCTGTTTTGGGAGCGCGGTATCAACAGCACGCTTGGTGTCACCATCAATGGCGTGACGAAAACCTTGACCAAAACTGACTTTGCGCAAGGTGAGACGGATTTCACCTTAGATACGACTGAAATTGGTGGCGCTCAAAAGGTGGGCAGCTACGGCTTAGACTTGTCTGAGTTTGGCATCAGCGGCCAATACAACGGCCCGGTGACCATCTTCAGTCAAGGTGGTTTTAAGGGCCCTGACTTTAAGGTTGCGGGCGCAACTGTGCCTGAGCCGGCCACGGTTTTGGGCTTGACTGCGGTTGCGGGCGCTTTAGTTGCTAGCCGTCGTCGTAAGTCTGGTAAGTCGGCCTAGTTGTCCGTCAAGATTTAAGGGACTGTCACAAGACCCGCGCTATTTTTCTCATCGTTAAATAGCGCCCACCTAGCAGAGTTGAGAGAGTGTTGGACGCACTGCTTAGCTCTGCTTTTCCCTTTTGTCGGTATTGTCTTGGGGCTAAAAGCCTGACCCAGGCTGGGCTAAAAAATCCAGCTCGGCCGGGGTGCTGGTTCGGCTCAAAATCGAGTTGCGATGGGGAAATCGACCGAATTCGGCGATTACGCTCCGATGGCGGTAGGCGTAATCGAGGCTCGATCGCAGCTCCGGAGCCACCTGCACTAACGCTTCAAAATAGGCCACCGCTTGGTCTTGGTGAGTCAGATTTTCGCTGTGCTCAAAGGGTAGATAAAAAAACATGCGCTCGACCGGCAACAGGGCTTGGTCGTGCTGGCGGGCGAGCGCGCTCTGAGCCACGTGCAGCGCCTGAGTATCGGCCTCAAAGCTTTGCGGGGTGCCGCGAAACATATTGCGCGGCAATTGATCGAGTAACACTGTCAAGGCCAGGGCTGTCTTTGGGTTGGCCAACCAGGAGGCACAGTTTTCTTGCCGCGCCTGCTGATAAATCTCGGCAAATTTGTCTCGGATCTGATGGTCAAATTTGGGGTCTTTGTGAAACCAGAGCCGTCGTTGCTGTCCATATTCGCTATCAGTTGCAGCGGGGACATCAAACCAAAAATTCAAAATCTGAGTCGCAGCGGCTGTAGCCATAGTCTCCATCAAGGTGCAGTGAACCGAAGGCTTGAAAAACCCACTTTAATCGGCGCCAGGTTCAGAGAACTGGTGTGAAAGTAAAGGTGAAATATCATAGTGAGCTTTCTACGTCTACAAAGGCCATGGCGATCCTGTTTAAAGAGATGATCGGTAGCCTTGTCGTCAAGTACGCATGAACTATAATGGGATGGAATGCAGTTCATATATAAAAAATATTATGGCCAGTCTTGTCACCGCTTCTGCTGATGTTTCCTTCGCCTCTCCCCTCTGGGAAACGGTGCGATTCCGGCGTGCTAAAGAAAAGAAAGGCTGGGTTTTGCTGGGGGTACCCCAGCAGGTTTACCCATTGGTGGCGTTACGATTATTTGAACTGCAGGCCAAGCTGATCAACCGCCACGAGGCCGAAGGGTTCACCAATATTTTGTTTGAAGCGCCCCCCAGTGTCTCCGCCAAGCTGGCCTGCGCGTTTCCGGCCCCACCGGGATGTGATGTCTTAAAGGTTTCTGAGTCGGGCGATCGCGTGCTGTCGGGCAAAGCGGCCAAGTCACCCAAGGCAGTCGCTCAGCGCCCTGACCCTTCAGAGCTGGCGATCGCTTAACCGAATCGGTTGAATCTGACCGCAGGTCGTCAGGCATTGGCGGACTTCACCGCTGCTGCCTCTGAGCGGTTCTAGGGCTTCAGTAACGGAGTGAGGTCAAGGTAAGACTCGACCGAGTCTGCTAGTACGTCTAACATCATCTCTCGCTGTTCGCGGTAGTTGGCTACTCCCGTGGGCAGTGAGCCTAAACCACGCTGCTGCCTGAGACAGTTGAGCCAAGCTCGCCGCCAGGGGCCATTGTCAAACAGACCGTGCAGATAGGTGCCCCACAGCGCTTGGCGGTGATCGACGATGCCCAGAGATTTGTCTTCAAACAGAAAATCAAACTGAGCCGCTTTATTGTCGCCCTCGCCGGCTGGTACTAGCTGAGTGCGGCCTTGGTGCAGCTCATAACCCGAAATCGGTAAGCCGACCTGCGGATATTGGGAGCTGGTTTCTCGCTGGCGCGCAATCTTGCGATTGGTGATCACGGTCCGAATTGGGACTAACTCTAGTCCTTTGTAGCGTCCGTCTTGACCCTCGATGCCTTCGGGGTCAGCGAGATACTCGCCCATCATTTGAAAGCCACCGCAAATTCCCAACACCGTGCCACCGGCATGAACGTAGTTTTTAATGGCTTCAGCCATGCCTGATCGCTGCAGAGCCATCATGTCAGTGATGGTAGTTTTAGTGCCGGGCAAGATTACGGCATCGGGATAGCCCAGATCGTCTTTAGGGCTGACGTACCGAACTTTGACCGATTCTTCCGATTCCAACGGGTCGAAGTCGGTGAAGTTAGAAATGTGCGGTAGCCGAATGACGGCAATGGTGAGGGCCGCCGCCGAGTTAGTCGGCGAGCGATCCAGCAGCGATAGGGAATCTTCGGCAGGAAAGGCCTGATCCAACATGGGCAGCACCCCAATCACGGGAATGCCCGTGCGTTCTTCTAGCCAGTCAATGCCTGACTGCAGCAGCTCTTGCCGACCCCGAAACTTATTGATAATGATGCCTTTAATCAGCGATCGCTCATCAGGGTCCAGCAATTCCAACGTGCCGATAATATGGGCAAAGACGCCGCCCCGCTCAATATCGGCAACTAAGATGGTGGGCGCATTGAGATGTTTGGCGACCCGCATGTTGGTCAAATCGCGGTGCTTCAAATTGATTTCGGCGGGGCTCCCGGCTCCTTCACACACCAGCAGATCAAACTCTTGCTCCAGGCGCGCCAGGCTCTCTTGAATGGCCTGCCAACCCGTGTCAAAAAACTTTTCGTAATACTCTTTGGCTTCGATGCGACCAATGGCCCGGCCGCGCAAAATCACCTGCGAGGTCATGTCGCCCTGGGGCTTCAGCAAAATTGGGTTCATCTCTGCAATGGGGGCAACTTTTGCCGCCCAGGCCTGCACCGCTTGCGCGTAGCCGATTTCTGCCCCCGCGTTGGTGACGTAGGCATTTAGCGCCATATTCTGGCCTTTAAAGGGGGCTACTCGCCAGCCTCGACGACTCAAAATGCGGCAGAGGGCAGTCGTAACCAGGGATTTGCCTGCATGGGACGTGGTGCCCACTACCATAATCGCCTTCATGGCTTACTCCGAAAGAACGGGGTCAAAAGGGTTGTCAAGTCAAAGCGCTGACTTCAAGCAGGCTTTGAGCCTGTGCTGAACCGGAGAGCAACGTTCTCACCTACCAGTCGCTTTGTAAGCGTACCCAACGGCGCTTAGGAATTATATCGGCGATCGCATAAAACCACCGGAAAACATAGTGTTGAATTACGGGCAAATGGCTTCTCCCGGGTGAAGATTATCGACGCATTGACTGCCAGCTCTCGGTAGTTTCAGCAGTTCAAACCCAATGCTCAGATGAAATCATCCGATGGGGACGCTGCCGCATCTGTCACCGCCGTCGTCTGATCTGCCGTTGACCCGCTCATCTCTTGGACTTGCTCAAGCGGGGGCGGGTTCCTGGTGTGATCCGGAAATTCTCCTGCTGAAGTGAATGTCCCCAGACGAACGGCTCATGACGCGGGTGTGAGGCTCCCAACGATGAAACCGGAGTGAGATCGTATACATCGCGGCGGGTGGTGGGTCGTAGAGGCCTCTGGTTGCGATTGGGGAGCGATCAATCGAGAACTGGGCCACCTTGCCAGCGCTTATTCTCAGAGGAATGCTAACGCGTTCTATCGCCCATAGAACTCAGCCCCAATCTCCATTTGCTCAGTGGCGAGTGGAAATTGAGGCTGAGTCGAGGTGGCTGATGTCTCCACAGCCCATAGAGCGCTGATTTCACTAGAACGCGGATTCTGGCAGTTCGGGGGGTTCTTCACCAAACCACTTTTGATAGATTTCGGCATAAGTGCCGTCTTCCATCATGGTCATGATAGCATCGTTGACGACCTCGACATTTTCTGAATCTTTGGGCATTGCGATGCCATAAAACTCAGTCGTGAGCAATTCTCCCACGACTTTCAGGCCGTCGATATTGCCAGAGGCGATCGCATCTAAGGTGACCGGCGCATCATTGATCACGGCATCAACGTTGCCATTCGCCAGTTCCTGCAGCGCCAACGGTGCCGAATCGAAGGTGCTGATTTCTGCACCAGGGATTTCTGCTGCTTGGTCAGCCCCAGTGGTGCCGATTTGTACCGCGATTTTCTTATCTTCAAGATCATCGAGTCCGGCCACCTCAGCGTTATCGGTCTGGACCGCGATCGCCAGACCGGCTTTGATGTAAGGCCGAGAGAAGTCCACCGTTTGCAGGCGTTCTTCGGTAATCGTCATGCCGCTAATCGCCGCATCCACGGTACCCGCCTGCAAGGCTGGAATGATGCCGTCAAAAGGCAGCGACTCAAACTGCACTTCTAACCCAGCGGTTTCGCCAATGGCGGTCATCAAATCAATGTCAAACCCATCTAGTTCGCCATCGTCATTCTGAAACTCGAACGGCGGGAAAGCGGGCTCGGTCGCGACTTTCAAAACCCCAACGGTTTCTTCTGTCGTGGCGGCCTCGTCCGTCGTGGCTTCCCCTTCAGCGGTATCTGCCGTATCGGCCCCACCACAGGCGGCCAAAACGAGAGACGCACTCATGCCGAGGGCAATGTTTCGTAAAAATACTGATCGTTTAATTATCATCCTTAAACTTCCTTTCACCACAATCTAGACATTCACGATACGATACTGCAGGCCTAACGATGATAGGCTTTCAAATATTTTTCATATGACGCAACCATTACAGAACCGCCCCCGCTACCATGTCTGATTCCCCGTCTGCAATTGCCTTTCACAAACTTCGTAAAAGCTATGGCCCTCTAGAGGTGCTTAAAGGTCTCAGTGGAGAAATCTTTGCTGGTGAAGTGGTGGCGATTATCGGGGCGTCAGGCTGTGGTAAGAGCACGCTGCTGAGATGCTTTAACCGGCTAGAAACCATTAATGACGGCGAGCTCATCGTTAATGGGATGGATCTCTCAAAACCTGACCTGTCTCGCAAGCAGCTGCAGCGGCTGCGGGCGCAGGTGGGCATGGTGTTTCAACAGTTCAATTTGTTTCCCCACATTACGGTGCTCGAAAATCTCACCTTGGCGCCGCAAAAGGTCTTGGGCAAAGGTAAAGCTGAGAGCCGTGAACTAGCCAGCCATTTTTTAGCCAAAGTTGGCCTAGTAGAAAAGGGCCACGCCTATCCCGACCAGCTCTCTGGTGGGCAAAAGCAGCGTGTCGCGATCGCTCGGGCCCTGTGTATGGAACCCGACATTATTCTGTTTGATGAGCCCACCAGCGCCCTGGATCCTGAACTGGTCGGGGAAGTGCTGGAGGTGATGAAGCAACTGGCCGAAGAGGGCATGACGATGGCGATTGTGACCCACGAAATGCAGTTCGCTCGCGACGTTGCTAATCGCGTGATTTTTCTCAATCAGGGCTTGGTCGAAGAAGACGGTAAGGCCTACGACGTGATTACAGCCCCCCAAAGCGATCGCCTGAAGGCATTTTTGAGCCGCCTGAAGCTAGCCGGTGTGGCCTAGAGGCTGTCATCTGCGGAGCGATGCCCCGCATCCCGGTTGTTGCCAGGGTCACGTCAGGTATTTTGGGGTCGAAAGAGGTGGGTGTGGTCAGGGTTGTAAAGTCGCGATCGCACCTCGGCTCCCTGCAGGGCTGGACTCACGATGTAGAGCGTGGTGCGAATCAGGTTTTCTCGCTGGGTGATGGCGGTCATTTCCGTCAGTGGCGCAACCCAAATTTGCTCATCAGGCCAGCCGACTCGAAAGCAAATAGCGACGGGTGTTTCTGCTGCATAATGTTGCAGCAGCTGCGCCTGAGACTCAGCCACATGGCGAGCGCTGAGATAGAGGCACAAACTGGTTTTGTGGGCTGCTAAAGAAGAGAGTTCTTCGGTGTCAGGCACCTGGGTGCGACCGCTAATGCGGGTCAAAATGATCGACTGCACCAGGCCCGGAATCGTCAGTTCCGCATTGAGTTTTGCCGCTGCCGCTTGAAACGCACTAATGCCAGGAATCACCTTAAAGGGAATGGCGGCGCTCGTCAGCGCCTGCATCTGTTCGTGAATGGCACTATACAAACTCGGGTCACCCGAATGTAGCCTGACCACGGACTTACCCGCCGTGACGCGATCGATCATCAGCGGCAGGATGGTCTCTAGCGTTAAGTTAGCCGTCCCCACCTTTTCGGCATCGGGTCGAGTCCAATCGAGCACCTGTTGGGGGACAAGGGAGTTGGCGTAAACCACGACATCGGCTTGCTCTAACAGCCTTTGCCCCCGTACAGTAATTAAGTCAGGATCGCCCGGCCCCGCTCCCAAGATGTACACTCCGGGGGCAAGAGGAGCGGTTTCAGCAGACGCACGGCGAGTCGTAGAAAGGGTCATAAACACTTCAAGGAGACCAACAAAAAACGGTAGGCAATTAGGGCGCGTCATCAATTAAACTCGAAAGCCTGACGGTATGGGTATTACCGCGCCCGCTCCGTAAACCTATCCAGAGGCTGAACTGCTTTCAGCATCAGGGCTCAGCCACTCAATTGATGACAGCCTCAGCTTAGGCGATTTCTGAGCAAGAATATATCGGCACGATGAGGGCGCGTTGAGCCAAAGCCCCCAAAGCTCACCGCTATCCGGTATCGATCAACCCTGCCGCTGCGGGTCTTGGCTGGGCGAGCGATTTCCTTAGCCTGAACTTGTATCGCCCCCTGAGTATTGTTCTGGCTCTGTGCTAAGTATGGTCATGTCGAGAGACTGCTGCGGCAGCGAGCAAGTCGACGTGAACTTCGAAAAAAGGGGCCAAGAACGGCAAGACTTCTCGCCTTTTCTGGGCATTCTGTAAACGCAAGTCCTGAGCTTGAAGAAATTTGATATACAAGTAAATGGGGGTGGATCCTTAATTCGGGATCAGTTTTCTCTGAATACTAAAATTTTCTGAGCGGACATCGCTTCCCATTAATCTGAAATCTCTAAACACGTTCTAAATCACTGCTTTGGCTAGTTGTCCCGTTTTATCACCGCAAGTTTTCATCGGTAATTTTGTATCGCAACGATTACTGGTATGCAATTAAATTCAACCCCGCCCCCGATTAGAACGAGCTTTGCCAATGGTGCCTGTACGATCTACATGCCGCCGACGCTAACCGTTGATGAAGCTGTTGATTTTCAGGGCCTTTGCCATCAAATTTTTACGCAACATCCGACTGGTTTAGAGCGCCTGACGTTAGATTTCAGCGACACGACCTTTTTAGACAGCAGCGGCTTAGGCTCGCTCGTGATCTGTCGTCGATTCTGCCATGACCATCAAACCGAACTGCTGCTGCGGCAGGTGGGATCACAGGTCATGTTGGTGCTGAGCATGACCGATCTCGACAAAGTGTTTACCATTGCGCAACAAGCGCCTCAAGAGACACATTTGCCCAACCGGCCAATGATCGAACGCCGGATGATCGCGACTCACCCATCAGTGACCTCTAAAGCCAAGCGAGCGATGGATATTGTTGGAGGGTTAACCGGGCTAACGATCACGGCGACTCTCTTACTCCCGATCGCGATCGCCATTTGGGTGGATGATCCGGGGCCGATTTTGTTTAGTCAGGTGCGATGTTCTTGGATGGGCCGTCGGTTTCGCATCTGGAAGTTTCGCTCGATGGTCGTGAATGCTGAAGCCCTCAAAAACCGAGTTAAAAATGAAGTCGAAGGCCCTCTCTTTAAAAACGAACGTGACCCCCGAGTCACCCGTGTCGGGCGGTTTTTACGCAAGACGAGCCTGGATGAGTTTCCGCAGTTTTGGAACGTGCTGAAGGGCGAAATGAGCCTGGTGGGAACGCGTCCCCCTACGCCAGCGGAAATTGCAGAATACGAGGTACCGGCTTGGCAACGACTCAACGTGAAGCCTGGCCTGACCGGAGAATGGCAGGTCAGCGGGCGATCGAGCATCAAAAAGTTTGAGGACGTGATTCGCCTCGATATGCGCTACCAGGAAAACTGGAGCCTACTCTACGACATCAAACTGATGGTCAAAACGGTTTTGGTCTTATTCACCAAGGATTCGGGCGCGGCTTGATGACGGTGGCGGTACGTCCTGGCTGCAATGTGACATGGAGATGAGTGCGATCGTGATCGCATTTTTGGGCCTATACGAGTCAGTCTTCAAAATCAGCCCTAGAGGCACCAAGCCGCGATCTGTTCAACTGCTGATTTGACTTAAGTCACGCGAACGATGTCACTTCCTAGGTTCGTGTGTAAACCAACCTGAGTTCGGGATCAGGGCATGAGGTATGCTGACCCGGCTGTTGAGGCGACAATCTCCTCTGGGGAGGCGGGGTTTGGCTTAACCCGAACTGGCGTTATACCAATTCTCTGAAACTGGGCTATAGATCTTCCTTTCGACTTCGCTCAAGGAACGTCGGCTGAGCGGCGGCGTCAGCCCGACGGGCAGGCCAGGCCAACCCGCAGTGTCTTCGACTGGGAGAAAGCCGACTTGTCTGTGTCGCTGTAATTCGTAGAACTGGCGTCAAACCAGTCTGGGTTAATAATCGCAGCCTTTCTGAGCCCAGGCTTGGCTCAGTTTTTCGGAACTTGGCCGCCCGTTTTCAGAAATCGCCCCCTGATTTTCATGTCCAGTCAAGGGGAGTCCAGACTATCCCAATCGCCTCACGTTCTTGCTTGGAGCAATGGCTCAAAATGAGTCTCAGGTTTTGGAAATACTCGGCCCAGCTATCTTTCCTGAAAGCCGTTGGTGAACAAAAAGCTCACTACTTTTTGTCTGCATTCTTGTTTTCGGAAAAGAGAATATTTTTTGAAACTATGAGGAATAGCAATTCTCGATATTCTTTATCAAAAGTGAGAAGAGAGCAAAATTAAGCCGGAAAACAAATTTTTAAGTGCGACTGAAATACTCCAATTTTATCAATCTAACAGTCTATATCGTGAATGAGATCGGCAGACAACAGAGTTTATAGCGCAGTCTATTTCAGTGCCTCATCAAGCATGAGGTAGCGGGCATTCAGGTGATCTCACTATTTTGTTAAACGTTCTTTCTGCGTATTTATACATGAACTGTCGCTGCTAGGTAATACAGGTCAGTGCTGGTAGAAATCCTAAGATTGCCTAATACTATGGCAATTGCCGTTTGTAGCTCGGGCTTCTTTTTTTGCTCGTTAGTGTTAGCTAACTTGAGGGAAGGCTGAAAGCACAATCACTAGACTTACTGGTGTAGAACAAATAGAAACTTTCAGGCCATGCCACATCGGCATTTCAGCAATCTCACTGTGGTCTCACGACAGGCCTAATATCTCCCGTGAAAAATTAATTTTCTAGAGTTGTGTGGGCCACGGACTGTGTGTTGTTCGCATTCGGTTATCTGTCGGGTCACCTGCTTTTCTTTGACTTGGTTCGGCTTTCTCGCTCTTCACTGCTTAGCACTATGACCAGTAATTCTTCTTTTGAGAATCCAAGTGGCAATTTTTGGCAGCAATTATTTAAACAATCGCCGCCAGAGGATAAAACTGCTGCTGCTCAGGCAAGAAACAGTCAATTCAAGCTCGGTAACTTTTGGGCGCGAGCGCTGTTGGGGGGGACGGCCCTATTCGTTTGTGCAGCCAGCTATGGGAGCTATCAAACGATGCGCAATTTGCTGCTAGAGAATTTGCAAAACCAGGCATTTTTAGAAGTCCAGCTGGGAGTCGACGAAATTGACAGCTGGTTGAGCAACCACAAAGCCTCCATGGCAGCCAGTGCTAACAATCCCGTCTTTAGAACGATGGACTGGGCTCAGATCGAGCCTTACCTGAGTGGTGAAGAGCAGCGGCTGTCAGAATTTATGTATTTCGGCATGATCGACACTGAGGGGTTGCTGTACACCACCTTGCCCGATCAGCCCAAAGGCGAAATTGATCTGAGCGATCGCACCCATGTCAAAGGAGCCCTCAGCGGTCAAAATAGCCTCTCTGATCCGCTGATTGCCCGCATTCCTGCCGGGAAGCGGGTCGTCGCCTATGCCATTCCGGTGTGGTCAGGCCAATCGCAAGGCGATCAGCCCTTAGGTGAGGTGATTGGCATGATGAACGGGGTGATTGGCATCGATATGATCATCGATGTGATCAACGGACTGGAGTATGGCAACAACAGCTATGCATTTGCCCTCAATTCTAAGGGCGAGGCCATTGTTCACCCCAACTCGGCATTGATGTCGACCATTGAGACCCCCGCACCGAGCCTGATCAAATCGGACGATCCGGGTTTAGCCACCGTTGCTCTGCAGATGACCAATGGACAGCAAGGGTTAGAGCTGGTCGAAATTGACGGCGTTCAAAAATATGTCTCCTACGCTCCCCTCATGGAAGCAGACTGGTCTATTGCCTTAGTGATTCCTCGGCGCAACATTGAGGCCCAACTTCGCCCCCTCGATCTAATGGCTTTAATCGTCGTCGGCTTAACCGGTACCATGATCGCGGTCTTGTGGCAGGTCCAGTCGTTTGAGCAACAACAGCTCAAACGCTCTAAAGCCGCAGCCGACAAGGCCAACCAGGCCAAGAGTGAATTTTTGGCCAACATGAGTCATGAGCTGCGCACCCCCCTTAACGGCATCTTGGGCTATGCCCAAATTTTGGGGCGCTCCCGCAGTTGGGGCGAAAAAGAAAGCCAAGGCGTCAATGTCATTCACCAATGTGCGACCCATTTGCTGACCTTGATCAACGACGTCCTCGATTTGTCCAAAATTGAAGCGCGGCAGCTAGAAATCCTTCCTCAGCCTATTCACCTGCCTGCCTTTTTGCAGGGGGTAGTAGAAATGAGCCGGATTCGCGCGGAGCAGAAAGGATTAGCCTTCCATTACCAGCCCGATGCCACCCTGCCAGAGGGCGTAGACATCGATGAAAAACGCCTACGTCAGGTGCTCATCAATCTCTTGGGGAACGCGACGAAGTTCACTGACCAGGGGGCTGTCACTTTAAAGGTGAGCGTTATCGGGCAAGATCACCTCGCCGAAACGGTGCGATTGCGGTTCCAGGTGGAAGACACTGGGGTCGGCATTGCCCCGGAGGCATTGGCGGCCATCTTTAAGCCCTTTGAACAGGTGGGCGATCGCCAGCGTCAGGCCGAGGGCACCGGGTTAGGGCTTGCCATTAGTTACCGCATTGTGAAAGCGATGGACTCGACGCTGCAGGTGGAAAGTCAACTGGGAGTGGGCAGCCAGTTTTTCTTTGAGGCGGATTTATCCCTGGCAGCAGGCTGGCAGCAGGCGGCCCGCCAGTCGCCGCAGGGAGAGATTATGGGCTATCGCGGCGATCGCAAAACTATCCTGATCGTTGACGACAAGTGGGAAAACCGCTCGGTCATTGTCAATTTACTCGAGCCCTTTGGCTTTACCGTGATCGAAGCAGAAAACGGTCAAGTTGCTTTAACCCAGGCCCACACCCATCGCCCCGATTTGATCATTACGGATCTGCTGATGCCAGTGATGGATGGCTATGAGTTTATGGCCCAGCTACAGCAGTCGGAAGATGAGGCGTTGCGCCAGACTCAGATCATTGTGTCTTCGGCATCGGTGGCGCCAGAGGATCGTCAACACAGCTTAGATGCCGGGGGGGCTGAGTTCCTGCCGAAGCCGGTGCATGCGGACGAACTAATGCCCTTACTCCAACAGTATTTAGAACTGGTTTGGCAATATCAGCCTGGAACAGAGGTGCCGGCAGCGACTGTTGATGCCGCTGTCACTGCAGGCTCTACTGCTGATGCTCCGGCAGATATGCGGGTACCACCCCCAGAGACGTTGCAGCAGTTTCTCACTATGGCCCAGCAGGGGCGGTTCAAAGCCTTACAAACAGAGCTCCAAACCCTGGCGCAAGAGCATCGGGACTATGGTCCCTTTGCCCATCATCTGGACACTTGGGTGCAGCAATTCCAGGCCGAAAAAATTGAACAGTTCATTCTTCAACACCTAGCCTGAGGGATATCAATCCATGGTAAAACCCACCGTAACGGGCTTAATTCTGGTCGTTGATGACACGCCCGCGAATTTATCTGTCATGTCTGAAGCGTTGACCGATGCGGGGTATGACGTGGCGGCAGCGCTCAGCGGCGATCGCGCCCTCAAACAAATCCAACATCAGCTGCCTGATTTGATTCTGCTCGACATTCAAATGCCAGGGATTGACGGCTTTGAAACCTGCTGCCAGCTCAAGGCAAATCCTGACACCGCCGACATTCCGGTCATTTTTATGACGGCGCTCTCCGACGCCGTCAACAAAGTAAAAGCCTTTGACCTGGGGGCGGTGGACTATGTCACCAAGCCGTTTCAAGAGGCCGAGGTGCTGGCTCGGGTCAGTACGCACCTGAAGCTGCGACAGTTGACCCAATCTTTGGAGCACCAGGTGGCCGCGCGCACCGAAGAACTGACCATCACTCTGGAAACCCTGAAACAATCCCAGTTACAGCTGATCCAGCAGGAAAAATTTTCGGCGCTAGGGGGCTTAGTCGCTGGGGTGGCCCACGAAATCAACAATCCTCTAGGGTTCATTTCCGGTAATTTGAACCCAGCCCAAAATTATGTGCAAGATATTTTGGAGCTGTTAGCCCTCTATCAGCAGCAATTTCCAGATCCTGGGGAAGACATTTGCGATCGCATGGAGACCATCGATCTAGAGTACATTTGCGCCGATCTGCCCAAAATTCTATTGTCGATGCGCGAGGGCACCAACCGGATTCGCCAGATCAGCCGCAGCCTCCGCAATTTTTCTCACGCGGATAGCGATCGCAAGATGCCCTACGATCTGCGCGACGGTATGGAGAGCACCTTGATGCTCCTGAAGCATCGTCTCAAAGCCACTGAAGACCGCCCGGAAATTGAGGTGGTCAAAGCCTACGACTGCGACCATGAGGTGGAATGTTTTCCCAGTCAGATCAACCAGGTTTTTATGAACCTGTTGGCTAACGCCATTGATGCGTTGGAAGAGGACAATCAAGGCCGTAGTCTGGAGGAGATTAAAGCTCAGCCAAACCAGATTTTTGTTAGTACTGAACTCAGTGCCGACCAGCAGGCCGCCGTCATTCGCATTGGCGACAATGGCATTGGGATGCCCGCAGAGATTCAATCGCAAATTTTCGATCACTTTACGACGAAACCGGTAAACAAAGGGACGGGGCTAGGACTTTCTATTAGCCATCAAATTGTGGTGAAAAATCATCAGGGTACAATCGAGGTTCACTCTACGCCTCGCCAGGGCACCAAGTTTGAAATTCGCTTGCCGCTGGTCGTCGAGGTTGAGAATCCATTGAACTGAGCTAAAAAAATGCTGTTTCCCAATTCTCAGCTATGGGATTCTCGATCGCAGACATCTGCCGCACCTGGTAAGAAACAGCATGTTTGAGGGAACCAATTAGCCGCCGCAGACAAGGATTACTTTGATGGGATCGCTCCGGCTAGAGAGACTGCCGCAGGGGTAGATTCAGCGATGTTGTCTGACCACCGGCTGGCGATCGGCATACGCCATTCGGTACCAAAGGCGCGATCGGTCACTTTGAGTACCGGGGGCGCTTGACGGCGTTTGAATTCAGCCCGCGACATCAGTCGGATGACCTTGTGAACTACTGAGCGCTCGTGCCCGGCAGCGACAATCTCTTCCAATGCTTCGTGACGCTGCACCAGCCGCTCTAAAATATCGTCGAGCACCTCGTAGCTGGGCAGCGAGTCTTGATCGACCTGGCCGGGCTTGAGTTCGGCACTGGGGGCTTTGATGATGATATTGCTGGGAATGATCGGGTCAGGTTTTGGGGGGTGAGGCTGCTGTCGTAACCCCTCAGGAAAAGCCTTGCCAGGATTTTGATTTAGCCAGTGGCAAATTTGGTAAACGCGGGTTTTGGGCACATCGGCAATCACAGCCAGTCCCCCATTCATGTCGCCATAGAGGGTGCAGTAGCCTACTGCCATCTCTGACTTATTGCCGGTAGAAAGCAACAGGTGCCCAAACTTGTTGGCGATCGCCATCAGCAAACTGCCCCGAATCCGCGACTGAATGTTTTCTTCGGCGACGCCCACCTCGGTGTCGGCAAACAGGGCCGCCAAGGTCTCGTCATAGCCGGACATCAGCGTGCCGATCGCCAGCCGTTCGCTCCGCATTCCCAGGTTCTGCACCAGGATCTCGGCATCACTGATGGAATGGTCGGAACTGTAGGGCGAAGGCATCAGCACGCCCAAAACATTATCCGGCCCTAAAGCCGCTGCCGCGATCGCCGCCACTAAAGCCGAATCGACACCGCCACTCAGCCCAATCACCGCTTGGCGAAAGCCACATTTGCGCGCATAGTCTTTGACTCCCAGCACCAGCGCTGACCAAATGTCTTCATTAACGTCGGCGATCGCGGGGCGCACGTCACCTTCGTGCAGGTCGCGGGTCGGCAAATCGTAGTCCACTGACAGCAAATCAGCCTCAAAGACGCTGGCCCGCCCCACCAGGTTGCCTTGGCGGCTCACCGCGACGCTGCTGCCATCAAAAATCAAATCATCGTTGGCCCCAATCTGATTGGCGTAGAGAATCGGCACGTCAAACCGCTGGGCACTATGGGTCAGCATTGCTTCTCGCACCGGCTGCTTTTGGGCGTGAAAGGGAGAGGCCGACAGATTAACCACCAAATCGACACCGGTTTCTTTGAGGCGAGCAATGGGATTGTTGGGATATTTCCGCTGGCCCCAAAACTGTTCGTCGTTCCACAGGTCTTCGCAGATGGTGACGCCAATGTGAACGGTATCGCCGTCGCTCTCTAGATGAAAGTGATTGACCGCCTGCCCCGGCTCAAAATAGCGGTCTTCGTCAAATACGTCGTAGGTCGGCAGCAGTTGTTTATGGAAAACCCGCTTCACCTCGCCATCCTCTAGCCAGGCAATGCTGTTAAAGAGGGGCTTTTCGCCGCGATCGCTGGCGCCCTGATTCGGCTCAGCAAACCCCACCAGCACGGCCACCTGGGGCGGCATCTGAGCGGCGAGCGCTGCCAGCGTCTGTCGCATAGTGGTAATAAAGCGCGGTCGCAGCAGCAGGTCACGGGGCGGATAGCCGCAGAGCGACAGTTCTGGCGTCAGCACCAGCCGGGCACCTGTCGCCGCCGCCGTTTGCACCGCCTGCAGAATTTGCTCGGCGTTATGGGCAAGGTCACCAATGGTCGGGTTGAGCTGGGCGATCGTAATTTTCATAGGATGATTGAATATCAATTTGAGGGTTGTGAGAACCGCAGGGGCGAGGCATTCGGGAAGTCATGTTGATGGCTTGACCGATCAATTGATCCCCAAATGCCTCGCCCGTACGGGTGATCGGGGATGGCGTTGAGCATTGGTCACCGGTCATTTGTCGTGGAGACGAACATTGTCATCAGATAAACACCATCGGCCTGTCTTTCAATCGTTCAAAGGCTTTGGCATCAAAGCGATAGAGGCTGGCGGGGCGACCGGCACCGCGAGACGTTTTGGTCTTGGTATCTTGCAAAAAACCCAGCTTCAGCAGCCGCGCCCGGAAGTTGGAATAATCAGAAAACGCTTCGCCGAGGACGGTCAGATACAGCTGATAGAGGTCGCCCAGGGTAAAGCGATCGGGCAAGACATCAAAGGCGATTGGGCTATATTCCAGCTTGTTTTTCAGACGCTGATAGCCATAGGCCAAAATCTCATTATGGTCAAACGCCAGGGTCGGCACCTGCGTCAGGGGATACCAGGCAATGCCGCTAACGCCATCAGCGATCAGTTCCGCTTCGGCAAACCGCACTAGGGCAAAATAGCTGACCGATAGATAGCGCACGCCAAACACCTCGGCAGATTCGCGGGGATCGCGATCAGGGCCGCCAAAGGTATACAGCTGTTCTAAATAGAGGTTGTTGACGCGAATTTTTTCTGACAGCACCCGGTAGGCGGCATCTTCGAGCGATTCGCCCTGACGTACTAGGGTGCCGGGCAGGCTCCAGGTACCTACGTAGGGATCTTCAGACCGCATGACCAGCAGCACCAGCAGGCGGTTTTGCTCTGCATCCACGGAAAAGATGACGTTGTCAACGCCCACCTTAAAGTCGGCCAGAGCGTCCGCTTCTAGAAGATCGGTTGTTTTTCTTTGGAGCTTTCCGGGCATGGATATAGGTGGTGTTGATCAATATAGGCTTTGACCGCCGCTGGCAACGCGTCAGGATCATCCGTGCGGCGATAGTGAGAAGAAGAGATATCGAAGGTTTGGGGAATGTTGGCGATCGCGGCTTGCCCGCCATGGTGACGAATGGCTTGCAAATCGTCGTCTGACAGGTCATAGCGAGGACGCGGAATGATTAAAATCTGCACGAGTTGAAACAGCTCTGCCGCCTGATACCAACGGGGCAACTGGGGCACCAGATCAGACCCCACCACCAGCGTTAGCGCCGCCGTGGGCCAATGGGCGCGGGCCCGCTGCGCACTGACCAAGCTGCGAGAATGGCTCAGTTCAGTGTGCAGCGCGAGGGTGCCCGCTGCCACCGGAATCGCCTGAATCATCAGCTGCAGCATGGCCGCGCGATCGTGCAGTGTGCTTTGGTGCGCCTTGTAGGGATTGTCAGAGGCCCACACGGCCACGTGGTCGTAGTGGTGAGATAGCCACTGCAAAATCTCGTAGTGGCCCCAATGGGGCGGATCAGCACTGGTACCAAATAGGGCGATGCGCGTCGGTGTTGAAGCAGTCTCTGACATACAGATAATGGGGTAAAAGGAGGACGGCAAGGACGGTATGACCGCTTTCAATCGATTTTCAGGGAAGCTTCAGGAATAGACCTGAGCCGAGGGAGCCTTTGCTCCCTGGCGGGTGGTCGCCGTCAACTCTGCCAGGGCGGCAGTTATTTCGACGGGCAAGGGGCTGGGATTATGCACCGACCGCACCGATGCCGGCAAAGACTGCACAGAGCGGGCAGTGTGCTGGGCAATCTCGGACAGCGGCGCGAGAGGGGCTAGTAGCTCACCATTCTGCATTATCGGCTGCAGTAAAGGCTGTGCACCGGCCGGGGACGGTTCAGACGCCAGGCCCAAGCGATCGCTGACGCTGCGATCGCCCGCATACTGCCGAAAAATTTGCTTGCGTCCCGGATAAGTGATTTTACCCTCCGACTCTTTCATCACGGGTAGGCCATCAATTTCCACCAGCTTATACACGCCATTGACCGGTGTGCCAGTCACTAAACGCGTCCCGAAACCATAGCCGTCGATGCAGGCCCCGGCCTGGTTCAGCCGCTCGATTTCGTACTCATCCAGATCGCCACTGGCAAAAATGGGCACGTCGGGGAGGTGTGATCGCACCTGCTGTGAGAGTGCCACCAAATCGCCCGAATCTAACCGCACCCCGGCCAGTGCTCGCTCTCCCTGCGCTCGCTGCGCGGCCAGGTGCCGGGCGGCGGCCAGGGTGTCATAGGTGTCAATCAGTAGCGGCGCCCCCGGAAAGTAGCGATGAAACGCCTCAAAAGCTTCTGCCTCACTGCCTTCCACCGCCGCGATCGCCATCACCAAGGCATGGGCCATCGTGCCCGTCGGCTTTTGCCCCAGCTTCAGCGCTGCCAACACATTTGAGGTAGCCGTCAAGCCCCCCGCCAGGGCCGCCCGCGCCGCCCAGACCGCCCCTTGCGGACTGAAGGCCCGCCGGGTGCCAAATTCCAGCAGTTTTGCCGCAGGCCCCGCGACATCCCTGAGCCGCGCCGCCCGCGTCGCGATCAGCGTCTGATAGTTCAGCGTGTTGAGCAAATAGGTTTCGACCACTTGGGCCTGCCACAGCGGCGCTTCGATGCGCAGCAGCGGCTCATTAGCAAACACCGCCGTCCCCTCGGGCACCGCCCACACGTCGCCCGTAAAGCGAGCGGCCCGCAGCGTCTCCCAAAAAGCGGCGGGAGCCTGGTCAAAAATGCCGGTGGCCTGCAGTTCGGCCAGGTGGCGATCGCTAAAATGCAGCGCCTGCAGATATTCCACGGCCTGGGTCAAGCCCATCGCAATGAGATAGCCAAAATTCGGCGGCAGTCGCCGGGCAAAAAGTTCGAAACTCGCGCGTCGCTGGTCGAGGCCTTCGCCGACATAGCAAGCGCTCATGGTGAGCTGATACAGATCGGTCAGTAGGCTGTAGTCTTCGGGTGCAACGAGCAAAGGCGAAAGCGTCATAACCGGGTCTCAATGGGAAAAGATATCAAACATTCGGACAGGTCGGAACCGCAAGGCTAGGGAAGGTAGGGGCGTTAGCGGGGCAGAAGCGTGAAAGACGATGCCATCAGGCTTGAGCGAGAATGTCACCGTTAGGCTTTTGATGACTTATGGTCATTTTAACCATAAATATTTGAATTGTCTCGTTTCATGATTGGGCGTTGGCGATTTCTATCGGATGAGAACAAGCGGCCAGCAGATTGTGAGAAAGACCAATATGGACGGTAAATTACGATACAGTCTGGTTTTTGACGGTGAACAAGCTTGTCACGATGTCAGGCGGCGATCGCGCAAATATTGATCTTTCAACAAATATCTGCCGGTTCCTTTATGGTGGAAATCATATTTTTGGTCGGCGCATCGCCTACCCTAACAGGTCTATGCTGAAGGTGAGAGCTACCCACCCCCATCATGGAAACATCGCCCCTGACCCGACCCGAGCCCACGTGGAAAGCCATTCTGCGACTCATGCGTTGGGACAAACCCACCGGGCGCTTGATTTTGATGGTGCCGGCGCTGTGGTCCTTATTTTTAGCGGCGCGGGGCACCCCCCCCTGGGGGCTGCTGGTCGTTATTATTGTCGGCAGCCTGATCACGAGTGCAGCGGGCTGCATCGTCAATGACCTGTGGGATCGCGACATTGATCCGCAGGTGCAGCGCACCCGCACCCGGCCATTAGCCTCTAAGGCCCTCTCGGTGCGGATCGCGATCGGGCTGGCGATTATCGCGTTTCTCTGCGCCTATGGCCTCACTTTCTATCTCAATCGCCTCACCTTTTGGCTTTGTGTGGCCGCCGTGCCCGTGATTGTGCTTTATCCCTTAGCTAAGCGCGTGTTTCCGGTGCCGCAGCTAGTGCTGGCGATCGCCTGGGGGTTTGCCGTACTGATTCCCTGGGCGGCAGTAACCGGAGCGT
Organism: uncultured Halomicronema sp.; assembly: GCA_937899725.1. Lineage (GTDB taxonomy): Bacteria > Cyanobacteriota > Cyanobacteriia > Phormidesmidales > Phormidesmidaceae > Halomicronema. Next base: position 58,082 of record CALCCA010000097.1, read on the forward strand.
TAGAACCAGCGGCTTGGCTGCTATGGGGGGCGGTTGTTTCTTGGACGTTGGGGTTTGATACGGTTTATGCCATTCCCGATCGTGAGTTTGATGCCCGCCTCGGCGTCAATTCCAGCGCGCGATTTTTTGGGCGGCGCACACCGCAGGCAGTGACGCTGTTTTTTGCCGTAGCGGTCGTCCTGCTGGGCCTGACCGGCTGGGTCATGGCGTTAAGCTGGCCCTACTGGGTGACGCTGGTGTTGGCCATTGTCGTCTGGGGTCGCGAAGGCTATTTGCTCAGCTTGTACAATCCCCCGCCGTCGCTCTATGGGCGCATCTTTCGGCAAAATGTGCTGCTGGGCTTTGCCCTGCTGGGCGGCATGGTGCTGGGCTTACTGCTCTAAGCCATCGGTTGCTGCAGGCGGGTTTGAGCCCGCCCATCGAGGGCCTGGAAATGGGGTGTCAGGGGAGCCGATCGCGGAGGCTAGAAACATGGGGATGAATTGGTGCAACCGAGCACTGGGTATCGGTGGGGGACTTCTCGGGGCGATCGCCGCCACCGGCCCGGCCGTCGCGCTATGCCCCGCCGATTTGCCAGGGGCAATGGAAGCGATCGCCCAGCACTCAGAGTTGGCCCGTGCTCGCGTCGGCATGCAGATAGAAACGCTGGACGGCGAGGCCGTTTATAGCCAGTCGGGCGATCGCTTTTTTGTACCCGCTTCCGCCCTAAAACTGGTGACCACCGCTGCCGTGCTGACCGAACTCGGCCCCGATTACCGCATTCGCACCGCTGTCTTGGGCACGGTTGATGGGGCAGGCCGGGCCACGCTGCAGGTTGTCGGTCGCGGTGACCCGAGTTTTGATCAGGCTGATCTCGCCGACTTGGCACGTCAAATTGGTGAACTAAACGTGCGTCAGGTCGATATTTTGTATGGGGACGACAGCGCGTTTGTCGGCGAGGCCGTTAACCCCAATTGGGAATGGGAAGATGTGCAGGCGGGCTACGGTGCGCCGATCAACGCCCTGATTTTAGAGGAAAACGAAATCGGCCTAAGTCTGCACCCCCAAGCCGTGGGGCAACCGCTGCAGGTAGTGTGGGATGTCCCCAGACAGGGAACGGGGTGGACGATTGAGAACGCAACGCGCACCGTCGCGCCGGGGGAGTCTGAGTTTGTCAGCGTCGGGCGCGATTTGAGCCGTCCAATACTGCAGGTCGCGGGACAGCTCGTTGCCGGATCGCCTCCTGAGCCTGTTGCCATTGCCGAGCCAAATCCGGGGGCAGCCTTTCTTAATGCGTTGCAAACAGCATTGGCAGAGCAAGGCATTGAGGTACAGCAAGTGCGCCTAGGACCGTCGCCCGCTACCCAAGACTGGAGTGAGCTGGCCGTCGTGCAGTCACCGCCGCTGGCCGAGTTGCTTATCCCCACCAATCAAAGCAGCAACAATCTCTATGCGGAGGCGCTGCTCAAAACGCTGGGCAGTCGCAATTCGTCAGCCGAGGACGCGACAGCCGCAGGCATCGAGCTTGCTCTGAACCGTCTGCAAACGCTGGGGCTTGATCCGGCGGATGTGGTGATGGTGGATGGGGCAGGCTTGGCGCGAAAGAACCTGATCACCCCGGCGGCGCTGGTCGATGTGCTGCAAATCATGGCGCGATCGCCCCAAGCCGAGGTCTTTCGCGAGTCGTTGGCAGTGGCCGGGCAGAGCGGCACGCTGCGTAATCGCTGGCTCGACACACCCGTTGAGGGGCAGTTAAGCGGCAAATCTGGGGCCATCAGCCGCAATTTTGCCCTGGCGGGCTACCTACAGCCTGAGCGCTATGCGCCGGTTGCTTTCACCATTTTTCTCAACAATATTGACGCCCCCGGTCGCGTCGCGCGATCGCTGATTGATGACATGGTGCTCGCGATCGCCACCCTTGAACCCTGTGAATAAGACTGCCTGGTAAGCGTCATCCCCAACATCCCAACTCCTGATTCCGAAACCCTCCACGCCTTTCACCAAGGCTTCGGCTTCAGCCCCACAGATGTATTTGGGCAAGTTGGTAACGATATAGCAGAATTCGGAATGCAGAATTCGGAAGTCGGAGTTGAAAAGCCCACCAGATATTGATTGCAGCCATCTGGAATGATCTCATCAAACTGCAGCTTGCTATGGATGATGGGTTGGCTAATCTTGAGGACCTGCTTCATTGGGTTGAAGCAACCTAGACGCCCGGCTTGCCCAAGAGATTGCTTTCCCGCCGAATCATGTTCTGGGAACCGAAACTGTGAATGTCCAATAGCGGCACGATCTGATCTCAGGCGACCAAATATAGCAGAATGCGGAATGCAGAGTTCGTAATGCGGAATTAAAATGCTTGCCAGATATCGGACTCAGCCATCCAGGTTGACCTGATCAAACTGCGGCTTGCTATAGCGCGACGATTTTGGCGTCTTGAACAGGCAAGATATCCCCGTTGACCTCAATTTCCGATGTCATTTCAACAGTGTGGAACGAGATGACTGAGATCTAAAAACAGCTCGGGCGATGCACATTCCTCGTGAAAGTTGGGCTGGGAAATTTGATAGCAGAGATGGCTGATAAGGGTTCCACTGTGCTTCCCAAAGGCTACTGCCATGAGGCCAAACCGCTCTCAACGAGCCATGATGTCATCCATTCGCTAGCCGAAAATCACATGACGATTGTTCCCACAAGTCAGGTAATAAGGTTCTTTTGGCAGGCGTAAATCTACGGATTGAGGTGGGCAATCTGGGGAAAGATCTAGACGGATTTTGCGTGGATTTTGTGACGTCATCCCCGTTAGGAAAGCGCAGAATAGATTTAACTCTGAAGAATGCAAGCAGCGACAATTAAATCACTCTGTTGGGGGCAATTTGAGTGGTTTAACTAGCTGCATTAAGCGCTCTTACGAGTAAAATGCCTGATCCTTGGGGGCTTTAGGGTCAGGCTATTTTCTTATTTAGGGGCTGAGACAACCACTACAGAATCTTGTCTAAGCCATAAATTAAAGACTTCAACGGCATGACGCGACGAATGGCCAGCAGCACGCCAGGCATATAGCAAGCGCGATCGCTCGTATCGTGGCGCAGGGTGTAGAGCTGTCCCGGTGCGCCAAAGATCACTTCCTGATGGGCAATCAGACCGGGTAACCGCACGCTGTGCAGGCGAATGCCATCGGCAGTGCTGCTGCCCCGCGCCCCGGCCATTTTTTCGGTCTCTTCAACTTGCGCAGGATTGTAGGCTTTATTCAGCTCAGACAGCATTTGCGCGGTCTGAATGGCCGTGCCGCTGGGAGCATCAGCCTTTTGGTTGTGGTGCAGCTCAATGATTTCGACATGCTCAAAGTATTGGGCGGCTTGCTGCGCTGCTTGCTGCATCAAGACGATACCAATCGAGAAGTTCGGGATGATCAGACAGCCGATGCTGGCTTTGTCGGCAAATTCCGCTAGATCTTTGATCTGCTCGACGCTGAGGCCCGTTGTGCCCACCACTGGGCGCACCCCATAGGCGATCGCCGCCCGCACAGAGCTGTAGACACTTTTGGGGTGGGTGAAATCCACCATGACCGCTAACCCTTCACTCTGAGCCATCACCAGCGCCGCCTCTAAATCAGCGGTGATGGGCACTTCGACCGGGCCGCAGCCGACAATTTCGCCGATATCTTCGCCTTGCACAGCGGGATTTTTATCAATCGCCCCGACTAGAGTCATGTCCTCCGCAGTGGCGATCTCCTTGATGACTTCGCGGCCCATTTTGCCGCAGGCGCCATTGACCACCACTGGAATTGTTGATTGTGTTGCCATGACCCTACTTTTGTACGGCTACCAGGATGAGTTTAGTGCAAATTGTGGTGGCTGTGAGGGCGATCTCTAAGTCGCCCACAGGGGCGATCGCGACGCTGTTCGTCCTTAATCCGTTCGGCCAAAACACCGCCACGAATTCGCCCCTCAAGCCCCCGGCCCCTCAGGCTCAAAGCATTCATGCTGTGGAGAAGTCCGCCAAAATAATGTGATCGCCCAGTTTTCAGCGATCGCCCTCCGCTAAGACGTGCAGAGTGACGGCCCCAATTTGGCTTCACAAAAGGCCTGTTCGTCAGCGCTCAGCTCCGTCGCCTCCACATCTCGCCGCAGCACGATGCCGTTGTGTCCGGCCAAAAAACGCGGTAGCTGGCCATACTCAATCAGCGCCATCGTCTGAATGTCGTAGGTGGTGTAGCGGGTCAGCTCGGGCGTGTCGAAATCAATATCCAGCACGGTGAGGGCCTTCCACGGCGGCAGGTCACTATCAATCAGCGGGCGCGGCCCCGACCCGATGATGCCCATGTGCAGCAGCTGCAGGTCACCCCGATGGCCCGGATAGTAAGCGTGGTGATGGCCGCTGATGTAGGTATGAACATCGTATTTTTCTAACAGGGCGCGCAGCTGATCGGCGTTGTCCATCACCTCACCGGGCTGGTCGCGACCCACCGCGACGGCATAGAGCGGCAAATGACCAATCAAAATCCGGGCTTTGGCCGTCTGCGCCGCTTCACTGGCCAGGCTTTCTTCTACCCAAGCCAATTTATCGGCGGGGATGCGGCTCGACGACCCATCCCACGACAGAAAGAAGACATCGTCGCGGCGAAAGCTGTAATAGAAGGGAAACTCAAAGCGATCGACAAATTCGACCCCGGGGTCATGCTCAGGCGCTTGCCAATAGGCGGCGGCCAAATCTCGCTCTTGCTGAAATAGCGGCGAGTCGTTCAGGCCCAATGCCCCCGAGGCATCGTGGTTGCCAATGGTAAAACCGTAGGGCAAGCCTGCCGCTCGCAACGGAGCTGCTACGTGCTCGTCAAAGGCTGACCACATAGCATTGATTTGATCAGGCGTCAGCGTCAGGTCTTGACCGGCGACCATGTCACCGCTGCAGAGCACTAAGTCAGGATGCCAAAACGGAATCAGGGCCATCGTTTTATCGATCTCGGGGTCGTAATCAGTGGAGCCATAGACGCCATTGAGGTCACTCATCACTACCAGGCGCAGGTCGCCTCGGGGCGGATCGGTCAGGGACGGATCAAGGCTGGCGAGGAGTTGTTCGGTCGCCGCGGGCAGTTCGGCAGGAGCCTCTGGAGGCGCATCGGCGCTGGCTGGGGCCGCCGTGTCCGTCTGCTCGATCGCCGCCTCATCGGGAGTGGGGGACGACGGGGGTTGAATCGCGGCCTCGGTGCAGGCCAGCAGCACACTGCAAATTGCCCCCAAGATTACCCCGGTCAAAAAACGCTGCCAGCCCATACTCCCTCACGGATTGCAAACAGAACTACGGCATACTTTACCCCAACATTCCCGTCAGCGAGTATCGGCAGTAGTCAGCGATACAAGTCCGCTGTCGATCCGCGTGAACTCAACCGCGGCGATGGGGTAAAACGACGGCTCAGAAAGCCTTACATTGCTGGAAGGTGAGCGCTTTGAGTGATTATTGGCATTTGGAGATTTTTGGCGCTGGAAACCGCAAAAATGCAGTCGACGATACAAAACAATTCCCAGGATTTATCAATCCTTGAACTGAGCTGAGTTTGAGGATTGATCAGCCAATAGCAAAGGCCGTTGATGAATAGGGCGATCGTGGATGAATCCATCCGTAGCCGCTTTGTCTTAACTAGCCGACAAAATTTATTGGCATGTCCCTTTTGCCACCTGTGTCAGTGCTTCGACTCAATGGCGGTGATCGTTGCTCAATTAGTAGCGAGCCTCTAATTTAGATGATGCGGTAGGGTGTGTGGTGGCCCGCCTGCTGGAGTGAGCCTTGATGCATCATGCTTGGCGATGATCACCCGGCCATCATTCAGGGCTACTGACTTGAACCTCTACGCAGAGTAGCCAATATTTCCTGGTTCTGATTCCCGACAATCTTCCTAGCCGTTCCCTCGCAACTCATTTTCAGTTGTTTCCCGTTTTCATTTTTGGAGTAAGCCCGATGACCCAGCGCAACTTTTCTCACCTTTCTCGCCGACAGATCATTCGTGGATTGATGGCCACCACCGCGTTTGGTGTCGTAACTAAATTCGGTACGGCTTGCAGCCCAGCGACCGAAGGTGAAGCCACACCTGAGGGTGAAAGCACTGGTGGCGGCGAGGGAGAAGAGTTGGTTGTCGGGTTTATTTATGTTGGCCCGAAGGATGATTTTGGCTACAACCAGGCCCATGCCGAAGGGGCGGCTGCAATGGTAGCCAACGTGCCGGGCATCAAAATTGTGGAAGAGGCCAGCGTACCGGAGACCAGCGCCGTAGCCGAAACGATGCGCAACATGATTGAGATCGATGGCGTTAAGGTGCTTTTTCCCACCTCGTTCGGCTATTTTGATCCCTACATCTTAGAACTCGCCGAAGAATTTCCCGATGTTCAGTTTTTCCATGCGGGCGGTCTCTACCAAGACGGCGTCCACCCCGATAATGTGGGCAGCTATTTTGGCTACATCGATGAAGCGCAATACGTCGCGGGCGTTGTCGCGGGCTACATGAGCCAATCAGGCAAATTGGGATTCGTGGCCGCGAAACCGATTCCCCAGGTGCTGCGCAACATTAATGCGTTTACCCTGGGCGCTAAATCGGTCAATCCCGACATCACCACGCAAGTGATCTTTACCGGTGACTGGGCGCTGCCGGTTAAAGAAGCGGAAGCGACCAACAGCATGGCTGACCAAGGCATTGATGTGGTCACGTGCCATGTGGACAGCCCCAAAGTCGTGATGGAAACGGCAGAAAAGCGAGGCATCTTTGCCAGTGGCTACCATGCTGACCAAGGGCCGTTAGCCCCCGAAGGCTACTTGACCGGGGCCGAGTGGGACTGGTCGAGCATCTATACCCAGTTAGGTGAGCAGTTCTTAGCCGGTCAAACCCTGATGGCTGGCGACATTTCCCACATCCTGCGGGGCGGCCTGGCGGGCAACTTCTGTAAGCTGTCGGCCTATGGGCCAGCGGTCACCGATGAGGCGAAAGCAGCGGCTGATGCGGCGAAAGAACAAATCATGAGCGGTGAGCTGGTGATTTATAAAGGTGAATTGAAAGACAACACCGGCGGCACCATCTTGCCCAGCGGCGAAGAATATAAGCAAGACAACATCGAGCTAGAGAAGATGGACTACTTGATTGAGGGCGTTCAGGGTAGCATCGACGGCTAGTGAAGTAGGGGGTGAGTTGCTATCCCATTGGTCTTTGCCACTGAAGGCAGATAAACCTCTATCGGCAAGTCGGTAGTTTGTTTTCAGGCACAGCAGTCGTTAGTCTGGCCCCAACCAGACTGCGAAGCCCTTTGGCTGATGTGCGCAGTATCAGAGGATGCCTCGGTGTCCTCAGCGAAGGGGCCAGCGCTATATTGCTGATGCGAGCACTGTGCCTTTCGCCCTTGCCGCCATTCCAGTAGGGAATCATAATAACCATTCTCTGAAACTGGGCTACAGATCTTCCTTACGACGCCGCTCAAGGAACGTCGGCTGAGCGGAGTCGTCAGCCCGACGGGCAGGCCAGGCC
>CALCCA010000098.1 GCA_937899725.1 uncultured Halomicronema sp.
GCCTAATTAGCTGGCATTTTCCTGCCACGGCTGCATAGTTGACCCGGTAGAGCCAGAATTGCTCAGCTAGTGATTCGCATTTCTACGGGATTTCTTCCAGATTCGGCTTAGTGAGAGCCTACAGATTTTTCAAAAATTAGTTAAACGAGGCGTTCAAAAAAGCTCTTTTTTGGCGCTAGCTGATATTGACCGATCGTCAGATTTCAGCATCTTTTTCGCTGAATAATTTCAGCTAGCACGAGTCCTCAGGATTGTGATCCCGCGTTGAGATGACCATGAAAAGTTTTCGAGGTTTCCCGATGATGAATTCGACCGCTAAGATGAATCTGTACGGCTATTCACCTCAGCCAAAAACAGCCAGAAGAATTCAGAGGCAGACATTTTTGGCTCCTCTTTTACAGTTTTTGCCGGCTCAAAATAATCGTCGTTTTCACGCTTACTGTGTGGGCTTACCTCGTAGCGGCACACATTCCTTTGGGTATATGTTTGGCTCGCGTTATTCGTCCAAACATGAACCCGCGAAAAAGACTACAATCAGCCATCTTCTCCGTCATCTGAGTGGAACGTATACCGAGAGTCAGTGGAAGGCATTGCTGCGATGCCGCGATCTCAAACTGGGGCTTGAGCTGGAGTCATCCCATTACTTGCATCACACGATGGCAATATTGGCTGAGATGTATCCCGAGGCAAAGTTCATTCATACCGTCCGTGAACCTCTTTCCTGGCTGGCTTCTGAGATTAATCAGAACCTCGAAACCTGTGAAAATCCCATGTGGAGAGCGATAGAACGGGCGCGCTACGAACGTTATGGGTTTCGGTATGCACCAGAGGAAAAAGTCCTGGCAGCTTTAGACGCAGTTTGGCCAGTTGCGAGCTACTTGAGCTACTGGCGTGACCACAACGAATTAATCATGAGGGTTATTCCTAAAGATCGATTGCTCGTGCTGAGAACCCATGAAATCAAGCACAGTATTGACCGAATTGCCCATTTTCTGAACATCCATCCAGAGACAATCAACACGTCTGCTTCCCATTCAGGCAAAAATTCCAGCAAAAAGTTTGATTTATATGCTCATGTCGATATGGATTTTGTCCAAAAAAAGGTGGATTTACACTGCGGGCCTCTAGTTGAACAGTTATTCGACAAAGTACCTCAGTTCTACTTGCCTGACAAAACTCTTCAGCCCCTAACTCTATCGTAGGATTGGCCATGTCAAAGCTGACTGTCGAAAGTCTCACCGATGTTGGAATTTTCGGCAGTCAATCAGGCCTTTCCCTTCGCTGTTATGGAGCTTTTTGAGCGATGCATGCTGAGCTTAGAGTGGGTAAGTTTCACAACCTATTTTTGTAATCCTCAAGCAATTTAAAGGTCTTGACAGTCTTGAATTGCTTGGTATAAGTAGAAAGCCCTAATTATCGTAGGGTGTGTCATCGCCTAGCGTGACGCACCAAAGCCAATCCTGGCGGTGCGTTGGGCTGTCACCACAACGCACCCTACAGTAATGTTTATTTATGGCTACCTACTTAGCAGAATTCGGAATATAGAATACCCTGCGGGAAGGACAAGCCCTACGGAATTCGGAGTTGTAAAGCTTGCTAGCTAATTATTTTAGCTATCTGGGATGACTTGATTAAACTGCCGCTTGCTGTAGTGAGCAACTAGAGATCGAACAAATGCTCAGAATCGCGGAGTCTGAGCCAACTGCTAGGGCGGCAATGCAGTTCCTACCCAATCAGTAACTCTATACTGATTGGGTGAAGAACTCGAGCTGACAAATTTCATGAATTAGGCTGAGTCATCCTTGAAACCGATAATCGGCTCTCAGGTGAAATGCTCTCTGTGGCCATACATTATTGCTGGAGTCCTATCACCGATTGACTCAATCGGTGATTTTGAGGTGGGAAATCTTTAAGCTTTGGGTACTATGCAGGGTGACCAGAAAGTGCTTGGTTGTTGAGACTGATGGCAAATATGAAACCTGCGATGAATCTGTACGGCTATTCACCCAAGCCTCAAAAAGCAAAGTTGATGCGGAAACAAGCATTTTGGGCTTCTTGGTCGCAGTTTCTGCCGATGCAAAACAGTCGTCGTTTTCAGGCTTATTGTGTCGGTCTGCCTCGCAGTGGTACACACTCCCTCGGGTATATGTTTGCTGCTCATTACTCATCTCAGCATGAGCCGATGGATGATGATACGATTCCCCACATTCTCCGCTTCCTAGCGGGTGACTACTCTGAAGGTCAGTGGAAAGCGTTATTGCGGTGGCGCGATCGCCAACTCGGTCTTGAGATGGAAGCTTCTCACTACTTACATCACACGGTATCCGTTCTGGCTGAGCTTTATCCTGAAGCCAAGTTTATTCATACTGTCCGTGAACCCTTCTCGTGGTTGGCTTCTGAGATCAATCAAAACCTCAAGACTCGTTCGGCAACTCTCAAATGGCGTGCTCTAGAGCGTGCTCGCTATGGTCGTTATGACTTCGAGTATGAACCTGAAGAGACAGCGCTCAAAACTTTGGATGAAATCTGGCCCGTATCTAGCTATTTGAGCTACTGGCGTGACCATAACGAATGCGTTCTGAAATCAGTACCTGCCGATCGACTGTTAGTGCTGAGAACTCAGGATATTCGGGAAAGTATTGATAAGATTGCCGAGTTCTTGAATATCAGCCCTGAGACGATCGATGTCTCTGCTTCTCGGTCTGGGACGAATCCCAGCAAGGATTTTGATCTATACGCACATGTCAGTCCAGACTTTGTGAGAGAAAAAATAGACCGACACTGCGGTGTGCTGGTGCAAAAATTATTTGGTTAGGAGGCTCAACGTCATCAATGAGCCAGAGGATGGTAGCGAGCAGATTTGTCGACCGGCCCCAATCATCTGTGTAGTGGTTGAACGCTGGCAAATGCCCGCCTACCGTCATGGAAGCACGGATTAAAACTGCGATCGCACGGCCAAGCTCAAATCTCAACCGGCATAGCAACAGCCTGGTGCATGAGATGGGCATAAGAAGAAAGCCTCCTTTCCAAAGCCTTTAACATTAAATGCACTTGGCTTGGGCAACACGCTCACGCGCCTGACTGGCAATTGGGGTGTTAAGAGAAACTGAGGGCCACCCAGATTGTGGCGCGATTAGGGGTAGTCTAGCGGAGCATTTACTGGGGGTGGCGATCGCGTCACCGCTGTTGCCGTGTTTTTAGTTGTTACATTTCCTAAGCCCCATGGATCGCTTTACCGTTGAGGTTATTTCTCAAACCCCCAACCCTCAGCAAACCATCTACGCTGCCATGCACCAAGACTACGCTGAGGGGTTTGTTGCCCATGAGCGCGATACCTGGCCCGGTGAAGCGCAGGCTGGCGAGGTCGTGATCAAAAATTTGCTCAAGGGCGGGCGTGGTCACTTTGGCCCCTTAGAGCATCCTCAAATTGTGTTGAACGTGGGCTGGTTTCCCCACAGCACGATGCAGCAGATCCGTACCCATCGCGTTGGTCTGAGCTTTGATGTGCAAAGTTTTCGCTATACGGGCAGCCGTATTCTCGATGTGGTGATGGGCAAACGCGAGGTGGACGAAGTCTTCTATTTACGGCCTGTCGGCGCTTACAGCGATCGCCAGGGCAAAAAATATGACTACACCGCTGCAGAACGCCAGCGCGATTTGGATTGGTGTCTGCAAGCCTGCCATCGCTATCAAGAAAAAATTGAGGCAGGCTTTGCCGAAGAACATGCTCGGGGGCTGATCCCCTTTGATGTGCGCCAGCATTGGGTGGTGTCGGCCAATCCGCGATCGCTGATGCACCTGCTCGACCTGCGCTGGAAGGCCGACGCTCAGCTCGAAGCCCAGAAAATGTGTGAAGCAATTTGGCCCCATTTCGAAGCCTGGGTACCGGCGATCGCCGCCTGGTATGAAGAAAATCGCCTGAAGAAAGCTCGCCTCGCTCCGTAAATGCCCGGTGCTGCGTCGGGGATGTGTAAAGGATAGTTGCCAACCCACCTATTCCAGAATGGTTTTCGCCACAGTGAGAAGGCGGTGTCATTCAGCACCCCGCCTCCTCTCTAGCAGGACTCCTCAAGATGCTTGCGTATCAGCGGTTCCGAAATGCGGGTCTTTTAGCACTAACGCTATTGCTCATAGCGCTGGGCGCGACGATTTACCCCGGCAACGCGCAAGTCTCGACGACGTCTCTCACCGTTGAGGAGCGGGTCAATATCGCCCTAGCGCAGGCCCAAGTTGAGGTCGGAGCCACTCAATTGGCCGCAGCGCTGAGCGTTCAGATCGAAGATGATGAACTGCGCTTTGGCACCGGCTTTTTGCAATTTGCCAATGCCGTCGAAAATCTGGGGCAGTCCTGGTATCAATATGGCCTGCGATCGCAAGGCGCGTTGACAGGGATCTTCCCGATCTTGCGATTGCCCGTGCCCGATAATCCGACCCCTACCCCGATGAATAACGCTCAGGCTCGCCAGGTACTAGAGCAGTTTGAGGCCGATATTTTGCTGGCAGAAGCCACCCTGGCCCCGATCGCCGATAACACCGTGAAGCTGGGGGTCAATTTAGGACAGGCTTATCTTGATTTCGATGCCGATAGTGAAGGTTCTGATCCCGAAGCGCTGTGGCGCATTTATGGCGATCTCACCTGGACGCAAATCACTGAAGCGCAAGCTGCTAACTTTCGCATCACGCTGGATGCGGGTGATGTGCAGTGGCTGCGGGGCTATTGCCACTTGTTAGCGGCACTGCTCGACTTTTATCTAGCCCACGATGACTCGATGCTGTTCGACCATACGGCCCATCTATTTTTCCAAAATCCTGAGATTCCCTACCCCTTTCTCCGAGAACGGCCCCCTGAGGAAGTCTTTCCGGATGCGTTTTTAGATGCGATCGCCCTGGTGCATCTGATTAACTTGCCAGTTATTGATCGCGATCGCCCGGCAGCAGCGCTGGGCCATTTGCAACAGGTGACGGCCTTGAGCCGCCAAACCTGGGATCTTTACCGCCAAGAGACTGATGACGACCACGAGTGGATTCCGAATCCTAACCAGACGGGGGTGATTCCGGGCGTACCGGTAACGCCAGAGATGATTGACCAATGGCTGGCCTTTTTGGATGAAGCGGACACCATCTTAGCGGGCGATCGATTGCTGCCCTTTTGGCGAGGCACCGAGCCAGTAGGCTTGAACTTGCAGCGCATATTCACTGAGCCCGAAACCTTTGATGCCGTTCGCTGGGCGCAAGGCACGGCCGCTGTATCCTATTTAGAAACCGGAACGCTCACCAACCCCGATTTTTGGTGGCAACTGATGGCCGCCTTTGACGGTCGTTTCCTTTTCTTTGCTCTTTGGTTTAATTAGCCCAAAGGCCCCGTATCTACTCTTCCATTCAGAAAGACAATTTCTTTTGTCTATTTGTTGGTAAATTCAAATTGAAGAACGATTAATTCATCAAATTTCTTCAAAAATAGGGAAATCTATTATCGCATCTCGTAGATTTCACTATATTCGCAACCAATATCGTGGCTAATATCGATATCACAGTGGCAATTTGTACCTATAACGGCGAAAGTCGTGTACCAGAGGTGCTCAATGCTCTAAATGCTCAAACAGACATCGATTCAATCTCGTGGGATGTGTTGATAATTGACAATGCCAGCCAAGACAATACTGGCGAGATTGTTCAGCAATATCAAAACAGTACAGCCTGCCCTTATCTTCTACGTTGTATATCTGAGCCTAAGAAAGGACTAGCCTTTGCCCGACAGCGAGCGATAGAAGAGGCTCAGGGAGGAATTATCGCTTTCTTAGACGACGATAATATTCCGACATCCAGCTGGATAAAGCAGGTTGCCGATTTTGCTAGTCAACATCCTGAAGCAGGCGCTTTCGGCGGTAAAGTGCATGGGCAGTTTGAAACAGCTCCCCCTGAGAACTTTGAAAAGATTGCTACGTTCTTAGCACTCACAGACCGTGGAGAACAAGCCCATTGCTACAGACCTCAAAAACGGATGCTACCGCCTGGTGCAGGATTAGTTGTTCGACGGCAAGCTTGGCTTGATAACGTGCCAGAGCAAACTCTATTGAAGGGGCGCATCAATAATTCCTTTGTCGCTGGCGAAGACTTAGAAGTTTTAGCCCATATCCAGAAAGCCGGCTGGGAAATCTGGTACAACCCCAAAATGCTTATTCATCACAAAATCCCCAAACATCGACTAGACAAAAAATATTTACTCAGCATTGCTTGGGGCACGGGGCTCTGTCGCCATCATATCCGTATGGCCCGCTATGAATCCTGGCAAAAAATAATACTGACACCATGCCATATTGCAAATGATATTTTTGTTTTCTTAGTGTCCGTTTTTCATTTTTTGTCATCTCCTAAGAAAAAGCTTCTGGGTGACTTCGACTTGATTTATCGCTTAGCCACAGTTCTCAGTCCTTTCTATTTCTTTTCGATTTTTTTTGTTGGTCATAAAAATGGAGATTAGAGTGAGCCACTGCCTGCAGAAGAGTTGAGTGGTTCGATGTTAATCAACGACACCTTAAATTAACAAGACAATGCCTTGAACTGACAAGGCGAGACTTTATAAGGATTTAATCCGTTACGAAATACTAGGCACCCTTAAAACCGCTTAACTTTATGTCATGATGCCAAGCATATCTATCATCCTTAATACTTATAATAGTGCTCGGTTTCTCTTAGAAACAGTCGATACTGTTTTAAATCAAACTTTCCAAGACTTTGAGCTTATCGTCATTGATGACGGATCACAGGATCACTCATTGGCCCTCGTTTCTTCTGTCAATGATTCTAGAATCAAAGTATTTCCATACGCTAATGCGGGAATTGCGGCAAGCCGAAATCGAGGCTTGCAGCATGCGACAGCCGAGTTTGTGGCCTTTCTGGATCATGATGATCTATGGCATGAGAAAAAGCTGGAAAACCAATGGCAAGCATTGAAAGCAAGACCAAGTGCCGCATTTGCTTACAGCTGGTTGAAAACTATTGACGAATCAGGGGATTTTATTCGGACATACCCGCCTGTTCGTCATAGCGATAATGCCTATGAAAAACTCTTAGTCAAGAACTTCCTTCATACTGCTTCCAATCCTCTAATCCGTCGCAAAGAGTTAATAGAGATTGGCGGATTTGATGAAGCAATTTATGGTGCTGATGACTGGGATGTTTTCATCCGACTCGCGACCAATTCTCCGATCGCCGTCAGTCCTCATCATGAAATCTATTATCGTATTGTCAAAGGCTCTGGCTCTGCCAATGTTGACAAGATTGAACAAGGCTGTCTGCAAGTTGTTCATAAGGCATTTCAAGCTGCGCCCTTGAAGTTTCAATCCATTAAACCAAGAACCCTCGGTACGATTTATCAGTATCTTTGTTTCAGAACTTTGGAAGAGATGGCTGACCGCAGGAGTGGATTTAAATCGCTACACTATTGGCAGAAATCCTATAAGAATAATTCCAAACTTTGGGGGATTGTCCCAACCTCTAAGGTTTTTTTAAAGGCTATATTGGTGATGCTCTTCTCGCCGATTGTCATCAGTTATATTCTTTCTCGAATCAACCGCAACCCCCAAGATTAAAGGGTTCAACAGGCAGGGTAAAGCAGGGATAGATCTTGATTGCTCAGGAATGTCCTTTGAATCAGTAATGTCTCAAAGTAGGCTGCTTTCTAAATAGATAGAATATCGTGTTTGTTGATTTGACAGGATACAAGAAAGGGTATCGAAAAACTTCGATACCCTTATCGATTCAATGAGTCTCAGGTTTGAGAAACGTCGAACTAGGCAGATTGCTTCTTGCGGTTCATCAAGGAGCCAGCAGACACTAGGCCAAAGGCTGCGAGGCCTAATAGGCTAGCAGGCTCAGGCACTGATGCTGCGGCTACCTCGAAAGCGATCAGCGTTTCTTTGGAAGCATCACCTGTAACCTGGTTGGACAACTTGACGCTATCAAAAACACCAGCGAAGTTTACAAAGGCATCAAAGTGGTAGCTGCCTTGCTTATCTGCGTCGTTTGTAGACAGTCCAACGGCCTGTGCGATGTCTGTTCCATCAAAGATACCGACAGAGGCACCGCCTGAGAAAAACTCGATCACGTTGAAAGTATCAACCGAACCCCAGAAAAACTCGAACATACCATCGAGACCCGAAACCTCAATGAGATTAGTGACCCCAACTGGCTGCGCCCCGATGCTCGCAACGTTGTATGAAACAACAGAATCAGAGTCATCGTTAGTGTCAAAGTTGCCAGACTTTTGCTCATCGTCGGTGCCTGGTGTTTTAGTGAATTGATCAATAGAACCAGAGGTCACTAGACCCTCATCGACAGTGTAGCCAGCGCTTGCTAAGTCAGTACAAAGAGCCGTGGGGCATTGGTTTCCAGTAACCGTGAAGTTAACTGCATGGGCTGGGGCTACGGACATGGCAACAGCAGCACCTGCAACCAAACCGGGTAAAATCGCAATTTTGTTGATATTCATATCAGGATGACCTTGAGGAATGTTTAGAATGACTACCGTTCGGCAAAGTTGCTAAC
This sequence comes from uncultured Halomicronema sp., assembly GCA_937899725.1. Lineage (GTDB taxonomy): Bacteria > Cyanobacteriota > Cyanobacteriia > Phormidesmidales > Phormidesmidaceae > Halomicronema. The sequence goes on from CALCCA010000098.1 coordinate 8,548, forward strand.
GCAACCTTGGATGCTAGGGAACCTTTCAACGCAATTGGGTGTAACCACTGCAAGAAGAATCATCCCCGTCTGTATCTATGTAATTGCATGTGACTTTTATGTGCATTAATTTACCTAGTCTTTTACGTAAACTTTATCGTAAAGGCCTTGCTTGTAAGGATATATAGAATCGAGATTGAGATTTCCGTATCAGCGAAACTACTGAGGCTGTACGCCCCAAAAGCTCTCATAGTCATGATTCTGGAAGAATATATGTTGTGTGAACGAAGGTGCTAGGCCACGCCAGTAAGATTCTCTAGCGGCTTCAGTCAAGGGGAGCGCCAAATTCTTTGGGCTTGTATATATATAGACGTCAGCTTGGCTGTGCTGCTCACTTATGTGAGTGTGATCATGGCTCTTGACCAACCTCAATGTCCCTAGCGAAGCGGCACTGCTTTCGACGGGGGCTCAAAACGCACAGTGAGCAGCAGTATGGGACGTCTAGATGCCAGTGATGGGGCCTGCTTGAGAATAGCGTCACTGATCGCAGTGGGAGCAATACCAAACCCCTACGGAAACTTGCTTGTCTTGGAAATATTATTGAGGCGCTGTTCTCTTATGGTCGTCTCGGCTGTGTGCGCTAGCGACCTCTTGAGCCATCTTGGGTGTCGCCCTCTGTAGCGCTGGCCACTTTGCTAAGGACACCTAGGAGCACTCTGATCCTTTGCGCATCGACAAAGTGACTTTGCAGTCTTGTTCTAACCGGACTGGCGACTGCTCCGTAGTGCGTCAACGATATGACTGCAGACTGCGATCGCTGACCAGTGACGGAATCTCTTCATCAGCGATCGCCCTTGCTTAAAACACGGATATCACTCGCTCCCTTGCCGAGCTTGACGGAGCGCTGTCAGGCAACCTTGCACCATTGTGTGAATGTGCCCTGCGGCTCAGCTCTACAGCTCAACCCCCAGCTGGTGAAACATAAAGGCATAGATGTCAGCGGTTTCTTCCAGGCCCTTGGTGAGGCTGCTCGCTCCGTGCCCCGATTTAGTGCCGATGCGAATCAGGGTGGGATTGTCGCCGCTGTGTTGAGCCTGCAGCGTCGCCGCATATTTAAAGGAATGAGCCGGCACCACGCGATCGTCATGATCGGCGGTGACGATGAACGTCGCCGGATAGGGCTCGTCAGTGCGAATATTGTGCAGCGGCGAATAGCCATAGAGGGTAGCAAACTCTGCGGCATTATTTTCGCTGGAGCCGAATTCGGCGATCCAGTTCCAACCCACCGTGAATTTTTGAAACCGCAGCATATCCATGACGCCCACGCCGGGCAGCCCGACCCGAAAGAGATCAGGCCGCTGGTTCATCACTGCGCCGACCAGCAGCCCGCCGTTCGATCGCCCCTCAATCGCCAATCGCTCAGAATTCGTATACCCTTCACCGATCAGGTATTCTGCCGCCGCGATAAAGTCTTGAAATGCCTGGGGGCGATGTTCACGAATGGCGGCCTCATGCCAGGTGCGACCATATTCGCCGCCGCCGCGAATGTTGGCGATCGCGACGATCATGCCTTGCTCTAACAGCGGGAGCCACTTGGCGTTAAAGGCGGGCACCAGTGAGTAATTGAAGCCACCATAGGCATAGAGATAGGTGGGGGTGTTACCCGTAAATTTCAGCCCCTTTTGATGAATCAGAAACATGGGGATTTGGGTGCCATCGCTGCTGGGATAAAACACCTGTCGAGTTTCATAGTCGGCAGCCTCAAAAGCGATTGCCGGTGCCCGAAAAATGGTGGATTCGCCGGTTGAAATGTCGTAGCGATAAATCGTGGGCGGGGTCGTGTGAGAGGTGAAGATATAGAAGGTGAAATCATCGTCGGCCTGCCCGTCAAAGCCGTTGACAGTGCCGAGGCCCGATAGGGCAATTTCGCGATCAAGCTTACCCTCAGGGCTGTAGACGCAGACGCGCGTCGTGACATCTTTGAGATAGGTGGCAAACAACTTGCCCCCGACAAAGCTCACACCTTCCAACGGTTCTGGTTGTTCGGGAATGATCGTCTGCCACTGGTCAGCCGCTGGATTTTGGGGATCAATCAGCACGAGTCGACGATTGGGCGCAGCTTGGTCAGTGAGGATCAATAGGCGATCGCCCAGGCTATCGACAATTTCAAAACTCTCGTCAGTAATCGTGTCGATCAGCGGCGAAAATTCTGTGTCCCCGGCAGCTAAATCTTGTACATACAGCGCGTTGCCTAGTTTAGGCTGACCGCGATCGCTAATCGATAGGATCAAAAATCGCTCATCATCCGTAAGGCCCACAAAGTGAAAGCGCAGCGGCTGGTGTGGGTCTTCATACACCAGCTCATCTGCGGCTTGGGCTGTGCCGAGGCGATGGTAGTAAACCTTATGAAACTCATTGCGAGACGACAGCTCTGTGCCGTCTGCCGGTGCGTCGTAGCGATTGTAATAGAAGCCTTCCCCCCGCCACTCCGGATAAGACACCTTGACCCACTCCAACGTTTCGGGCAGCGTTTCCCCCGTCTCGACATTGAGGATGCGATAGCGCTGCCAGTCAGAACTGCCCTCTGATAAGCCGTACACCGCATATTTACCATCTTTGGAGGGATTGAAGACCGTGAGCGAGGTCGTTTGGTCGTCAGAAAAGGTATTGGGGTCGAGCAAAACGCGCGGTTGCCCTGCCAGACCATCCTGCACGTAGACCACGCTCTGATCTTGCAAGCCGTCATTTTTGAAGAAAAAGAAGCGATCGCCGCGTTTTTCGGGGGCGGAATAGCGGGGATAATCCATCACTTCACGCAGCCGCGCTTTGATCGCCTCTCGATAGGGAATCTGCGCCAAAAAGTCAAAGGTCAATTTATTTTGTGCGGCTACCCAATCTGCAGTTTCAGGTGAGCAATCATCCTCCAGCCAGCGATAGGGATCGGCAACTGGGGTGCCAAAGTAGGTATCGACCTGATCAACGGTTGCAGTCGTGGGGTAGGTCAGCTTTTGGGGGGTGTCAGCCATGGCCACAAATCTCTCAGCGGGCGATCGCTCTCTATTGTGCACGATGAGACTGAGCGACGGGCATTCTCCTGCCGCCCGGTGGCTTACGGTGCTAGTTCCCTACTCTCGGTCGGTGGAGTATACGGATTCTCTAAACCTAAACTATAAATCTGGCTCCCCTGCCCCTCAGCTCCCCGGCATTTTCCACATTGTCTTGGGAGTACGAGTACGAGCATTGAGGTCAACTCAGCGGCAGCAAGATTTGGGTCGCCTCATGACTCGCTTGCAGGCTAATAGTCGTGATTTTGGCATTGATCAAGCGGCTGTCTTTGTCAGCCTCGCCCGTCCCCGGATTGACCGCATAGGCCGGAAAGCAAGCCGCGCTAATGCTCAGTCTGAGTGCCTGGCCCACTGGCAGCGCAAAGCAGGTCGATTGCAGGATGAGACGGCAGGTTACCCATTGCTGAGCGGGTCTCTCAAAGCGGCCATAGCCCTGAGTCAGCGGATAAACGGTGCCATTGGCCAAAACTTCGGACAGGGTGATGCTCAAGTCAAAGGTGGGGCGATCGCACTGACAGTGCAGGGCCACTTCGATTTGCCCTGCCACTGATAAGTCAGCAGTCAGGGGAGCCGACGTGTAGGTCAACACATCGCTGCGACTATCGATCGCGGCTCGGTTAAATGTACCGGCGGGTATTGCCGCATGACCGCCCCAGGACGGCACCGGTCGCCACGGGTCATGCACCCAGGTATCGATGTTGGGGAGGGCAGAGGTGGCTGGGCGATCGGCGGCAGCATGAGGGAAAAGGAGTTTGCCGTCCTCTTGATCCAGCCCCGCCAAACCACTGCTGGTCAACTGACAGTGCTGAATTGCCGGTGGCCAGCTGGACAGCGATCGCCAGCAGTTGGCACCCATGGCAAACAGATGTAGGGGCGTTGGCTGCCAGCTGGGCGGAGCGTCATCCTGCAGCCAGTGAGCGAACCACTCAACTTGTAGACGATCAACCGGACTGTTGGCTGCTGGCCCAAAGTCTCGTCCGCCGACCTGACGCCCCCAAGGAATATGTCCCCAAGGGCCAATCCACAAAGGTTGAGGATATTGACTACGCGCGACCAGTTCGCGATGCAGCCGCAGATCACCCCGCAGATAGGGGTCAAACCAACCGCCGATATGCAGCATGGGCAAATCTACTTGATCAAGCGGCGGTGTGATGCCCTGCCAATAGTCAGAGTCGGGGGGCTGCCTGAGCCAATCGTGCAAGAACGAGTCTGGGGCATATTGCTGGAGCACCGCCGGACAAGCGGGTGTTTCGTCATGGATGGGTAACTGCCGCGAGGCTTGATACAAATGGTGAAACGCTGCAGCATCGCCGCGCAAACGCGCCGTTTCAGCCGCGAGTTGAATGGCCCACCCGACCCCCGCCTGCAATAAGAAAGCCCCATTTTCGTAGGCCCAGTCTTCACGCGGATGGTAGCCGACCATGGCGGGAGCGATCGCCTTCAAGGCTGGGGGCCGGGCGGCGGCGGCAAAGAGCTGCGTCATGCCCTGGTAAGAAAAGCCATACATGCCCACCCGGCCGCTGCTTTGCGGCAAGGTGGCGGCCCAGGCCACTGCGTCAAACCCGTCGTCAATTTCATGTTCAAACAGGTTAAATTCGCCTTCCGAAGTGCCCCGACCTCGCACATCTTGAATGACGACGATAAACCCCTGGGCGGCATACCAAGTCGGGTGGGCGTAGACGACAGTCGAGGCAATGGCGCGTCCGTAGGGTTGCCGCATGAGTAAGACGGGAAACAGGCCGGCCGCATCAGGGCGATAGATATCGGCCTCTAGTCGCACGTGATCGCGCGTCCACATTGCTCCGCTTTCCTGCGGAAGGACGGCATATCGTCTTGCCATGGTCTTAGCCCTATATTGCTTTGACTAGAGTGTAAAGAGCGGTCGCCGGTGCCTGGCCGGTGAGGTCGAGCTTCACGCTTCCTCTAGGGGGAGTAGTGCTCGACGCAGGGGCACTGGAGGCCGCCGGGGTCTGACAGTGACTCGGTGTTTGTCAAGGTATTCTCACTCCATCAGGCTGGTGGCGGCGACCAACTAGAGGGCATCGGCCATGAGGCTACGGGCACACTGACTGTGAGGTGTCGTATTACTCAAACCGCGATATTGCTCTAACCGCTCTCAGGCTCTAGCTGAAACCCTTGAGGCAAAGGGGCTGAAGTCAAGTCAAAGATTCTTGTCAAGCGTGCGACTTTTGCGTGTTTTCTGGGAAATCTTGATTAACGAATCTGTCTTCTTGTCGATAATTTTGACCTCACCATTTCCGGTGCATAATTGGAGGCGGATCAGACTACGCTGTGAGTACTTAAGGCTTTTGTGAAGGTGATCACTGGCGCCTTCCAACTGACCTCAGCAGGCCTTGGCTGAAGCCGTTGATCTCTCAACACAGCTAGGTGTCAGGCAGAACATGATTGGCATAGGACTTTTTAGATAATGCACATTCTGGTGATTCATTCAGAGTATAAAACTCGTCGTCGTCTTTATCAGTTGCTCACTGCTGAAGGCTATGACGTCACCCTCTGGATGGATGATCCTGAGACGATCGATCTAGCTCAGTTAAACGAGCCCACGCTAATTATTGAGGAATGGAAACAAGAAGCCAAGGCTGGGGGTCTCTCTGCTTGGCTGAGCCATAAAGCCGGCACTGACGTTCCTCCTATTTTTTGTCTGATGCTGATTCCTCAAAACAGTCTGGCGCAATATACGTCTGTGCTGGCCAACGGTGCAGATGACTGGCTATCGCATCCGGTTGACCCTGTCGAGCTAAGGGCGCGGGTGCTCGCGGGCAAACACATTTTAAAAATCAAGCAAGAGCTGCAAGATCAAACTCGGCTGCTGAGAGCTGAGCTGGCCGAAGCCGAGGCCTATGTGCGATCGCTGCTCCCCAATGACCTGACCGAAAAAGTGCCGATCAATGCGCGGTTTATTCCCTCTCGGTTGCTGGGGGGCGACTGCTACGACTTCTACTGGCTCGACCCTGATTATTTGGTGATTTATCTGCTGGATGTCTCTGGTCATGGGCTGGGCTCTGCTCTGCTGTCGACGTCGGTGCTCAATATGCTGCGATCGCAGTCGCTGCCCGACGTCAACTTTTATCGACCGGAAAAGGTGCTCCAAGCACTCAACGAAACGTTCCAGATGAACGACCAAAATGAGAAGTATTTCACCATGTGGTATGGCGTCTACAATCGCGCCAATCGGCAACTGCTCTATGCGAGTGCCGGCCACCCCCCCGCCGTGTTGATTTATAGCCAAGACCAGCAGCCGCAAACCATCGAGCCGCTGAAAACCTCAGGCCTGCCCATTGGCATGTTGCCAGACATTCAATACCACTGGCAGCGGTGTTTTATTCCCCCGGCCAGTCGGCTGTATCTCTTTAGCGATGGCGTTTATGAGATCAAGCAGCACGACCAGACCATGATGAATCTGAATGACTTTTTGGATATTTTGTCAACTCATACTGCTGATCAAACAATTGATGACATTTTGAAGCAAGTCAACGATCGCACCATGGATCGAACCTTCTCAGATGATTTGTCGCTGCTCGAAGTTCATCTAGATTAAGCACTTGACTGCGGCTGCGGCATCGCTTGCTGGGTGGTCGGCTCGGGGGGCACACTCAATCGGCGCGACTGGGTTAACGGCTGCCCTGAGCGCGATGAACCAGAAAAAAACTCGCCATTTATGGCGAGCTACTAGAGTGTATTGAGCCGGAACAAGATTAAACCGAGGGGGCGACTCGTTGGGATGAAGCGGGCACAGCGGCAGCAGCGGCAAGCAAATGCCGTGAAGCCTGACGGGAGTTCACGATGTCAGCTGGTCAATGATGACTGCGACTGTGGCGGCAAATAGGGTGATGGCGATCGCCACCCACGGACTTTGCCCTTGAGCAACTGCCAAAGAGGTGATGATGCCTGCCCCTAAAGCGGCAGTAACCAATGATCCCCAAACATCTTTTTCTTGTTTCTTATACATAGAAGCTATGGGCAAAAAGAGTGTAAACAGCCTTCAACGTATCACCTTGAAATGGCAGATCTATCTTTGTTCTGAGCAGATGATACTAAGGTTAAACTTGAGATAAACTTCTTAACAAAGTACCGTTTGGCGGCAAGACTCGCTGGTTAAATTGCCCGTTTGCCACGAGTCTACATTTAGCAACGCGATGATTTCAGGTCTCTCTACTGAAACAACATCTCTAGAAGGAAAGCGTTTTCTGTCCTGGGCTGACACGCTTCCCACTTGGCGATCGGGATACTTTTTGAGCCGCACCCTGAGCTGACATTTTGGTTAAGGCGATCGCGACGGGCAAAATTTTAACGCTTGACTATCAGACAGCGTTTTCTCTGAGCTGTGCCATACAGCCTAGGACCGGTCTGTCCGGAGCAATACTACGTTGCACGGTTACCTAGCTTGCCCCCTGCACCGTGAATCTGGGTGCCCCAATTATTGAGCGCTAGTCAGGGACTTTTTCGTTAACGCGATCGCGAGCCGGTACGGCCAGCAATCTGGCAGCAATAATGTGAATTTTGATAAAACCCCCAAAAATAATGAGCAGCCGTTAGAACATGGCGGGCAAAATTTGAATAGGCATCAGCGATTAATAAAATCCGCCGGCGCTAACCATGAAAGCCCAAAATGTGGATGAAACATCATCTGTTAGGCTTGTTCACTGCAGCGTATTCAGATTATTTAAAGTATCAGTGATAGTGACGATTGCCTTAAGTAACCTCATGTGAACGAGCTTCATTAGTTTTTGACAATTTATCCTTTGGAGACATTTTTTTAATTATGCTTTCAACCTTTAGTCAAACGGCTGCTCACGCGGATGGTCGGTTTCTCAATGATCAAGAACTACAAGGCTTAGAGGCCTATGTCGAATCTTTTGCGGCGCGCACTCAGACCTATCAGACGTTGAGCAGTCAAGCGGATGAATTGGTGCTTCGGTCTTTGCGTAAGCTGGCTCAGACCCATCGTCAAGAAGTGGTCACCCACAGTGCCAAATGCAAGCGCGATATGGATTTTGCCCTGAAAGAAATTGCACGGGCCGTGCTGTTAGATGAGTCCGAGGGGTTCAAGCAAGATTTCTCTTTATGGATGGAAAATATCACCCGAGCCGTTCATACCAATAATGCGGCGTCGCGAGCCTACCGTTGCCTCCAGGCAGAGATTTGCACAGCCCTCCCCGCTAACCATGCCGCATTAGTGACGCCGTACCTAGATGAGCTGATCACAGCATTTTCTGGACACTGATTTCCGGCAGGCGTGACGCCGTGAGCTAGGCGCAACTAGGTCGATTTGCCCTCGGCTTAACCTGGTCCTGAGCCGTCGCCCCTGTTGGTGTGAGCTTGGCCCAGAGTTGGCCAACTCAGTTGCCGAAACCCAATGTCGAGGTCTCGTGAGCATCGCTCAATCTTTGCCGATTGAGCGATGCTCATAGATGACTGAATAGGGCTAGACAGACCGCTGCCGTTCATCGCGCGATCGCTGTTGACGCTGCCTGTGGGCATTCGCGGGCTAACCCTTAAAATTGGCGTAAGCAAGATTTGATGCCGCCCTCTCGCTCCCTCAAGCTGGCTTGCTGCTGCTCCTCAATCGGGAGAGTTATGATGAATTACTGGCTGTTTTGTGAGTTTATGAGAGCCATTTGACTCAGTTCGTGAGGTCAGCAGTTGTCTCGGTTGAGAACCTGATCGGAGTCCCAGAGCATCTCAGCCTTTAATGACGTGCTCACGAGCTGTGACGGCTGCTCGCGAGCTGGCCGTGCCCCTTGTGTCTGCCCTCTCAAGTGCTTTGGATAAGTCAGACGCCATGCCCCCTGATCCAATGAGACGAATGATCGAAGAGACCACAGCCGCGTCTTCGGTGACCTCTGAGCTATTGTGTCAGACATTAGATGCGATGCCGACAGCCGTCTACATCAAGACCAGGGAGCACCGCCTGGTATTTGTGAATGATGCTTGTTGTCAGCTCTTGGGGCGATCGCGCCGGGAGCTGCTCACCGTTTCTGAGGTAGAAATTTTATCGACAGCGCCGGGCCAGAGCCTGTCGCATCAAGACGAAGCCGTTTGGCAAGGGCAATTAGCAACCGCCGCGACTGAAGCTGCGATCCTAGTCGTGCCGATATCAGCCGCCGCAAACGGGCCGTCGCTGACTCGCCGCACCCAGCTCGCCGCTGATGGTCAAGCGCTGCTGTGTTTTTTGGAGCCGGTAGTAACGCCGCCACTGACCGCTAGCACTGCCAACCCTTCACTCTGGCAAATGCCTCAACTGCAGGCGCTTTTAGCCAACGTGCCCGCTGTGATTTATCAGCTCTGTCGGCAGCCGGGTGGGCAGCTGCAGTTCACCTTTGTCAGTCCCGGTGCCGATGAAATTTTTGGCGTCGCGTCTAGAGCCATTCTGGTGAACGCGGAGCAAATTTTGCAGTTGTTGCACCCGCTTGACCGCCCCACGTTTGACGACTCTTTAGCCGCTTCAGCCGCAACGTTGACACCCTGGTATTGGGAAGGCCGCTACTACCAGCCTGATGGCAAAGTGGGTTGGATTCAAACCGCCGCCCGTCCCCAGCCTTTGCCGGGGGGGGCAGTCGTTTGGGACGGCTCGATTATGGATGTGACGAGTCGCAAACAAGTGGCCGCAGCCACTATTGAACAAGCGGTGATGGCTCAGGCGCTAGCGGATAATGAAACGCGTTTTCGCACCCTCACCGCAGCGATTCCGGGGGCGATTGTGCAGCTCCGGGTGCACAATCGCGACTACGCGATCGATTTTGTCAGCGATCGCATCGAAGCCATTACCGGCCTCCCGCCCGCGTTGCTCATGGCCGATGCCCACGCCTGGTTTGAGCAAATGCATCCGGCTGACTATCAGCAGCTACAGGCAACTATCAATACCGCTGTCACGACAGTGAGTGCGTGGCACTTTGAAGGGCGACTTACGACCCGCTCGGGGGAAACCCGGTGGTGGCGAATTGATGCGCTGCCAGGGCCGCAAGCGGGGGGCGACATCGTTTTTTATGGCGTCGTGCTAGATGTGACTGACCGTAAAACGATTGAAGAAGCCTACCAAGAACACGATCGCCAGTTACGGATGGCGCTGCAGGTCTCGGGCATGGGGGTTTGGACTTGGGATATGGCCACCGATCAAATGGCGTGGACGACGGAACCCGGTACGTTGTTTGAGGTCTCGGCGGTCAGCTTTTGCGACACCTTTGATGCCTATCTGCAAAATGTGCACCCGAGCGATCGCGACTTGGTCAAAGCCGCCGTGAGCCAAGCCGTCAAAGATGGGCAAGACTATCAAATCGAATACCGGCTGCTGTTGGGTGACGATACTGTGCTTTGGATTGGTGAACGGGGCGGGGTGTGGCGAAACCTTGATGGGATGCTGTTGGGCCTCATGGGCACAGTGCTGGATATCACCGATCGCATGACGGCAAGTGCCGCCCTGAAGGAAAGTGAGGAACGCAATCGCACGTTAATCAACAACATTCCAGGGGCAGTCTATCGCTGCAAAGCGGATAAAGACTGGACGCTGATTTTTCAGAGTGATGCGATCTTTGACGTGACTGGCTATGCCATTGATCATCCGATTCATCACGAAGACTGGCGACTGATTCATCCCGATGATCTTGATCGCGTCGATCACGACATTACTGCCGCGATCGCTCAGCGCCAGCCCTTCGAGGTGGAATATCGCTTGCTACATGCCGATGGTGGCATTCGCTGGGTGCTCGAAACCGGTCAGCCGATCACGGACGCGACGGGTACCGTCCAGTTAATTGACGGCGTGTTGACAGACATTACCCGTCGTAAGCAATCGGAGACCCGTCTACAAGATCTCGCGAGTCGCGAGGGGCTGATCAACCGCATCTCGACTCAAATCCGGGAGTCTTTGGAACTACAGCCCATTTTGCAAACGACGGTGCAAGCGGTACGGCAACAGCTGGCCACTGATCGCGTTGTGGTCTATCGCTTTTGCCCCGATTGGACGGGGGAAGTGATTGTCGAAGATGTGGCATCGTCCTGGCGGTCAACCCTGGGGGAAATCGGCACCGACAATTGTTTTCCGGGCGGCTTGGCCCAGTATTACGAAGCGGGCCAAGGCCGCGCGATTGATGATATTTATCAGACTGGGTTTGACCCCTGCCACCTGCAGTATCTGGAAACCCTGCAGGTGCGCGCCAACCTGATTGTGCCAATCCTCCTGAAAAAGCAGCTGTGGGGGCTTTTGATCGCCCATGAATGCCGCGGCCCTCGCCATTGGACCGATAGCGAGATCGAGCTACTGGCCGCGCTGGCGGGGCAGGTGGGGTTGGCCATTGGGCAGGCTGACCTGTTTCAACAGGCGACGGAAAACGCGACTCGGGCGCGACAACAAGCCGCCGACCTAACCGCGACCCTGGCAGAACTCCAGCGGACTCAAGCCAAACTGGTACAGACCGAAAAGATGTCAAGTCTGGGGCAGCTAGTCGCGGGTGTAGCCCATGAAATCAACAATCCCGTCAGCTTTATTGATGGCAACATTTTGCATGCCGCCGACTATGCTCAAGACTTGCTTAAGTTGACTGAGCAGTATCAGGTGACCTATCCCAATCCTCCAGAAGCGTTAGCACAGCTAATTGCCCAGGTCGATCTCGAGTTCCTCGCTGCTGACTTTCCCAAACTGTTGAACTCAATGCGGGTGGGGGCAGACCGCATTAAGAGCATCGTGGCTTCCCTCCGCACCTTCTCGCGCATGGATGAAGCCGAAATCAAGGCCGTCAATATTCATGATGGGCTAGACAGCACGCTGATGATTCTGCAGCATCGTCTCAAAGCGGATGGCGGTCGTCCCCAAATTACCCTGACCCGACGCTACGACGATTTACCTCTAGTGGAATGCTATGCCGGCAAGCTCAACCAAGTATTTATGAACTTGATTAGCAATGCGATTGATGCGATCGAAGAGCAGATCGCTGCTGACAATCAAGGGCCGCTGCCAACCATCAGCATTACGACCGAGGCGCTGTCACCGGAGCAGATTCGCATCAGCATTAGTGACACCGGCTCAGGCATGACTGCAGCCAAACGCCAGCGCATTTTTGAACCCTTTTATACGACGAAACCAATTGGCAAAGGAACGGGCATTGGTCTTTCGATCAGCTATCAAATCGTGACCGAGCATCATCACGGCACGTTAGAGTGTGAATCGCAAGCCGGGCAGGGCACCACCTTTCACGTTACGATTCCGGTGCAGCAGGGCACCACCTAACGCGGTCTGGCTCAGTCGTGAGTCGGTCGCTCAGCCAGTCCCAGTCGAGGACTCTCATGACCGTCGGGTGCGTCATCGCTTGGTTTCGCCATCAGCCCAAAGCTTCGGACATCCCGTCGGGTGGGCAATGTCCACCGGTCATCGATGGCGGCCTGTTTCTTCAATTGACTGGATGATGGCTGGCGATATGACGCACCGAGGTTGACCTCAGAGGTGTGATAGCAGGGCTTATCTGACAACGTCGCATCGCCAGCCTTGAACTGGGGGGGCTTCGTGGGTTAACGCGCGGCCCCAGCGGTGGCACTTGCAGCCTGGTCAGCCGCCTGATTTTCTGTGTTAGTCCCTTGCACGATCAAGACAGAACTTGTCGCATGGTGCATGACGTAATTGCTGACGCTGCCGAGCAGGAACTCGGTGAGGCCTGAGCGGCCACGATTGCCAACCATAATCAGATCGGCATGCCAGCTCTTGGCGACATCACAAATAATTCGACCGGGATCGCCTGCCGTTTGCGTAAACTCGGCTTTAAGGCCCTGATCGGTTGCTTCCGCGGCAAACGCTTGGAGTGCTGCGAGCCCCTCTTGCTCGTAAGCAGCCCAGCGTTTTTGATAGGTATCCCAAGCGACGCTGTCGGCGATGGGATAATAGGTATGGTAGGCCCGCACGGGCAGCCCTGGACTATTGTCTTCGTAGGCTGAAAGCGCGTGCACGATCATCAAATCGGCTTTTGCTGCCTTTGCCATCTCAATCGCCTTACCGAGCAGATAAGTCCGAAAGGGAGAATGATCTAGCGCGACTAGAATCTTGCGATACATAACAGCCTCCATGAAAATCCACAGCATTGGGGAGAGCCGCAATACCGGGTGACACTGGCCCATTAGGGGCGCTTTGGTCTGCCGTTGTGTGGGAGATCTGCAGACCGGTAGCTTAAACCAGAGGTATCACTGGCCCGTTCAGAAAAGCATGGCTGATCAGCCAAGATGCTTCCTTATCTTGATCTTAAAGGAGGCATCACGGTTTTATGAGAGTGCTTAACATGCGATCGCATCTCTCAACGAAATCATAATTGTTGTCTCTCGCGAAGCTTTACCCCATCGGCCATGACTTGAGGCTATGGTTTGAGCGCTTCATCTAAAACTTGACGAGCCGTTTCGGCCTGCGAGCGCGCATCGCGATACTTCAAATTACTCTGAGCAAAGCTCTTGAGCGTTTTGAAGCCGTCTTTCAGCTCAGTTACCTGAGCTTCGGTGATGGGCTCATCGATAAAGAGCAAATCGATCAATTTTCTGATTTGCAGGGCATCTTCTCGCGAGTCCTGCATTTTCATCTTCAACGTGGCTAAGTGGCTCAAGACTTGCACAGCCTCGACGACTGCGTCTTCTTGGCTTTTGACATCCGAATTCGTTTCAGGCGTTTTCACTTCAATAAACTGTTGAGGGTCAAATCCGTTAGCCAGATTAGTCGGCAATTTGCCATCATCCATCAGGTCTACCAGTTGATCCATCGCTTTTTCCCGGGCTTTGCGAGAATCTTTACCGGCCACCGCTAAGATCACCTCTGGACTCTGAGCCAGCGTATATTGCACCATGGTGGTTGCTCGATAGTTCTTATGAACTATTTTAGGATAAACCACTTTGACGCTCGTCAACGCGGCTGACTGTAAAGCGTTACATCGGAACCGGCCATTACCTGAGCGATCGCCCGTTGCGCCAGCATGTTTCTATGCTCAATGTGATTAGCCTACCCTGGCCTCGCCAACCCCGAAACTAGGATAGACCATAAGTATTAGGAGGCGGTTCCGTACTCGGGTCTGTCCGGTCGATTGATAGTGACTAAGGCTGATCTGTCGGCTCTTCACCTTCGCCTGCCGGAGTCGGTACGGGAGTTGTCGGTTCACCTTCACTTTCAGGAGTCGCTTCGCCCGCCGCTGGTTTCTCTTCTGGCTGGTCTTTAGCGAGTTTGGCTTGGGCTCGTTCTTCTCGTTTTTTGCGCTCAGCTTCTAAAACCTCTGCCATGAGGGCCTTCGCCTGCCCCATCTTTTCGAGGTTGCTGCGATAGAGCTCAATGTCTTTCTGCAGCTTATCAAAGGAAATCGACAGAGATTCTGCGGCTTCTTTCATAAAGCCCATCACCTGCTCTTTGTCTGCTGCTAAGTCAGGCGCAATGTTTTGCACCAGAGTGTAAAAGCCAATGCCAAACGCGCGGCTGTATTTGAAGCGATCGCGCTCGGCCACTCCCTTCAACATGCCCGATAGCCCCTCTGCTCCGGCAGCGTCTATCTGACCCAGCGTGCTTTTCAGGTCATCTAGCGACACTCCTTCCGCTGCACTCAGAGCCAATTGAGCATCGTTGCGATATTGCTCAGGGGTAGACTCAACCGCGAGACATAATGCCGTAAAGAGATTGCTAATGTCCTCTTCCGGGCGATAGCCCTCCATGAAGGTGTCATAGGTGGTGACAATTCCGAGAGCATAAATCGGGTCATAGACAAAACTGTCGCTGACAGAGAGAAGGTGCATCTCCACCATGAGTTCCTCGATTACTCGGCGATAGACCGACGTAACGGGACGGTTGAAATTTTTATAAAAAGCGCGTTTGGTGTCAGAAACAGTGCGGACGTTGCTCACAGAACTTTGCCGAGAATACAGCTATACCATTCTCACCTTTAGAAGTCGGTTTGCCAAGTTGAAAAGCAAAGTCGCCGCAATTCTCAGATTGAATTTACGGCGCGATTTTAGAGCCCAGCAGGGTTTGAGGTTGAGGGGCTGAGACAAAAAACAAGGCCCCTGCCAGCCAGTGGCAGGATGGCAACCTTGAGACATCGTTCTCCGCTTGGCTGGATCGGCTCGCCAATCATTACTCAGGCTGAGCACGGCTGAAATGAGAGATCTAACGGATTTTAGAGAATCCTTGATTCCACTTTTCGATGCGTCGGCTCAGCTGACGTCTCACTCAAGACGAACGCACAGTAAATTCGGCAAAATGAGCTGCGCTAGAGGCTCGACCTTCCTAAACAGACATGGTATTGTCATAAATCCAAGGGCGATTAGCACAGTGGTAGCGCGCTTCCTTCACACGGAAGAGGTCACTGGTTCGAACCCAGTATCGCCCATCGGCAGTCTCAAAAGTGGCCACGAGCCCCTTCGTAAGAAGCGCAATTGTAGTGCCCGTACTAGAGCATTGCTCATGCTGAAACCACGTCCAAGTTGAGAACTATTGGTTTGGAGTGATCGTCCGACCTCTCCTTGGCAAGGGGAAGTGCCAGCGGCAGTGAGGTTTTGTCAGATGCAAAGCTCCAAGTCTGAATCTGCATGAGGTTGATCTCAAGTCCCGACGGCTAGGAGTTTGCCTCAGAACGGTTTAACGGCTGCTTGTGGCGCTTGGTTTCGCCGGTTCCTTGGATAGCTCACGGGACTTCTCTTGAGTGCGTGCAATCGCTTGGGATTGTAGGGTGCTGATGATGCGATCAATATCCAATGTGGCAGACTCAGATAAAAGATTTTGAGGAATGGCGATCGGAGATGACAGCATCAAGTTGCCAGAGCGAGCCAAAGTCGCCCCTGAATTCTGGTGCAGAGCGGTATTGGGCGCTAGGCGACCACGGTTTTGTGAGGCCATATGGGGGGCTTGGGGTGCCACTGAAGGGTTTTCTGGTGATGCGGCAACGCTGGGAGAGCCCGGCGCCGTCACTTCGGCAGGACTTTGAGGTGCGGCTTCCAGAGCGATGGGCTCGTCTTGAGTCGTCTCAGGCGTTATGGCGCCACGGTCTTGTGAGGCGATATGAGGGGCTCTCGGCGCAGCTGAGCTGAACTCTGGTGACTCTGCAACCCTCGGAGAGACCGTCGCCGTGATGGCCGGCGGTGTCGAAGATAAGACCTGAGGTGCTGACAAATTGTCACTGGGGGATACCTGAGTTGCCGGGGGAGGGGCAGGCAACTCGGACAGTTGCTGTTGCCTGTAAGCTCCACTGGCAACGTCTGGCTGGTTGGAACTGTAAGTAAAACGAGGTGAGGATAAAAGGCCGTCATGCCTTCTACCCATGGATGGCGGTTGCGCTGTCGCCGGAATCGCCTGCACCGTTGACGGCGATTCCGGTGTCAAGCTCGGCGTCGCCGAAATCTCTAGGTCAGGAAACTGCGGCTGAAAATCTTTTAGTGTTGGCAGTTGAGCGGCATCTGCCGCCGCTCCAGACTGAATGGCAGATTGAGCATCCGCGCCATTCAATAACAAGGAACCGATACCGACAGTCAAGGCCAGGGCCCCCAGACCTTTGCTGCCAGCTTCTAGCAACTGAGGCGAGAGCGATTTAGACGACACAGGCGATTGAAATAAGGGTTTAGACGCCCGGGGGTAGCCCGTAACCAGATAAGGATTGGGATAAGCAAGACGGGCAGAAGCCGTTGATCGGTTCACTTTGGGTGAGAAGGATGAGGCAACAGAAGTCATAGGTTTCAGAGTTGAGAATTACGGTGAATTGACTTAAATGAAAAACTCTATTTATCCAAACAATTTTAAAGACATTAGGAGTCTTTGGCGAATGCAAACAGATTTTGCTTTGGCAGTAACGGAAGTTTAGGAGGAATTTCTTTGGCAATGAAACCAAGCAGCGGCAAATTAGATATCCAGACTTTTTCAAGCGTTTCTTCTAACTTGTAGGACTTGACCGCACCCAGATGAGAAAGCAATGCTAGACCATTTGTTTCTGCGGCAATTAACCCAGTGTCGACATATTGAGTAAAAGGAGGACAGTTGAAGATGACCAAGTCAAATTCTGCTTGGGCTTGTTTGATGAGTTTTTTGATTTGATGGGATAACAGCAGCTTAGCTGGGTCGCGGGCCGTTTTGCCAGTCGTGATGACAAACAAATTGTGCTCTATGGGCGACCGGTGATAAACCTCTTTTAAGCTAAGGTCTTGGGCCAAAAGATTACTCAATCCCCTGTCGTTAGGTAACCCTAAAGCCTTGTTTAGATAAGCCCCCTCTAAGTCAGCATCGATCAGCAAGACTCGATGTCCCATTTGCGCTGCCATCCAGGCAAGATAAGTCGCTGTGGTTGAATCAGCTAATTCTTCATCGACAGAACTCAACGCTAAAGAGTAAAACGAACCTTCTTCATTCGCTTGCTGGATGTTGATAACCAGCGAGCGGAAAGATTCTCTCAGGTCAAAAATGTCATCATTTGGCAAAGCGCCGTTACCTGCACTTTTGTCGGCAGATTTTGGCTTGTTTAAGCCTGAGGTGGAGCTAGGAATAACGGGCGGAAACAGGGTCAGCAAGTATTTTTCGTCATAGCCTCGCCCCACTGCTTGGTTATAAGGAATCAATCCTAAAATGGGCACTGGTGTAATCCGCTTGATATCTTTGGGAGAATATAAAACCCCTTTTTGAGCATCGAGCAGAAAGGCTAAACCAGTACCCAGAAGGACTCCCAAAATACCTCCTAGAACCAGGCTATTGGTCAGACTTTCTGTGGTTGCTGAGAGGGTGGGGGGCGTGACCAGTTCCCAGGGTAGCTCTCGTTGAGCCGCTTCAATCTGTAGTGTTTCTCGGCGCTCTAAAAGTTGACCCAGGTTATTATTAGCGATCGCCAAATCCCTCTCTAAATCGGTGAACTGGCGACTCACACTGGCTAAGATGTCGACATCAACATTGAGCGAATTGAGGGTTGCTTCCAGGGAGGCCTTCTGGGTATTTAACAGCTCAATTTCGGTCAGCAGTTCGCGCTGCACGTTATTCCCCTCACGAGCCAGCAGGTTTAAGAGGTTATTGCGTTCCTCAATCAAGACCTGCATGTCCTCGTTTGTATCTAAAAATAGGGTCGAAGCTGCTGCGATTTGGCTATCCAAATCCAGTAAATTAGAAATTAAAGCTTGATAGCGACCACTATCACTTAGCGCCGGTGAAACTGAGGTGTCTTGAGGCTGCTGGGCTAGTTCCTGCCGCAGATCGTCGTACAAATTGACTCGTTGTTCGAGTTCGACCAGCAGCGCTAGATATTGACTATCAAAATTGTTGATCTGCTCATTCAACTGTCCTCCCCGCGCTTCCGGGGTGATCAAATTATTGTCTTGGCGGAGGACTTCCAATTCCGCTTCCAGGGTTTCCACCCCCTGCTGCACGTCCGGCAACTTTTCATTGAGAAAATCCAGCCCCTGACTGATATCTCTCTGGCGGGAGGCCAGACCATAGTCTAAGAAAGTTTTAGAGATTAATTCCGCCAGGTAGCGGGTCTCTTCACGGGATGCGCCCTGCACTGCGGCATTGACAATCCTGGAATCTTCAGTCGTCCCTAGATTCAAGCGCCCTCGAATCGAGGAGTAGCAACGCCGTTGGTGTTCTTCCTCAGAAATCTCGGGGTTCGACGAAGCGGGAGTGCAGTCCGCAACCTCCTCTTCCATCGACTTATCCACAACCGACTGTAGCACTCCCGGCCCAGTGAGAATGCGAGCCTGGTCTTCCAGCGATAAAGAAGTTTGCTTTTGGCTGGGTGTGGTTTCTGTGATCGACGTTTGGATGACCTCGGTTTCCGCACTGAGGGGCTGAATCAAAATCTCAAACCTGGCGGTATAGGTAGGCGGGCTGAAATAGGCTCTCGCCCCTGCCGCTCCGGCACAGGCGGTGGTGACAGCGGCAATCAGCCCGATATGCCGCTTCAGGGTAGATAAAATGCCGCCTAAATCGATACCTCCTTCTAGGTTGGCATTTGCCGGTTGATTAGGATTAGTGGCGATAGAAGACTGCATCAGCTTGGCTGTCACTCCTGAATTTTCGAAATGAAGATGAGTTAGTCAAACAGGTTAAAAGGGGCTCTCAAAATAAAGAGAAAGTCAGCAAGTGGGCTGGTGATCGCGCCCAACGTATCGGAGAAATCGGCTAACCCCGAGGTGCCGACAATAATAATGTCGTTGTTTTGCAGGACTGGGTTGCCGTCTTCACTAATTCCTTGAGCAAAGTCAACATTCAGTTCTCTTTGCGTGACGGTACCGTCGGGGTTGAGTCTCACCAGGCCAACCACGTCCTCTCGGGCTCGGTTATTAAACCCGCCTGCGGCCAATAAGCCTTGATTTAAAGGAGTATTAGGAGGAACTTCGATTTGACCAGGCCGGGTGACTTCTCCAACCACATTGATCCGAATGGAGTTGGGCGAGAAGGTGGCGGCGGCGGTTTGAGACGCCTCTTCTGCCGGTATGGCTGCAGTCGCTGTCGGAATGACGACGGTATCGCCTTCTTGCAAAATCGCATTTTGCTTTAGATCGCCAGTTTGTAGCAAACTCCACAAATCAACGGTGAAAGACTCTTGATCGCCGTAGCGAGGCGTTCGGCGCACTTCGACTTGGCGAATGTTAGCCAAGGGCTTAATGCCCCCTGCCACCTGAATGGCATCGGTCACGGTCACCGCATTACCATCACCCCCTTCCCCACCGGGCACACCGGCATCGCCGGTGCGGGTAGCGCCGCCTCTCAGTCGATAAGGACCAGGCCGAAAGACTTCGCCAACCACGGCAATGTTAATCGGCTCGGTGACATCAGCATAGAAGTTGGCATCGGCTACCAAAGCACTTTCGTCTAAGGGCACCAGAGTGGAAGGGATAAAAACACTATCCCCGTCGCGCAGCACAATATCCTGACTCAGGTTCCCAGTCGTCAGTAATTCCCAAAGATTGGCCTCAAGGACTCGCGTCTGGCCCCCCTCGCGACGGGTGATTTGCACGTTTCTCAGGTCAGCACTGGGGGTAATCCCTTCCGCCGTTTGCAGGAGGCGGGTCAGGGTCGGATAGCTGCCGTCGTCGCCTCCTAACACATAGGAACCGGGGCGGTTGATTTCGCCCGCAATGCCAATTTCTAAGGGGCGACGGCTAACCAGATTAAGGGTAACGATGGGACGGCGCAAAAGTTGGCTGTAGGCATTAGAAATCGCCGCTGTGGCCTGTTCGATGGTGAGTCCATCCACGGCGATTGCCCCCACACGGGCCAAGTTCAAGCGACCATCCACCTGAACTTCATAGGTGCCACTGTATTCTGGCAAACGGAATAGTACCAACTCAATCTGGTCTCCAGCGCCTAAAACATAGGAGTTCTCGACGATAGGGGTAGAGGAAGATCTGACGGGGGCAGCAGATTCACTTTGAGCCGGTAGTGATGATGACTCGAGTTGTGCTCTGCCACTGGGCATATCTTGAGCCAGAGTCGTTTGGGGCAACAGGGCCCCGCAGCTAGCCCAGGCGACGCAAGTACTCATCAGTGCCAATGAAGGTTTAGTCCCCCATCTCAGATAGTCCATCCAAGCATTAGCCATGTTAGAAACCTCTCAGATAGAAAATCTGAATCTCCTCTTCTTTATGCAGGCCTGAATTTTTAAATCCGTACAGATTTTGCGGAGCCTAGATCAGCTCTGGAATAGCTTGCCTAAGCTCAAAATAGTGTCGCAAGCAACAAAGGCTTGGCGATCGCGATCTGGTCAGTTAGTTGAAAGCAAAGCATGGATGCCAGCTAATGGAGCACTGTTCAACCCAAACGAAGCACTATTGTGCTCAATTAATAGAAAGATTTCTCCTGGCATTGATACCAGCTGCTATTGATGGTTGGCAATATCAAAACCACTCATAATAAAGGCCCAACAGCGAAATGCCATCATAAACATCAAGTAATTTTTTGGTTAAGTCAAACGTAACTGTCCAAGGACTTAACGAAGATTAGTTGGTTCAGTCGTGTTGGTCTCAATCTGCTACTGGAAGCAAGGTTGAAATCCTTGAGACTCGTTCTTTCTCTGGCTTGTTCCCAGCCGCTGGGACGGTTACAGTCAAAGGCTAATAGTATCAGCTTATACATTACTGGATTTGTGACCATCACTGGTGCTCGTGAGTGAAAATTTTGCTCCTGCCATTGATACCAGTTTCTATTGATAGTTGGCAGTATCAAAATCACTGCTAATAAAGGCTCAACAGCGAAATTCCATCATAAATATCAAATAATTCTCTAGTTAAGCTAAACGTTCATGGCATCAGCCTATGTATTGCTGGGTTTCTGGCCGCCACTTCACATAAACTTCATGAAATTATTGCGGATCAATATGAAGTTTTCAGAATTGAATAGTGTGGCCAGTTGGTCTCTAATGAGTATCTCAGACTGGTTTCGTCATTTTGAAATGCTCTGATGGCAACGTCAGGAAGATGCTCACTACAGGAATAATGCTGTACCCTTCCAATAATTTTGCTTGCTAAAAAGCGAGTCAGTTTCAAGCAAGCTACCAGGATATTTGACGCTCTTTTCTCTATTCGCCTTGAGGGTTATGGCAAAACCATTCTTTCTCTTCTGCCAGCAGGTACTCGAAGTTTTGATGGCAGCAGTTTCTTTCTTTGGTTTAATTGAATACATTTTTTGTTGATTCAATTGAATACATTTTTTGACGGGAACAAAAATAGCTGAGTCAAGTCACGTATATTGCCAGCATTTATTTATTGACAAATAAATGCTGTGGGTCTAATTTTGCTCAAATGCTTTGCAGCCAATAATGACAATTAAAAGCGGTGTTTTATCCGTCTTCGAAGATTCGACAGCAATAGCCGTGAAAGCCTGAACTTGACAAAAGGTGTTAACTTAAGCAGAATTCAAAAAGCGAATTTAATGACGATTCAATTCGCTCCTTTTTTGAACTATCCGCTGCTGTTGAATCAATGTTTTTTAGGAAGCATATATGCTGTTTCCTAAGCTCACTTTTGCGTGAGATTTTGTCGAAGATCCTATCGGGGCATCTACCATTTCTGTCCTCACATGCCCTAAGGATTATGACAAACACAACATTTCGCTCCTGCGAACAGGTACTTGGATTTCCGATAGCTGCAGATCCGTTTCCTCATCAAATTGAATGCATTATGCGGTGGGGCAAACAGCGACTAAGTCGGTTTGTGTGTGCGGCTAATGTTCACATGCTGATGGAAGGCCGTAGGAGCCCGACTTTTGCTCAGGTATTGCACCATGCAGACTTGTTGACTCCTGATGGCATGCCGATTGTTTGGGCCATGAACCTGCTAACTAAAAGTTCTCACGAGCGAGTTTGCGGGATGGATCTGATGAGAGCCCTGTGTGCCCAAGCTTCAGAGAATGACATCAAGGTCTACTTTATGGGAACTGACCCACCAACCTTGAGTGATATGCACGAGCGACTTCAGGTGGAGTTTCCCGATTTGGCAATTGCCGGCATGAAACCATTGCCTTTTCGTCCTTTGACTACGGAGGAAGACAAGCAAGTGGTTGAGGAAATTAACAATAGCCAAGCGGGGATTGTATTTGTTGCTTTGGGTTGTCCCAAACAAGAGATTTGGATGCACCAGCATGTCAGGCAAATTCAGGCTGTCATGGTCGGCGTTGGGGGGGCTTTCCCGATGTACGCTGGCATTCAAAAACGGGCCCCCCAATGGGTACAGTCGAAGGGGTTGGAATGGTTATTTCGCTTAATACAAGAGCCCGGTCGATTGTGGAAGCGCTATTCAACGACAATTCCACCTTTTCTGGTTCTATCGGCAAAGCAGATCGTCTCTTACCGATTAAGGAGGCGCTTAGAGCGGGTTTTTAATAAGACCTGATCGGGCAAATTTGAGTCCGCGAAAAACAGCCATAAAAGTCTCGACCATGAAGTGGACAACTTCTATTTTCGACTTAATGAATATCTTTGATGCTGACAACGATTGTCAGCGTTTATTGGATTTCCTGGAGACTGCTTTATTTCTTTCTTTCCTTGAAGGATTTGAGCGTGCCCTTAATTTTTAAGTCAGGAAACTAAAAAAAGTATCATCGGTAGAATCATTGAGTCAAGAAGTCAACTCTATCCTGAAAGCTACTTCACTAAAATTGCCTTGCAAGAACATGAAATTTGAGAGAGCAAAAACATGAGCAATACGAGGTGTAAGCGTAGTCACGGGCTCTTTTGCCTACTATTCTTTCATTGTCCTTGTTTAGAAACTTAGACTCTTCGATCGAGGTGAGTAAGGCATCGATTAATAAACTCAAGGGGTGCTGTCAGACGTTGAAGAATTGAGTCAAGGATTTAGCTTTTGGAGCATACGCACACTGACAGGATATTCATCAAAAATCACCTGTTTACCGCAATCTACCGTAGTCCCTGGTTCGATGTAAGTCCTTTGGATAGACCGTCATGTTATTTCCCTTCTCAGTTCTGTACTCTCATGCCCATAACCTTCATCCATGCCTTGTGGTGCCAGAATATTTGGCTTTAGGTTCTCCTCACCCTTCCATCAGATCCTTGACTAAGCGATCGCTCGATATCTTAGGCGCGCTAGTCGGGTTATTAGCTTTATTGCTATTGCTGCTTCCCATCGCGATCGCTATCAAATGGGATAGCCAAGGCCCGATTTTTTATAGCCAACTGCGATGTGGATATCATGGCAGACCCTTTCGCATGTGGAAATTTCGCTCTATGGTGACTGATGCCGACGCGATCAAGCATTTGGTCGAAAATCAGGCTCAGGGGTTGATCTTTAAGAATGAGGATGATCCTCGGATTACTCGTGTCGGTAAGTTTTTGCGCCGTCGCAGTCTGGACGAATTTCCTCAGTTTTGGAATGTGCTTAAAGGGGATATGAGTTTAGTCGGAACCCGCCCCCCAACTCTCGATGAGGTTCGTCAATATGAACAGCACCACTGGCAGCGGCTCAATGTCAAACCTGGCTTGACGGGTAAATGGCAGGCTCAAGGTCGTTCAACCATTAAAGACTTCGAAAGTATCGTCAGTATGGATGTGGAATACCAGACTCGATGGTCGGTCTTGTATGACTTACAACTCATCTGGGAAACAGTCGTCGTTCTATTGTCGAAGCAGGGGGCGTATTAAATTCTGCTCCTCTGATAACGCTCCTCAAATTTTTGCCACAGCATCTCTTTTTTAAGCACCGAGTCGGGGCCATGGTAACTGTTAGACTTTATCCTTAAGGTGGCAATTACCCGAGATTCCCTTGGTTTCAAGGAATGTTCAAACTCGCAATAGCAACTCAGAGCACTCAAATGCTCTTTTGTAAACTTTAAGCTGTAGCGGCAAGGAGTTCTTGGATTTTGTAAAATATCTTCTGACAACTTTATCCTTCTAGAGGATTAGCAGTTAGTGAATAGTGGAAGGCTAGGCTGAATAGCAACAAGCTTTTTGAGGAGGTCAGCATTTAATCAAGTGATCAATTCTAAAGGAGAGAGAGTAGCTTTTGAGATCAGCTTTCTCACACTAATTAATCGCTTTAATGATTGAGAAAATTGAATGAGTTTACTTACTGACAGCTTTGCGTAAATGAATCTTACTGAATTTCAGCCTTATGGAGACTTTTCAGTGTAATGGATAGATCTTATGGAGATAAATTTTCGGAAAATCCGGAAAAACTTGCGGATCAGATTGATGTTTGTGAGTATTAATAGAAAGTAACGCATTAGAGATTCACAGAATAGTGAGCTACGGTTTTGCGTTACAGACTCTACAGGATTAATTACTTCCATCATCCGCTTAGGAATCGCAATAGGATCGGAAAGACTTGAGAGGTCATTATTCAATTTTTTGAATCTTAGACTGCCTAATCTAAATACCCTGAGTTGCTAGATTGTGGAGTTTTGAATTTTTGGAGACAGTTAATGACCAGAAGATGCGATCGCAATCGCAAACGTTCGAAGCGTCGAGCGATTCACTGTCCCATTCACCAGTGTTATCTAGACAGTGTCAGCTTGAAATACCCGCTCTTTGCGGAGCAGGCAGAGCAACTACAGGCGCGAGGGATGAGTTCGAAGCGATCGCGCTTGGTGATCTCGAGTTATGGCACGGTTCCCATGCCAGGAGAATGGCTCGAAAATTTTTGGTGCAACGAGTGTCAACAATCGCAGTGGTATCACGTCTGTAAAACAGATGAAAGAACCTATGAATTGAGATCGGCTCCTAGAGAGCTATGGCAACAGGTGCCGAATGTCATTCCTCCGGCAGGAAATCCCACTGTGGGCGAATTTACCCGTCGCCAGGCCCGATTCACCAGCCTCAATGGAGCTAGGGATTTTGGGTGTAGGGGCTGAATTTCTGTTTGATGAAGTCTTTACAGGTTTTGGAACCCCAGCATATGGATTGAGGTCAATAGAGAGATATCCGGGGTGAGCATTTTAGTCTTGTAAAGACCATTAACAACTGCATATTTCATATTTTCTAATGTGTGAGTAGGCTTCGATGGTCTCAGGATCTCAGTCTCTCTGCTCTGCCAGGGTGGTTTAAACTCGGGTTGTCGATTAGCCGTAGATGAGAATTGAAAAGACTGCAAGCCAATCTACGATTTTGGGACGAGGAAAGCAGAACATGTTAGCTCTCTTGCGGAGCTGCCTGGCAACGAGCTGGATATCTTTTGTGGTGTTAGATCAGTAGGTTTTGGGACTGTATGGCAGGTGGATTTAGGGCAATCTTCGCGTTTGGTTTAGAGAGGGTGGGCTTAGGCATTCTTTTGCTCTCAGTTTTTCGACTCGTTGAGCAGTGCCTATACCTTCAGAGAGATAACAAAATAGGGGTACTCAGGCTGGCATTGGCGATCTTTTAATCTATGAAGATATCGGGTAACCTCTGACAAAATTGGAACATGGTTATTGGTCTTTTTATCTAAAGCTGGGATCGTCTCAATTTTGACAGAACATTGCTCAAATATCTGCAGCAAAGCTGGTATTCGAATTCATGTATCTCTTACCTATAAGAATGACTTTACCAATAATGGCATCCGGTAAGCGCCTGCTGAAGCAGGGCATCAAATCTACTAGTTTTTGGCGCGACAATGCGCTAGTGTTGCGCGAGTTGAAGCTGATGCGTGGCATGGTAGCGGCGGCGATTGTGTTTTCTGTGCTGGGAGCTTTCTCGGAAGGTAGCACAGTCGGCATTATTGCTTCGTTTTTGCAGGGATTGACCAACCCGAATGAACCACCGTTGCAAACGGGCTGGCAATGGTTCGACATCAACGTCCTGGCGACCCAGGTAGATCCGGCGGCGCGGATTTATCGTCTGTCGGCCTTGATTTTGATGCTGATCTGGTTGAGGGGACTGTTTGCCTACACGGCCCAAATCGCGTCAAAGTCGGTGACGTTCAACCTGGTGGAAAACCTGCGCCAACGCATTTTCGATCAGCTGCAGCAAGTCAGGCTGAGTTTTTACACTCAAACCCGAGGTAGCGACCTAGCCAGTAGTGTCACCACTGAGGTCAACCAAATACAGCAAATTTTTAGTGTCTTTACGATCTTTTTGACCCAGGGCACGACGCTGCTGGCCTATTTGGGGGCAATGTTAATGCTGTCATGGCAGCTAACGCTAGCTTCAATTTTATTGTTTGGGCTGATGTCAGTCGGCATTACGAATCTGACCCGCCGCGTGCGTGAATTTGGCTTTGAGGTACCTAAGGCGAATAAGCAAATGATGGGTGTGTTGCTGTCGTTTATTAATGGCATTCGCACGGTACATGCTTCGGGTACCCAGGCCTATGAGCGCCAACGCTTTGTCAAGGCTACGGAGTCAGTCCGTCAAGCCCAGCTCAATCTAGAGAGGATGGCGGCTTTAGTAAACCCATTGGTTCAGGCTGCTTCTGCCACCATGCTGATTGCCATGGTGGCAATTACGTTCAACTTTTTGATTGTGAACGGGCAGATGCAGGCGTCGTCGGTGCTGACATTTTTGTTTGCGCTGACTCGACTAACCCCCTTTGTATCAGCACTGAATAGCGCTAAAACTAGGTTCAATGGTCTACAGGGGTCAATGCATAGTGTCAACACCTTGCTGCGGGAAGACAACAAACCCTATTTGCAAGATGGCTTAGTCGAATTCAGTCAGCTGCGGCGATCAATTGATTTAATCGGTGTCGATTTTGGCTATGACTCCAATGAGCCGGTGTTGCACGACATCACGCTGTCGATTAAGCAGGGAGAAACCACGGCGCTGGTCGGTTCTTCCGGAGCCGGTAAAACGACACTGGCGGATTTGATTCCCCGGTTTTATGAGCCGACACAGGGGCAGTTGTTAGTCGATGGGGTGGCACTCAGCGACTTGCAAATTAACTCATTTCGGCAACAAATGGCGATCGTGAGCCAGGATACGTATGTATTTCACGACACTGTGCGGGCGAATATTGCCTACGGCGTAGAGGGAGCCACTGATAGCAAGATTGTCGAGGCGGCGCGACAGGCGAATGCCCTGGAATTTATTTTGGCTTTGCCGGAGCAGTTTGAAACAATTTTGGGCGATCGCGGCGTGCGACTCTCTGGCGGGCAGCGGCAGCGGATCGCCATTGCTCGGGCCTTGCTGCGAAATCCCCAGATTCTGATTTTGGATGAGGCCACCAGTGCGCTGGATTCGGTCACTGAAAAGCTGATCCAAGAGTCTTTAGAGCGACTATCACAAGGCCGAACTGTAATTGCGATCGCCCATCGTTTATCCACAATTGCCGGCGCTGAAAAAGTCGTGGTTTTGGATAAGGGGCGGGTGGTTGAGCAAGGTAGCTATCAAGAGCTGTTAGATCAACAGGGTGCACTGTGGAAATACCACCAGATGCAATTTGAAATGATCCCAGGCTAAGGAAAAATGTTTGCTCTAACTATACGAAGACAGCCATTACCGGTGCTTTACCATCAGTTTTTACTGACCTTATCTTCATATAGCGATCCTGCATAAACCGTGAAAAACCTTATGGTAAAAATCTTGCCCATTTGACTTTCATGAACCAATTCAGATCTCTATGGGCGCAAATAAAAATATCTTGATGTCAAAATTTTAAACTATTCATCGCTAAAAGCTCAGGTCATTTGAGTTCGGTGACAGGAGAAATTATCTTGAGCTTGATGAAAAGCAATGTCATTGTGTAGTAAATTTTTCTATCAGGAAATCAAACGAATGAGTTCGAATTTCTTTGCACCAAGATCACAAGATAAAAATACCGATGTTTAGATCTTAATATTTTTGATAAATTCAAATCATCCAAAAACTGTTTTTCATGATTATAGGAAGTTTCAAAATGCAAGCAGATGTCACAATTGTAGTCGTACCAAGAGAAAGATTCAGCTATTCAGAAGAATCTCTCGAAAGTATCTATGACCATACAAAAATCCCCTTTGAACTAGTCTACATAGATGGAAAATCACCCAAGAGTATTTATAAACACCTCAAGTCTCAAGCAGAAGAAAAAGGATTTAAGCTGATCCGTAAGAATCGATATCTTTCACCGAATGAAGCGCGCAACATTGGGATTCAAGCCGTAGATACTAAGTACTTGGTATTTGTTGACAATGATGTAGTCGTTTCAAGTGGATGGTTAAAAGCACTCGTCAATTGTGCAGAGAGCAACCAGTCCGCAGTTGTCGGGCCATTGCAGTGTGAAGGATTGCCCTTACATCAAACTGTGCACTGTGCAGGTGGAGAAGCCCACGTCGTTGTCGATGTCAAGGGTCGTCGGCTGATGCGTGAAAAGATGTACTTTCATCGGCAACCGCTTGAGAAGGTTCGACATAGACTAACCCAGCGCGAAACCGAACTCATTGAATTCCATTGCATGCTTGTACGACGCGATATTTTTGAACAAGTAGGTTTGCTCGATGAGTCTATGCTGAATATCAAAGAGCACGTAGATTTTTGTATGCAAGTGGCAAAGCTTGACGGAAAAGTGTATTTTGAGCCCGATTGCGTAGTCACCTATGTCTATGCACCTCCCATTGAAAGAACTGATCTGGCTTACTACATGCTGCGATGGGGAGACGATTGGACAGTCAAAACGCTAGAGCACTTTCGCGAGAAATGGAATTTACTAGAAAATCAATACTTCAAGAAAGAGTACAAAAAGATGGCTTGGAGAAGACACAAGACTATTCTAAAACCCTTTAGTAATTATTTTGGTGAGAATAAGATAATGCGAAAATTGCTCTATAAGCTTCTCATCGAAGTTGACAAAAAGCTCAACCCTTACCTTAGCAATTCTTACTTGAAGTCGAAAGAGAATAGCTAAGATACTCTACAATGCATAAGCCTTTTATCGATTGCTTTTGACCTACAGCTCTCCAGATTCTAGTAAAATATATGACCTTTTCACAGAACAAATTGAAGGATTATATCTTTCTCAAAGGTGGAAAGCAATATTCTCAAGAGAGTTACTGTGTCAATGGGTAACTCTCTTAGAAAAGCTAGTACAAATCGAAACATGCTGGCTTTCTAGAAGATCTATACTTTTACATTGACTTCAAAGAGTCTAATTAGATGAATTTTTATCATGAATATTGCTTTCGTGGTAGGCAAATTTCCCAGTCTATCGATCACCTTTATCATCAACCAGATCGTTGGATTAATTGAAAGAGGTCATAAGGTTGATATTTTCTCAACTGCGCATGAAGAGGGTGAGATTGCTTTTCATCCTGAGATTGAAAAATATCATATCTTAGAAAGTACAACATATCTCCCACTTGTTTCGCGTAGTCCATTTAGACAATCAATAAAAGGTCTCTGCCGTGTAGGCACTCATTTTTTAAGGGCTCCCAAATTCTATTCTGAGATATTTTTTTCGCCTCTAAAATATCATTCTAGAATTTCATTTTTAATGCAGAATTATTCAGAGGTTTTTTATGATAGAAAATGCCAATATGACATTATCCATTGCCATTTTCTGACTCATGGGTTGGATAGCTTGGCGATCAAAAAGCTGACCAAAAATGAGGCAAAAATTATCGTCACATTTCATGGATATGACGTCAATGTTCCTGATAATATTAGATGTTCTCCTTTGGTGCGAGATCTGGTATTCCAAGAGGCCGATCTGTACACCTCTAATACTAGTTATACTGCAATGAAGGCAATAAAACTGGGCTGTCCGTCTGATAAAATTCAAATTTTGCCGGTTGGCCTTGATTTATCAAAATATAAATTTTCTCCACCTAAATACCAGCCTGGAGAAACCATAAGACTCTTATCAGTTGGACGTCTCGTTGAGAAGAAGGGCCTGGCATTCTCGATACAAGCTTTTGCCAAAGTCGCTCTTGAGCACCCTAATATTGAATATCAGATCGTAGGTGATGGCCCCCTCAGAGATAGACTTGAACGCTTAAGTCATGACCTGGGAGTAGCAGAAAAAATCACATTTCTCGGAGGTAAGACTCAAGACATTGTTCGGGGCATATACCAAAAATCACACATTTTTATGTTGCCTAGTGTCACTGCTCCAAATGGCGACATGGAAGGACAAGCATTAGTTTTACAAGAAGCTCAAGCAATCGGATTGCCAGTGATATCTACATTGCATAATGGTATTCCTGATGGAGTATTGGATGGTCAGTCGGGTTTCCTCGTGCCTGAGCGCGATGTTGACTCTCTAGCTGAGAAGCTTCTCTATTTGATTAAACATCCAGAAACTTGGCATCAAATGGGTACTGTTGGCAGAAAGTTTATTGAGAAAAAATATGATCTCAATATGTTGAATGACCGATTGGTTGAACTGTACAGAAGCTGTTTGTAAAGGTTTGGTCAAGAGGCGCTATGACTAAAGAAAGCTGGACTTGTGTCTCGATGACTGTTTCTTTCTATGACGATCGCGATCGCCCACCGTTTATCAACCATTGCAGGTGCTGCAAAAGTAGTGATTTGGACAAAGGGCGGGTGGTTGAGCAAGGTAGCTGTCAAGAGCTGTCAGATCAACAGGGCGCGCTATGGAATACCACCAGATGCAGCTTGAAATGATCCGAGGCTAAAAACCATCAATACTTCCCGAAATCCAGGAGTAATTACTCTGTTGCATCCTGACTATTAGCCCATTAGCGGAATTGTTGTTTCCAACTTTGAAGGAGCTGAGAATCAGCTCTGGAAAGATAATGCTTAGCAGATAAAAACAGGTTTAGTGACATGAGTCTAAAAACAGATAAAAAACCAATTTTAATCGTTGGTTTACCAAGAAGTGGCACCACTTGGCTTGCTTCTGTAATGAACACAGCCAAGGGAGTTAAATATTTTTATGAACCGTTTAATAAAGATCATGTCGCGGCAGCCAAAGATCACTGGCTTAAGTACCTTCGGGATGATGATGAAGACCCAGAGTTTTCTGGGCTTTGGCAATGCATTTTTTCTGGCCGTCTAAATGACGACTGGGTAAAGCGTAAAATGGCTTGGCCCTATAACAGATTAGATGGAAACCTCAGTTTTTTGCCAGGTAGGGTTCTGGTTAAAGATGTTTACTCCACAATGTCACTGTCTTGGATTAGCAAAAGATTTTCTCCAAGGGTGGTGATAATTACTCGCCACCCCTGTGCATTGGCTTACAGCTGGGCAAACACTTTTGAAAAAACTAGACAGAGTGGGAGAATTGAAGCCCTGGAAAGATTGATTAATCAGCAGAAGCTCATGGATGATTTTTTGAGCCCTTTTGCAGATTGTCTGAGGGGACAGGATGACTTCTTTCATAATCTAGGACTGTTCTATGGAGCTAATCATTTTGTTTTAGAAAAACAGCGGGTCGCTAATCCTGATTGGATTTTTATTAGGCATGAAGACTTATGTAAAAACCCACTGCGAGCGTATCAAAATCTTTTTGAAAACCTCAGTCTGAAATGGACTTCGGCAACTGATTCTCTTATTAGCCGATCCACAAGCATAAACAGTGGAAAGGCCTATTCTCCTTTTAGAGAGTCTGCGAAAGAACCAGAAAAATGGAAAAATCAGTTGCATAAAGCCGACGCCGAAAAAGTACTTAAAGCTACCCAGTTGTTTGATGTCCCTTGTGATTTTATTGAAGCTTAAAGACTACTTCGGATTTCAAGTATTCCTCGTATCATAGGTATCAAAGGCAGCTGCTATGAAAAAGATAAAGAAAGCTATTAAAGCTCTGGTGTTTGACTTTTATTGTTTCAGATTGAAGTTAAGCAGAAAGATTGGACTTCACAGAATAGATAGTCAGGCCGTCTTGATTCTTCCACCGGCAGACGCGGGCTCACTTGGCGACCAAGCCATGATGGAAGCAACTATAAGCCATTTAACGGTGGAAGGGGTTGAAGAAATAACTTCAATTGCTTATAAATCGGCAGAAGATTGTTCATCTTTCTACGGCGGGATAAAATCTGTAGTCTGTACAGAAAGATATGAATTTGCGAAGTTAGCGAGCAAGTATACAGATTTCTTTTGTCTTGGTGCGGATGTTATGGATGGTCATTACAGTGAAGGTGGTTCATTGCTGAGACTGCAACTAACATCAATAGCAAGTAAAGTTGGTCTAAACGCATCCATCTTAGGATTTAGTTTTAATGAAAACCCTAGGGCATCTGTAGTTAAAGCGTTGTCATCACTGAGTCATGAAATTGGACTATATGCGAGGGATCCAATTTCTAGAGATCGTCTAGCTTGTGTATTAAATAGACCCGTTAATTTAGTGGCAGACTTAGCATTTTTACTGAAACCAGATAATAGCTCGGAGAGAATGTCTTCAGTAATTGAATGGATTATCAATGAGAAAAATAAAGACAGATCTGTTATAGGCATCAATGCCAACCATGTTTTGCTCAATGATGCAAAAGGCAAAGATATTCATGATCTTTGTAAGATTTATATTGATGTTGTTACTAAATTCTCGGAAGACAACGATTATAGCTTTGTCTTAATTCCACATGACTTTAGAAGCAAAAATGGTGTTGGCGATATTCAATTCGCAGAGTTGATTTTGGATGGTTTACCACAACATATCAAGACACACAGCATTGCCATCCCGGTTCCATATACGGCCTCAGAGATTAAGTTTTTGTGTGGAAATCTAGATCTTGTGCTAACTGGGAGAATGCATTTAGCCATTGCTGCACTGGGCCAGTGTACTCCTACTGCCTGCATAACTTATCAAGGCAAATTTGAAGGACTATTCAAGCACTTTGAAATTGATGATATGGCGATCACCCCTGAAGAAGCGTTGCAGCCAAGCAAGTTTCTCCAGTTCTTGAATTCCGCTATGAGTAAGAGAAGTGAGGTGAGGAATCAAATTTCTAAGAAACTCCCGGAAATCCATAAGAAGTCAATGCTGAACTTTTCAAATCATTCTTAAATCATGTGACTTGTTGAGATATCAATAATTATCTGGATGATTGGGTCATATGCAAATTGGATACTTACACATTGGAACTTTCGATCACGGAGTTACCCGCTATGGTCAATCTCTAGCCCGAGAAGCTAAAAAATGTGACAACATCGAAGTGATTGAAGCTGGGCTTGAGCTAGGAGATGACTGGAAGGTTAATACCAAAAAAATAATACAGTCAGCCAATCAGCTATCTCAAGCAGATATCGTTCACTTTCAATTTAGTCAATGGATTTGGGGTAAAAAGTTAAGGTTGTTTTATTTATGGCTTTTTATCACTAGCTGTAAATGTCCTACCGTGGCAACTCTCCACGATATTTATGTAAAAGAGTTTTCACTCAATCATAGGCAAGCAATTCTTAATCTTGAATTCAAAAAAATTGCAAAATCTCTACGAGCAAAGTTGGCTTGGAATAATTTCTTCTATCGGATTCTTTTAAGCTTTTTGCAGACTGCTTTTGTCTGTACTAGACAAGAGCAGGAGAGATTGCGGTCAATGACAGGCCATAGCTTGAAACAAAAGATAAAAAATATCCCTCATTTTGTAGAGCAAAGAGAAAAGAAGATCGATCTACACGCAGCTCGAAAATCTCTAAAGCTAGACAATTATAAAGTTGTGACCTTGTTAGGATGGATTCACAAGCGTAAAGGCCATGACATTGCTGTTGAAGCACTTGGAATGTTGCCAGAACACTTTATAATGATATTCGCCGGCAAATTTAATGAACGCTCAACTGGTTTTGCCGATGGGCTGGTTAAACGGGCGGAGCAACTGGGTGTTTCAGATAGACTGCGCATTACCGGATATTTATCTGAAGGCGAACTAGAACAATACCTATTTGCCACAGATATTGCCTTATGTCCGTTCAGAAACTGCTCTGCTTCGGGATCACTGTCTACATGGATTTCTGTACAACATCCTCGGATTTTGGCGACAGACCTACCGCAGATTCAGGAATATAACTCTATTTCTCCTAACTCACTCAAGCTGCTTGAATCGCTTAGTCCTAAAGCGATTGTAAAATCAGTTCTTGAGTTGGAAAATAGTTCTTTAGTTGATCAGGCTCTTGCGGTAGAAATGCTCCAAAGAAAACTAGAAATGTCCATCATATTTGATGAGCATTTAAGGCTTTACAGCATTTCCTTGCTGGGTGAGAGGCAGTCGCTGGCCTAAGAACAGGGGCTTCAGGCTATTTTTTAGACCTCACTAGCTTCAGGAACGCTGTATGACCGATTAGTGCATACCTGAATCCATCAATCTAGTGACGTTACTCATGAAAGTCAGTATTGCGCCAAAATTGGCAGGCATCAATCCTTATCAAGATCAGCTCATTAATCATCTGTCAAACTTATCCGCAAACATTCAAAGCGTCGAATGGTACAGAGCTTTTTTGCCTAGTGCCGTATCTGATTGGCAACCAGATGTCGTTCATCTGCATTGGATTCACCAATATCTTGACACCCCCAGTAGGCTTAAATCTTTTGTTAGGTTTAGTAAGTTTGCTGCAGGGCTATTCATCCTTGGGTTTCAGGGGAAAAAGATAGTCTGGACAGCTCATAACCTTAAAAGCCACGATAGCAAGCATCCTGCTCTTGATGACCTTTCTACCCAGATAGTTGTCAAACTATCGAATGCTGTTATTGCTCATTCGGAAGCAGCCAAACAAGAAATCATTACTCAGTATGGTGTTAAGTGTCCTGGTAAAATTTTTGTCATTCCCCACGCTAACTATATTGGCCAATACCCCAAAACCTGCACTCAGACTCAAGCTCGAGAACAGCTAAAAATTCCCAACTTAACCTTTGTATTTCTGTTCTTTGGTTTAATCCGCGCTTATAAAGGCGTCCCCGAAATCCTTGCCGCCTTTGACCAACTGCCTAAAGACCAAAATATTCACCTGATGATCGCTGGCTCTGCTAAGGATAGCGACCTGATAGCCGAAATCAAACAGCACACCCAAGCTGACCCCCGCATCAAGCTGGAAGCCCGCTTTATCCCCGATGATGAAGTTCAGGTCTATATGAATGCCAGTGACGTCGTGCTGCTGCCCTACCGCCAGTTTTTGACCTCTGGAGCTGTACTCCTCGCCATGTCCTTTGCAAAAGCCTGTGTTGCCCCCGATCAAGGCTGCATACCGGAAGTATTAGACGATCAAGGCGCTTTTTTGTACGATCCCGATCAGCCCGACAGCCTCTTGCACGCGATGCAAGCTGCCCTGGCCCAAAAAGAGACGATCGCCCAAATGGGGCAACACAATTACACCAAGGCACAGGAATGGAGTTGGGAATTTGTCGCCCAGAAAAACCTAGACGTCTATGAAAGCTGTCTGCATCGGGGGAAGCCATGACTCAGCCCTTTGTTTCAATCATGATCCCGGTCTACAACGATCGCGATCGCCTTACCCTCTGTCTGGCAGCCCTAGAGCACCAGACCTACCCCAAAGATCAATACGAAGTCATCGTCATCGACAATGGCTCAGATCATTCCCTCGATGATCTAGCTAACCAATATCTGCAAGTGCGCCTCACCTCAGAGAGCCAACCGGGCTCTTACGCTGCCCGCAACCGGGGACTGCAGATGGCCCGTGGCCAACTCCTGGGCTTCACCGACTCCGACTGCATTCCTGCCCCAGACTGGATCGCAAACGGCATTGCTCGCTTTCTCGCTACCGAAAACTGCGGCCTCGTCGCGGGTAAGATTCAGCTTTTCTTCCAACAACAGGATCGCCCTACTGTCGTCGAACTCTTCGATAGTCGCAACTTCTTGCAGCAGCACCGCTATATTGCCGAAGACCACTACGGAGCCACTGCCAACCTCTTCACCTCCAGAGCGATCTTTGATGCCGTTGGTCTTTTCAACGCCCAGCTCAAGTCCGGCGGCGATCGCGAATGGGGTCAGCGAGTCTACGCGGCTGGCTACCAGCAGGTCTACGCCGACGATGTTTGCATTGCTCATCCCGCCCGCCACTCCTGGCCTGAAATCGCCAAAAAAATTAGCCGCGTCATCGAAGGCCGCTACAAAATTGATGCTCGACAATCGGAGCCCATCAACCGCTTTATCAAACGCATAGTCTGGCAAACTAGACCCCCCATTCGAGACATCAGTCGCGTATTTTCAGACCAGGAAATTACCAGCCTAGATCACCGGATTGGGCTGAGCCTGGTCTTTGTGGCCATTCGGTATCTCAGCCTTTGGAAAGAAGTTCAACTCTATCTGCAAGCCCGCCTGGTTTCATGAGTTCTTTAGGCCACCACCCATGACCCTCTCTAATACACCCACGGGTTTATCCCCAACATCTCCCCTCGTAAGTGTGGTCGTCCCCACCTTTAATCGGGCAGATGTCTTGCCACGCACCCTGCAGAGCGTATTGAGTCAAACGTTCTCCGACATTGAGCTGATTGTGGTGGATGATGGCTCCACAGATCGCACTGCGGAGGTGATCCACAATCTCAAAGATGACCGCCTCCAATACATTCAACTTCCGCAAAATTGTGGCGGTAACTATGCCCGAAATCAGGGCATTCAAGCCTCCCGAGCAGACTTTGTGGCGTTCTTAGATAGCGACGATGAATGGCTACCGCAAAAGCTGGAAAAGCAGCTTGCTCTCATTAACCAAGACCCCAGCGTTTCAGTGATTTATTGCCAATATGATGAGCACCAAGAAATGTCTGGACAGCGAACACTCAATCCAGCCCCCTACGAAGGGGATGTCTTTCAACCACTGCTCAATGGCTGGTGCCCGGCTCTGTCGACCTTTTTGATCAGGCGTACGGCTCTGCAAGCTATCAAGGGTTTTGATGAAAGCCTCCCGAGTTTTCAAGACTACGATCTGTTTCTCCGATTGGCGCAAGCGGCCAACAAGTTTGCGGCTGTTCAAACTCCCCTAGTGACCAAATACGTCCATAACAGTCATCAAGTTAGCGGCAACTGGCAGGCCAAAAAGCAGGGGCTAGAGCTGTTTCAAGCTCGTTGGGGGGCCACCATGAAAACCCACGTCGGGGAACAAACTTATCAGCGTTGGGTCGCTAAGCATATGGCTTTTGTTAAGCTCAGGCAGCTGCAGGCACAAATGAACAGCCATCAGCGACTGGCGGCTTTGGGGTGCTGGTTAGACATGATTGAATTTTTGCCTTGGTCCAGAAAAACCATGCTTAAAGGCTTAGCCTTTTGCCTCTTGGGCAGCGATGGCTATGGCAAAATCACCAACTGGCAGAAAGGGCTGGCGAAGTGAAGACTGCCTGAAATTCAATCTTTTTAGTTAGGGGGATCTACCTCTCCTGCGCTTGAGTGCATTCGAATTGTGTATCGCTAGTCCTGAACCGCGGACAAGCTGCTCGCCCTAAAGGGATTGATGAATTTGCAACTCTGGGATGCCCCCTTCTCTCTATCTACCGTCATCGGGTGGACATTACCGAACAGCCTTGATTCAGTGACATTTGCTGCGAACTCTTGCTCTTTTCTACAGAAGGCTTTGTCAAGTTTCAGCCATGAAATTTTCCCTGCTTTTAGCGACCCTGCATCGCACTGCCGAGATTAGTTACTTTCTCAAGTCCTTGGATGCCCAGACCTATCGAGATTTTGAATTAATCGTGATTGATCAAAATCTCGACGATCGCTTAGTTGATATCCTGGCTCCTTATCAAGACAAATTTCCCATTTCTCATCTGCGCTCACCCAAAGGCCTCTCCCTCGCCCGTAATGTCGGCATTCAGCAGATTTCCGGTAGCCTAGTGGCCTTTCCCGACGATGACTGTGCCTATCCCCCCGACTTGCTAGAGCGAGTTCACCACTTTTTTGCCGAAAGCTCTCAGCAAGATGGCTTGACTGGCCGCCCGGCTGGCAATGCCTCAATCTGGGATCGCCAGAGCGGCCCCATCACCCCTATTAATCTTTGGCGCAGAGGCATCTCGTACACCATTTTTCTCCGCCGCCCCGTCATTGAAAAAGTGGGGGGCTTTGATGAAAGCTTAGGTGTCGGAGCGGGCACCCCCTGGGGGTCTGGCGAAGAGTCTGATTATCTCCTGCGGGCGATACAGAACGGCTTTCAGCTCCACTATGATCCCAACCTCACGGTTGTTCACCCCGTTAAACTCCCCGAGGCTGAACTCCCTGTCCCCTTGCCTCAGGCTCCCCGAGACTTTACCAAAACCTACGCCTACGCCATGGGGCGGGGGCGCTTGCTCCGCAAACATCGCTATCCCTTCTGGTTTGTGATCTACAACTGGCTACGCCCCAGCGTCGGTCTCGCGATCGCTCTAGTGCGGGGGCGCAGAGATAACATGCGCTCCTACTGGGCCACCCTACAGGGGCGCTTGCAAGGTTGGCTGGGCTGGGCCTAGGGTGCGTCATTCATCAAACTCAGAAATCTTCAAGCTCCAGCATGATCGCGCCCGCATTCACTCAACAGGCTCGGGGCGATGTCTCTCTCTACCAGGATTCGACCGCCAAATGATGAAGCCCCTAGTTGCTCCAGTTATGCGTTTTGCGATCGCTTACGGATTCCTGGGCGATCGCTCCGAAACTGTTAATGGCCGTTGCCACCCTCATCCTCCTAAAACCGTCCCCGCTCTATGAGACTCTACCTCTACCTGCGCAACTTCCCTGCCGAGGGGCGAAATTTCAACAACCGGTACGCGGGCCTGATTAAATCCGTTCACGGCCTCGCCAGTGGTTTAGCCGCCACCGGCGTCGACGTCACCATTCTCAGCGAAGCGTCTCCGACCCACACCACTGTGCATCAAAGCCCTGCCGGTTACACGATTCGGTGCTTTGCCCAGCCCGTGCAGCATCGCCCGACCTTCAAACTCTCTCCCGATTTGCGCCGGTATCTGCGTCAAACCCTGCACCCCTCTGATCTGGTCATTCTCAACGGCATCTTGCACCCTACCCTCTCTAGCCTCTCTCGTTTATTGCGACGACAGCGAGTGCCCTACATCGTGGCCCCCCACGACCCCTACACCCCCGAATTTTTTCGCCGCAGTCGTCACAAAAAGTGGCCCTACTGGTACTTGCTAGAGCGCCCCATGCTGCAACAGGCGATCGGCATTCAGGTGCTCGATCAGCGCCATCAGCAGTGCCTCCAGCGCCTGGACATCACCACCCCCGTCATCGCCACTCCCAACGGTTTTCATCCCGAAGATAGCCACTTCGAGCCTGCCCCCTGGCAACCGGGCAACCCCATCAGGCTCATGTTTCTCGGGCGCTTTGATGCCTACAACAAAGGACTCGATCTCTTGGTCGAGGCCGTTCACGACCTCTCGCACCGTCATCCCCTGCAGCTCACCTTTCAGGGCTCCACCGGCGACGATCGCGCCGCCCTCGAAGCTCGGGTCGCTGAGTTGCATCTGCAACACCAGGTGAAGTTCCTCGACCCTGACTACACCCAGGCCCCCTCTCAACTCATTCAGCAGCATGATGTGTTTTGCGTGCCCTCACGGTTTGAGGGCTTTAGCCTGGCCGCTTTGGAAGCCATGCTGGCCGGGCGAGTGCTGCTAGTTTCCGAGATTGCCGGGGTGGCCCCCCACATCAAAGCCAGTGACTGTGGGGTGGTAGTGCAACCTGCGGTGGCCTCGATCAAAGCCGGGTTAGAGCAGCTCTTGCAGCGACGCGATGACTGGGTGGAGATGGGCGATCGCGGGCGGCGGTATGTATTAGAAGAGCTTTGCTGGAAAACCATCGCCACCACTGCTTTAACCCACTATCAAACTCTCGTTGCGTAGGTCTAACGATGGAAGTACCGCCCATGGAGCAGCCGCAAACGGCAAACGCGCTAACGGTCAGCATCATTATTAACAACTACAACTACGATCGCTTCCTAGCTCAAGCCATCGACAGCGCCCTCAATCAGACTTACGACAACATCGAAGTGATTGTGGTGGATGATGGCTCCACCGACGCATCACGCCAGCTCATCGCTGGCTATGGCGAGGCGATCAAGCCCGTGCTGCAGCCCAACAGTAAACAGGGCATCGCCTTTAATAACGGCTTCAATCACAGCACCGGCGACATCATCATTTTTCTCGACGCTGACGACTATTTGGAACCCCAAGCCGCCGCCACCATCGTGGCCGCCTGGCAGCCCGGTCTCGCCAAAATTCATTATCGGTTGCGGGTCGTTGATGCCCAAAGTCAGCCTAGCGGCGTCTCATACCCCCAGGCCAATCAGCTCTCTCAGGGCGACTTGACTCAGATCGTGATCAACTTCGGCTCCTACGCGGGCGTGCCCACCAGTGGCAATGCCCTGAGCCGCACCGCGATGACTCATGTATTGCCGATTCCCGACGCCTTTAAGACGACTGCCGATGACTATCTCTCGGTGCTTATGCCGCTGTATGGCCAGGTCGAGGCAATTGAAGAACCCTTGGGCAACTACCGCATTCACACCAATAACCAGTGGGCCTTAGCGACCTTTAGCTGCGATCGCTTCCGGCGGTTCATTCGCCACGACATGCAGCGCTGCGAGTTGCTGAAATATCGGGCCGCAGCGCTGGGCTACACCGTTCCCCCTGATCTGGAATATCGGTTCTTTGGTCGAGTGTGGTCCCGGCTCGCTTCCCTCAAGCTAGAACCAGAACATCATCCCGTGGCTACTGATCGGGCGATCGTCCTGAGCTATTGGGGCATTCGCGCCATCCTGAAATATTCTGGCTTCAACAGCTCTAAAAAACTGCTGTATAGCCTGTGGTTTGTCTGGGTGGGAATGATGCCCCGCCCGCTGGCAAAACCCGCCATTGTGTGGTTGTTAGCCCCCCAGTTTAGACCCAAACCGATTCAACGGGTTTTGACCCGGTTTCGGACGGCGATTAGTTGAGGCGCTGGCGAAATCAGCTAGCTAGAAATTGTTTGCCATCACTATTTTTTGTTCACTCTTGATTCTAAAACTGGCTCTGAATTGATTATGGGTGCATGCCACTTTTGTTTCCTATTCCTGCTCGCGGGCAAGATGCCCGCCTTAACATTGATAGATTTACAAACCTGGGATGTGCCCACTGATTGCTTTACCGGCTTATCAAGAGATTCGTCTTTATGACCTTACCTAACTTTTTGATTATTGGCTCAGCTAAGGGGGGCACCAGTTCTCTCCACTATTACCTCCGGCAGCATCCGCAAATCTTTATGCCTGATCTCAAAGAGCCCAGATTTTTTGCTTTAGAAGGGGGGATCCTAAACTTTCAAAATCCTGACTCAGCCATTAATTATAACTCAATTACCACCCTAAGAGAATATGAAAGCTTGTTTGCTAATGTGACTAACGAACTTGGCATTGGTGAAGCTTCCCCGCTTTATCTTTACAGTGAAAAGGCGGCTAGGCGCATCAAACACTATGTTCCTGATGCGAAGCTCATGGTCATTTTAAGAAATCCGGTAGACAGAGCCTTTTCCTGCTATACCCACTTGCTACGAGAGGGCTATGAAACGCTTTCTTTCGAAGCCGCTCTGAAAGCAGAATCAGAAAGAAGACAAAATAACTGGGCACACCTCTGGCACTACCGAGAAGCTGGATACTACTATCGCCAACTCAAACCCTATTTTGAGCTGTTTAATCCGGAGCAGATCAAGATCTATCTGTTTGATGAATTCAAACAAGATAATCATGCCGTGTTAACCGATATTTACGACTTTTTGGGCGTTGATCGCGACTTTGTGCCTGACATGACCCGACAGAATGTTTCTGGCATGCCTAAGAGCCGTAGGCTACAAAAATTCTTTTCGCAAAAAAATGTATTTAGGAGCACGATTCAAGCGGTTATGCCGAAAGAGATTAGGCATACTGTCGCCGCAAAAATCAAAGCCTGGAACATTGGTAAAAAACCAAAACTCAACCCAGAAACCCGTCATCAACTCATGCTCGAATACAGAGACGATATCCTCCAATTGCAAACGCTGATTGCTAAAGATTTGACTTCGTGGATTCAGTAATCTACCAGTTTAGGGTGCTTCTCAAATAATCTGAATTATCCATCACTGCTTACATTCATGCGGGATTTCATATTACGTCAGTTTGGTCAGCAGGATTGCCGGTGTACTAAGAAGATACGCCGCTTATTAGCTGCACAGAGTGCTTGCCACATCTAGAAAATAGACGATTCTTTGCTTCGTTTTGCTTCGTTTTGCTGATATTACACTCATTGGAACTGTTATGACTAAACCCTTTCGCCTGGGGGTCGTTTTTACCCATCCCACTCAACACCATGCGCCTTTATGGCGGGAGTTGAATCAACAACCGGGGCTATCGGTTCATACCTTTTATCTGTGCAATGAAAACCAAATTGGTGGCGATCGCCAACTCGGTAGCACTGAACCTTGGGATGTTGACCTACTCAGCGGCTATCCTCACGAGTTTTTAAAGACCTGGACCGGTAAAACGGCTTCCACGACGACCAAAGGGCTGTTGAATCCGGCGCTAATCAACCGATTGACCCGAGCCCAGGTCGACGCCGTCTTTTTGCCCAGCTTTTATACGCTCTCCTACCGCCTGACCATTCTCCTGTGTAAGCTGCGGGGCATTCCCCTGATCATGCAAAACGACGCCACGGTCATTACCGATGCCCAACAGAGCTCGCTGCGTCGGTTGTCTAAGGCCGCGCTGTATCCCTGGATGTATAACCTGGCCGACCACTGGATTTCGAGTGGCGACCACAATGAGATTTACCTGCGTCACTATGGCGTTTCCCCGGATGTTGTGGTGCGGGGCTGCTACCCGGTCGATCGCGATCGCTACGAAACCACCATTGCCCAAAACCAGGACGAGATTCAACGCCTGCGTCAAAGCCTTAGTTGGGACGAGCACACGATTCTCTACTGCTTTACCGGCAAATACATTGAGCGCAAGAATCCCTTTGAGTTTATCGAGGCCATTGCCCGAGCTCACCAGCAAGATGCTCGGATACGCGGCGTCATGATTGGCGGTGGGGAACTGGCCCCCGCGATTGATCGACGACTGGCTGAAATGAAGGGCGAAGTCGTAAATATCGGGTTTGTCAACCAGAGCAAGCTGCCGCTGCACTATGCCGCGATGGATGTCTTTGTGTCGACCTCCCGGAGCGATCCGCATCCGCTGGTGATTTCCGAGGCGATGGCCGCAGGATGCCCGCCGATTTTGAGCGATCGCTGCGGTAACTGGGGCTATAGCGACACCGTCCAACACCGCTATAACGGGCTCGTATACCCCTCTGGCCAAGGGGAAGCATTGACTCAGGCGATCTTGGCCCTGACCAATCCTCAAACCCGCTACCTTTACAGCGATCGGGCGAGGGAAATTTTTGCCGGGCAAGACCTCAAGCTTGAGCTGCAGGCCTTCCTGGCAGTCATTAAGCAGATTCAAGCCCGCTCAAACCCGGCAAAACTGACTCCTCAGGCGGCTCCCCAAACCCCGATTAGCACCCTCTAAAACCCATGCGAGTTGCCATTGTTCGACGAGCCTTAAATGCCTCGTTCAGTATGGATGTTTATGCCGATGGTCTGGTCAAAGGGCTGAGAGAGGCACGACCCGAGTGGTCCATTGTGGAACTGACCCCGACCTTTGCCGAGTATCGCGGCTCTCCCATCCAGCGCGCCAGCAAATACTATCAACGCTACTGGGCCTGGCCTCAAGAACTGCAGCGCCAGGCTGATATCGATCTGTTCCACGTGGTTGACCATAGTGATGGGCATTTGGTCTACGGTTTGCGCCAGCAGCAGCGGCGGGTCATCGTCACCTGCCACGATTTGATCAACTACAAACAGTCAGAAAATATCAGTCAACAGGCTCAGCTACCGCTGCTCAGCACCTGGATCTGGCGCTACGCGGTGCGCGGTATCCGTCAGGCCGATCGCATTATTACCGTTTCCCACCACACTGCTAAAGATGTGATGGACATTTTTGGCGTCGCCCCTGACGCCTTGCAAACCGCCCATAACGGGATTGATGCCCAGTTTCGGCCCCTCCCCCAACCCCAGATTGAGGCAGTGCGATCGCGGTACCACTTGGCCGCTCAGACCTTCTGCTTGCTCAATGTCGGCTCTAATCACCCCCGCAAAAACATCTTCACGGTGCTCAAGGTACTAAACGCCCTGCATCAAGAAGGGCACCGAGTTCACTTTTTGAAAGCGGGAGCAGATTTTACGACCGAACAAAAAACCTATATCTCTCAGCAAAACCTTACGGATTGGGTCACTTATGTGGGGAAACCAGATAAAGCAGCCCTGGTGCAGTTGTACAACGCCGTCGATGTGCTCGTGGCGCCTTCGCTTTACGAAGGGTTTGG
The DNA here is from genome assembly GCA_937899725.1 of uncultured Halomicronema sp. GTDB lineage: Bacteria > Cyanobacteriota > Cyanobacteriia > Phormidesmidales > Phormidesmidaceae > Halomicronema. Next base: position 53,169 of record CALCCA010000098.1, read on the forward strand.
CATTACTCCGGCCGAAGCGATGGCCTGTGGGACTCCCGTGATTGCCTCGAACACGACGGCTCTACCAGAAGTCGTGGGCCATGCTGGCATCTTAGTCCCGCCGACCGATATCCCAGCGATCGCGGCGGCAGTCAAGCGGCTGCAGCAAGACCCCACCGAATATCAAAAATTAGTCGTTGCCGGGTGCGATCGCGCCAGGTTGTTTACCTGGCAGCTCCATGCCGAAAGCGTGGCGGCAGTTTACGAAAACATACTTGAGTCGATAGACAATCTATGAAGGCGCTTAAGATTCTCATCTCTGCCTACGCTTGCCGTCCCAATATGGGCTCTGAACCTGGGGTCGGTTGGCATCTGGTGAAAGAACTGGCCAAACATCATCAGGTTTGGGTGTTGACGCGGTCTGAGAACCGGCCAGCCATCGAGTCCGAGCTCGCTCAACAGCCGATGCCTAATTTGAATTTTGTCTATTGTGCCCCCCCTTTCGTGGCCGCCTGGTTGCCGCCAGCGCACGTTCCTCACTACTACTTTTGGCAGATTGGGGCCTTCTTCGCCGCCAAAAAATTGATGCAAGCGGTGGCCATTGACCTCATCCATCACGTTACCTACGTCAGATATTCCACCCCCAGCTTTTTGGCGCTACTGCCGCAGCCGTTTATTTGGGGTCCTGTCGGTGGTGGCGAAGTGGCCCCCAAGGCATTTTGGCCAGACTTTAGCTTCCAAGCCAAACTCTATGAGTACCTCAGAACCATCGCTCACCAAATCGGTGCATTAGACCCCTTTACCCGCATGACTGCCCGCCGCAGTCTGCTGGCCAGGGCGACCACCCAGGATACCGCCCACCAACTGCACGCGATCGGGGCCACCGCAGTCGAGGTTTATTCTGAGTCGGGTTTATCGGCAGAGGAGATCCAGCAATTGTCTGAATGCCCACCGCCTCCTGACACCTCGATTCGTTTCATCAGCATGGCTAGGCTCCTGCACTGGAAGGGGTTGCACCTCAGTATCCAGGCTTTTGCCACGGCCCGCTTACCGGATTCTGCCGAGTATTGGATTTTGGGAGAAGGGCCGGAGAAAGCGAACCTGCAGAACTTAGCCCAAAAACTGGGCGTGGGCGATCGGGTCAAATTTCTGGGCCGATTGCCTCGACCCGAAACGTTACGCCATCTCAGTCAATGTCACGTACTGGTGCATGCCAGTCTGCACGACTCTGGCGGCTGGGTATGCCTCGAAGCGATGGCCACCGGTCGCCCGGTCATCTGTCTTGATTTAGGGGGGCCGAGCATTCAAGTCACTGACCAAACCGGAGTAAAAGTCCCGGCCCACACCCTCGATCAAACGGTTGATGGCCTCTCTAACGCCATGACTCGCTTAGCGGCAGACGCCAATCTTAGAACCCAGATGGGCCAAGCGGGTCAACAACGAGTGCAGGAACAGTTCTCCTGGGAAGTCAAAGGCAGGGCCCTGACACAGCTCTATACAAAAATCTGTAGGAACCCTCAGTCATGCGCATTTTAAGTATTCATAATCAATATCAAATTCGCGGTGGAGAAGATGAATCGCGAGAACTAGAAGAGCGTCTGCTGCGAGACCATGGCCATATCGTTGATGTCTATGAAGAAACCAACCACGATATTCAAAACTATAGTTCTCTTCACCTGACCCTCAAAACGATTTGGTCTCAGCAATCGTACGATGTCGTGCGGCAGCAGCTAAGACAACACCGATACGATCTGATTCATGTGCAAAATTTCTTTCCCCTCATTTCTCCTTCTGTCTACTATGCCGCTCAGGCGGAGGGCGTTCCCGTCGTACAAACATTGCGAAATTATCGATTGGTGTGCCCCAATGCCCTCTTTTTTCGGGACGGAAAAGTTTGTGAAGACTGCGTGGGTAAACCCATTCCCTATCCAGGGGTTGTTCATGGCTGTTACAAAAAAAATCGACTGGCTAGCGCAGCGGTAGCCGCGATGATTAGCAGCCATCGAGCCCTGAAAACCTGGCTTAATCAGGTCAACGTTTTTATTGCTTTGACCCAGTTTGCCAAGCAAAAATTGGTCGCAGGCGGTCTACCGGCTGAGAAAATTCTGGTTAAGCCCAACTTTATTTATCCCGATCCAGGGGTAGGCAGTGGCCAGGGCAATTTTGCTCTTTATGTCGGCAGACTTTCAGTTGAGAAAGGATTAGATACCTTACTTGAGGCCTGGCAAACACTCCCCCAACCTTTCTCTTTAAAGATCGTGGGCGATGGTCCCTTAGCTGATCTGGTCCAACAGACTGCCAGTGCCGTCCCGACTATTGAATGGTTAGGACGAAAACCCATGGCCGAAGTTCATCGCCTGATGGGCGAGGCCAGTGTCCTAATTTTTCCTTCAAAGTGGTATGAAACGTTTGGCCGAGTCGCCATCGAAGCTTTCGCGAAGGGCACTCCCGTGATTGCCTCTCGGATTGGTGCGATCGCCGAACTTATTGACGACGGCAAGACCGGTTTATATTTTGAACCCGCTAACGCTCAGCAGTTAGCGCAAAAGGTTTCTTGGTTTTTGAATAACCCGGCGAACCATTTAGCCATGCGACAAGCTGCCCGGCAACGCTTTTTAGATCACTATACTGAAGAGACTAACTATCAGCAGCTCATAAGCATATATGAAAAAGTTCAGAACCGCCAACTTTTAGCCCTCTGAGCAATTCATACCTACTATGCTTAATGCCACTAGCAAAAACCAGTATCGCATATCTAAAGAGAAAGGCTATCTAGCAAGTTCTGGGCTGTTATTGATTGCTTTTTCCAGCACTTTTTTCCCAAGAATTGTGCAATCTATTGGGGCTCCTGCGCCAATAAATTTTATCCATTTCTTTGTCATTCCGATTGCCTGCGTTTATGTCCTGGCAGTTTGCCGGGTTTCTGACAAAAAGCATCTTGGCATCGTTAGATCTCTGATTCAGTGGCTCTATATATTTCTCGGTGTTATCACTGCTAGCGCCCTGCTCAATAAAGCAGGAGCAGTTAATATCTTTCTTAACTACATGATCCAGGCAGAACCTTTTTTGTTTCTTGCTGCCGTAGTTTGTATCCCTTTTAGCAGAGAGAGACTCGAATTTTTCAGAAGCTGGATAATCAAGTTTGGCATTATTCACCTGTGCTTAGCATTAATCCAGTGGGTCGGTTTAACGGTAGGCGTTATCAACTTCACTGATTTAACGTTGCAGGATAATATTCAGGGGGTCTTTTATGTTTCTTCTGGAGGGCATGTCGTCGGGGCTACAGTCTCTTTGATTTTTGGTCTCTATTACTATGTCAGTGCCCCCAAGCATCTGATTAAACTTCGCCTATGTGTTTTAATTGCAGCCTTTACCCACGTTTTAATATCAGATGCCAAACAAGTCGTCATGGTGGGTATGGTTGCTTGGTGTTTGCTAATTTTGAGCCGAGCAAAAGATCTGAAAGTCACTATTAAATATATAACGCTGGCTTCAGTATCAATCTATGCATTTTATTGGGCTATCTATAACATTGAATTTTTAAGATCTTACCGTACCTGGATACGACCAGAAATTTACGGCCCCAATGGCGATGCTACTTTACAAAAATGGTTGCCCATTGAGAGTATTATTGGCCATTTCACCTCTATATGGCATTGGTTCCTCGGGTTAGGGCCGGGTCATACCGTGGGTCGAATTGGCGGTTGGATGATTCGAGACTACTCAAGTCTCCTGAACCCTCTGGGGGCCACCACCCATCCAGTCGTCCAACCGATTTGGGACTACTGGCGTGACAGCTATTTAGACTCCAGCTTCTTTTCTCCGTTCTGGGGCTGGGCTGGCATTTGGGGCGATGGAGGCTTCGTTGGACTCGCAGTTTACTTGTGTCTGTGGGGAATTGTTTGGTACAGAGTGTGTGAAGATGATCTATCAAGATTCTTAGTCTTAAATGTACTGGTTAACGGGTTTATTTTTACCTTGATGGAAGAACCCGGCTTTATGTTAACCACAGCCGCTTTTCTCGGTCTGAGATGGCAAGAACTCAATCTTCGATCATCTCCCCAACGGCAAGTGACCACCAGACTCATACCGTCTGCGCCTTAACTTTTTGGACGTTGCTGAATAGGGAGATGCTTTTCTAAGGTGACCTCAGAAGACCCTTTGAGGAATTACCTATACAGTGCCCTTGGTGTAATTCCTCTAGTACCCATAACAATTGTCGTCAGCCAGGTAAGCAACACTACCCCAAAAAGAGCACCCTCTTTTGAGTCCTTACTGTTCTGTGCCGAGACAGTTTCAGCTTTTTCAGCAAACCCTACAGCAGAATTCGGAATGAAGAAGTCGGAAGTCAGAATTAAAAAGCTGATCTGATGGTGATTGCAGGTATGGGGGTAACCTGATCAAATTGCGGCTTGCTATATCTATTTTTGACTAAACCAAGGCCATAAGAAAGCTGTCGTTTTGCTCTAGGGATAAAACCTCACCTGGCCTCTCCTAAACCCTCCGGGTAGGCTTCGCCAAAAGTAAGGAGAGGTGCCGTAGGCGGTGAGGTTAAGCTGAATATGAAAACTCCAGTTCTAAATCTGGATGGGGTTTATCAATATTTCTCACCCAAGCTGAAATCCCTGCAAATCAATGATTCCATGGTGATCAGATGCTTCCTTCCCACGGAAGAGGTCACTGGTGTGAATCCCGTACCGCCCATGTTTTATCATCAGCTTGGCGGACGGCAGGGTGCGCTCTCTCACGGGAAAAGTGGGTGGCTCCGCTGTTGGAATCACATTCCTGATGTCATCTTTTTGGGGATGGACTAGAAAAAATCCACCCGTGACAAGTGCCACGAGTGGATTTTGAGGAATTGGCGGAAGTTTTGGAATTGATGCCGTTACTTCTTCTCAGTGCGCGAATAATCATCTTGATAGCGCACGATATCGTCTTCTCCGAGATATTCACCATTCTGAACTTCGATGAGAATCAGGGGGATGACACCAGAATTCTCTAACCGGTGAGACGTACAGGGGGGCACATAGGTCGATTGATTCGTCGAAAGCAGGGTTTCCCGCTCGCCACAGGTCACCTTCGCCGTACCAGAAACGACAATCCAATGCTCACTCCGGTGGTGATGCATTTGCAGGCTTAAGCGATGACCAGGCTTAACTTCGATGCGCTTAATTTTGTAGCCTCTGCCTTCTTCGAGCACGGTAAACGAGCCCCAAGGGCGTAGTTCCGTGGCGGCAATTCTTTCGGGGCTAGCGGTAGCCTGCAGGGGCAGACTAGCCACAGATTCAGCCAATTCTTGCATTTTGGGCACGACGACAAATCCTCCAAGCTTGATGCTATTACTACGATTGCTTAATCATGATGCGTCCCAAGCACTGGGTTTAGAATTCCCATCTGGGTCAACTGACCATCAACAACGGACGCTTGCAAAACACTCGCCCCCAAAAATGAGCTTGGCTCCAGCGCCTTTGCCAGGCTAGCTTTAGCAACCCGGCATCTGCATGCCAGATCTGCACAGCACACAAAAACTTTAAGCTAAAGGCATAAGGTATTAAGCCTTTTTGCCGGATCACTATAGACTAGGCTACTGCCTAGGTTGATGAGTCTCACCACGATCATGCCTGAAAATAAACTTTCGACTCCTTCCTCTTTGTCGCTATTGCCGCAGTTTAGTTCCCAGTCTTTCGGCATCTCGCCGCTCATTCGCATCACCTTGCTGCTGCTGTATGTCGCTCTCACCTTACCCTTGCCGGCGCTAGCTACGGTGACCGAGGCCCCGGTGTCTGCGCGATGGTTACAAGTTGGCATCGTGGTCGGCGGCATCCTCCTCTATGGTGGGCTGAGTGAACGCGTCTTTGTTGATTCAAAGGGGATTGCGGTGCGATACCCGCGGTGGATTGGGTGGGTATTGCGGCGTCAGTGGCAGCTCAATTGGGACGATATCACCGCTTTGAAGCCCCGAACGACGGGACAAGGGGGGCTGGTTTATTACTTTACGAGTGATGGCCAGCAAGCTTATTTGCTGCCGATGCGCATTGCTGGGTTTGCGGACCTGCTGCGTTACGTCGAGGCTCACACCGCGATCGATACTCGTGATGTGAAGCCTTTAGCACAGCCCTGGATGTATCTCATTTTGGGTGGCCTGAGCTTACTGTTACTGGCAGTTGATGGGTGGACCCTCTGGACTGCGGCTCACTTTGCCGGGGTCAGCTGAGTGAACACCTTGTTTGAATTGGATGCTGTTGGCCTGATGGCAGGCCAAGGGATGCCCCCGATTTTAGACTCAATTACTTTACGCCTGTACCCTGGAGAATTTGTCGCGCTGGTGGGGCCTGCGGGTGCCGGGAAGTCGTCATTGTTCAAACTCATGAATCGGCTTCGCAGTGCTTCGTCGGGAGCCATTTACTTTAACCAACAGGCGATCGCCACAATCCCCGTTTGTGAGCTGCGCCAACAGGTGATGTTGGCGGGGCAAGACAGCCGACTTTTAGGCATGACAGCGCGGCAAGCTTTGCACTATCCACTGATTCTGCAAAAGCTGTCAGCCAGCGATCGCGAAGCCCGAGTGGCCGATTGCCTTGAGCGGCTGCAGCTCCCCCAAGAGTGGCTCAACAAAACTGAACTGGAACTTTCGGGCGGGCAACAACAGCAAATTGCGATCGCGCGGGCGCTCGTCATGCAGCCCCAATTGCTGCTGCTAGACGAACCGACCGCCGCTCTCGACTTGGGGGCGGCTCATCGCATCTTGGCGGCGATTCAAGATCAGGTCAAGGAACAAAGACTCACCGTTGTGATGAGTAATCATCAGCTTGAAATCGCGCAAACGTTTGGCGATCGCCTGCTTTATTTAGAGCACGGGCGGCTCTTGCAAGACCAAGCGGCATCGACCGTGGACTGGCAACATTTGCGCGAAACCCTATTAAAAGCCGATGCTCAAGTCCGAGAAGACTGGGGTGATGACTCGGATCTTTAGACCCGTCTGAGGAGGCGATCGCCTAGTACTGCGTGCCAACTTACCCCCCAAACCGCAAAGCAACCGCGTTGCCCCTTACCAGCAGCCGGCCTGCGCCAACCTGGACAGGTTACGCGAGGCTGAAAAACGCGCGCAGCTAGTTAGTGCTCAACTCGCGACATGCGAATTTAGCTGGGAGGAATGGAGCGTGACCACTGAAGCCACCGTGCGATCGTGCGGTGAATGCATCGAGGCGATGAAAATCGACTCCACCGGCAACGGTGGCACCCTCGACACCTGGAACGGTGACTATATGAAGGTGCTCAGAAAGTTGCCCGTCGGTGCCCCTCTCACCGCTGATTTGCTGCAAGTGCTGGTGACGGCCACCAAAGCCAATAGTCGCAGTCGTCAACGGGCCGCGATTAGCCAAATTTGCGGGCGTGGAGTGGGACGGCTCCCATTTGCGCGGCAACTACAGTTCATCAAAGGTTGAGCAGCACGACTTGTCCACCGATGAAGCGATCTCCCGGTATCGTGAACAGCTCTCTACCCCAGCTTGGCAATGGGTGTACGGCATGATGGCGACCTATGGGCTAAGAAACCATGAATGTTTCCGTTTGGATCTCACTGATTTTCCGGTCGTGAGAGTGCTGGAAGCCACTAAGACCGGGATGCGTGAAGTGTGGCCATGCTATCCCGAATGGTCTAGCGCCTGGTCGCTCGATAACGTGCAGCTCCCCCCCATTGACCTTGATCGCTCTAACGAAAAAATCGGTCACAGTGTTACCCGCTACCTGTCGCCAAAGCTGCCCTTTGTACCCTACGACTTGCGTCATGCTTGGGCGGTGAGAACACTACTGTTTGGCTGGCCAGTTGAACTCAGCGCCAGACAAATGGGTCACAGTGTTGAGGTTCACACTCGCACGTATCAGCGTTGGATCAACCGCGAGAAAATTCAGGCAGTTTACGATCTGCTACTCAACCGCCGTGACTGCCCAAAGCCACCAAAAATCTATGACCGGAATTAGGACAAAATTTACAGGGTTATTCAGGGTTGATTAGGGTTTGTCAAGGGTGATTTACATTTAGAAACAAAGCCCAAAACTAAACCCCTGCAAGCGTTTAAGCGTTGCAAGGGTTGAAGCGTAATAGCCTAGAAATAATACCCCCAGGGGAATTCGAATCCCCGTCGCCTCCGTGAAAGGGAGGTGTCCTAGGCCTCTAGACGATGGGGGCAGGTTTTATTCAACGCTTCTCAATATAGACAACTGAGGTACGAGTGTCAAACAAACTGCCAAGGGCCTGCTTGCTAGTCTGTGCTGTACATTTTAGCTAACCCGAATCAGCAACGTACCCTACTTTACGCCGCTGGCGTTACGGAGTCTCATGAGCTGACGTCGCATTTCAGGAGAGGCTTCCAACTCCGGAACTTCCTGAATGTCTACCTGGGTGTTGAGCGGCTCCAAATAGTCGTCACTGCCATAGGAGAAGGCATCCACCAAGAGTCTCAAGAGCTGCTCGCGATCACAGTGAGCCAGACTTTCTTCGATGAGTCTGAACTTGAGTGTGACCTCACATTCGTAAACGCCAACCGGCGAGGAGGCCGGTTGCTGGATTGCTGGATTCATATCCGAAGAACAGTAAGTCATCCTAGTTAGTTCGCCTTGATCGGATTAGTGATGGCTCCCTGTAAAAAGTACTTGGCTGTTGACCAAGAAGTCAGCCTGGCCAGACTTTTTGCTCGGGTTCCTAAATGTATGAAACCAACTTTCGATAGAAAAAAGACGTTTTTATCACTTGTTTCATGAGATTAATAAAGTCCCTTGCCATGCGCTTTACATAAACAGCAAACTCCCAGAATCTACTGAAACAGGCATCATAGAGAATTCATAGACCCTTTTGAAACTCACAAAATTTAAACAATTCCTCTAAAAATTCCGTGTCGCCCAATAATTAATGAAAACTTGATCACATCATATTTTCCTGGCTCAGCAAAAGTACTTAAGAGACCTAGTTGCTTCTTGCAAATACCGATCAAAATACCTAGGTGTCAGCCCAGGTTCGGTGTGGATCAGTGTAATTTATTTTGATTTGTCTGTATTTCTACTGGTTAAACTGGCGGATAAATACAAACTGAGCACCGAAGTCTCAACCGTTTAGGTCTGCTACACGCTGGGACTAATAGTGCCAGGTTTGGGATCAACTTGGTTGTTCGGCACTCGCTGATGGAAAAGCCGCGTGTGGCTAGTGCAGAGGGACTCAAGCACTGCTGTTCAATCGTTGGGTCATTTACCTTGTCGGTCATCGCTGTAGGTCAAGCTCAATCTAAGCTTGAGAGCTTGACTAAACAGCTTTACAGTGAGCATCTGGGGCAAAGTTTACAAAAGAAATCCCCAGCAGTAAATCTCAACCCAATGCGCATATCTCTAGGGCCGTCATTGATTTGCATCCGAGATAGTTTTCGGGGCCTGCTTCCCTCTTTAGAGCCGATGGGGGTGATACGGGCGTGTTTCTCGTTCATTGAGTTAAGACGGCCCAAGAGTTGCTCTCGTTGGTTTTTCTAAGCCTGTTGCTTTTGAGTGAAAGGGCTTACAAAGACAGCGCTCCTAGACAAATGTGGTCTTTTGACTATAGGAGAAAACTTCAGAGTCGTCTCATAGCTGAATGCGGCGGCCGGAAGTCGGCATTGAAAGACTCGTCCGATATCCCGTTCAGCCATTCTGGGTGACTTGATCAAAGTACCGCTCGCTGTAGAGCTGATAATTTCGCGATCGCTCAGGCTAACCTGCAGATGATCATTCCGACAATGCAGCTACAGCACAGAGGTAATCAGCAATCCTAACAAGACGGTGAGGACGATCATTGACCAAGGCGATGCCCAAAATTCGCCTGATCCTCCTTTAGAACCCCCGCCCCCGCCCCCAGAACCTTGAATATCTTTAACCGCTGCTTTTATTCCTTTGAGTAGTGTGTCACCCGCGCTCGGTGGGGCCGGTGATCTTTCTGGTGCAAGGAGCGCTAGAAAAATGCATATGACAAATATGATCGCTAATGCTTCCATGGAAGGTTCGGGAACTCCGCATCATAGCTTTCAGGTACCTTCTGGTATTTTCCGCAGAAAATGACAAAAGTTTCGAAGATTTTGCGTGAAAAATAGCACTGATTCGTAAAAATTGGACTAAGCTGTAATTCCTCGAAAGCTTACGCTGCATTAACCCAAGAATCGGAATGTTTGGCAAAATGCCCGACCCCCTTACTCGTTGAGCGCAGCCTAAGTTTTTTGGTTGCTACGCATGGTGGGAGCATGGGTGCCCGGAGGAAAGATTAATTGCCCGGCCTAGGGCGCTAAAAATTGCGTCGCTACGTTTTCTTACGCCTGATCTGGGAGCAGAATTTTCTCTGAGGGGAAACTCCAATGCTCTTGATGCTTGTTTAGAAGGCTTTACTGATAGTGCCGACTAAGAACTAAGGGTTTGCATACTAGGGCGGTGCGTTGCCATAAATACTGTAGATGCGCGGGCAATTGCACGATAACGGTGGAGACTTTGAGCTGCGGTCAAGGTCTACTGCGTCAAGAAATCAGCAATCAAAGGAGGTTTCTGTCTAGCACTGCCAGAGCAATGTCCATCATCAGGTGCTTGATACGGACACAACTCCTCTAAATAGGGCTTGCTGAAAAAGTATAAATTTCACTAGCGGCAAGGGTTTGAGCCAAAA
>CALCCA010000099.1 GCA_937899725.1 uncultured Halomicronema sp.
GTTTGCAGGCCAGTTCCTAAATGCAGACCCCTATCCCAGCATAAGAGCGGCGATAGCACAAGGGCGATCGCCGCTCTTATGCTGGGGCGAAAGGCTGGAAAGTGAATTGGATGGCGGCATCTACCCTTGAGCCTGACAAACCTGCAATACTGTACGGTCAGTCTCGCTGAGTTCGGCCAGAGCATGAAACCCAGTGGGTACCCATTGAGTTGCCCCTCCCGCCTGCGAAGCGACCGGATCATGCGCCTCCATCGCCAGCGAGAAGGGGTGCTCAGTTTGCTCATAGCTATTGACCACGGTGAGGTCTAGCGTTTGGTCTGCGATCTGGCCGCTAAAGCAATCGAAAGATGAAGCCGGCTGATAAAAGCCTCCCATCACATCACCGTTGTTGACCGCCATGACCAGGTAAGTGGCCCCAATTTGATTGGCCTCGGGGTGATCACCAAAGGCATAAACCCCATCGGCTAGTGGTTCACCCGTCACCTCGGATGCCCAGGCGGTCGTTGTGGCGAAGGGAGCCAGACCTAGAAACACCCCGAAGATCAGCGCGAGCAGGGTCAGGGGACGTGCAGCCGAAGCTTGCAGAAACAACTGCAAAGCGGTGGCGGGGGAAGCAGCCTGAAAGGAGGGCGAGGGGGGCATGGGTCGTGGGTTTTGTGGGTGCAGTATTAATATCAGCCGAAACGCAGTAAATTCCGGTGACGGCGCCAAATTTGTAAGATGATCTTCGTCTAAGCCTGGGGTGATACACATCTACTGCAGGTGTGATCTCGATCAAATGGCGTCAGCCTACCGGTCGATTCGGGGGGTAGACCATGCCTGACCATAACTTTCGCGATCGCCTGGAAGCGTTAGACCGCTGCAGCTACAAGGCTTACAAATCACTGCGAGGACAGCATCCGTTTGCCAGTTTTACCTTGCACGTTGACTCTGTTCAGGGCGACCCGTTTGCCGCTCCGAGTCGATTACGGGTTGTCGTGCCACAGGCGATTGCGGGCTTTCCTCGCCGTTTGTGCGATACGGCCAGCCGTCGCATCGCCCTAGAAGATTATTTGCTCCGGCAGTTTCATCAGCAGGCGCAGGGTTACTCTCGCCACCGAGGGTCAGGTAAAAGCGGCCTGATTGCCATCGCAGCACCTTCTCAGGCCATGCTGTCGCGCACCGCTGTGACCGTCTCTGCAACCTCGGTTGAGGTCCGATTCGCGGTCGGGCTACCCGCCCACGGTCGCCGCATTGCCGGGCGGCAGGCCGCTGAGCTGCTGTGTGATGATTTGCCCAAATTAATTGAACAAGCTTTGCGCTATTCCCAACTGGATGCCACGGCGATTCAAGCTCAGGGGGATACGGCTGAGACCGCCGACTGGCTGCGTGACCAACTCAGAGATCGCCAGTTGGTCGCGTTTGTCGCCGATGGCGCGATCTTGCCCCGCCGCAGCGGGGTCGATGAGCGATCTCTGGGGCCAGCAGCGGTACCCTTTCGATCGCCGGCGTCTTTGCGGGTCAGCTTGACCCGACCCAACGGTGAAACCATCACGGGTATGGGCATTCCCACTGGCATCACGCTGATTGTGGGCGGTGGCTATCACGGCAAGTCAACCCTGCTCAAGGCGATCGAGCAGGGAGTTTACAATCATGTGCCGGGAGATGGTCGCGAGCAAGTCGTGACGACGGCGACGGCGGTCAAGGTGCGAGCCGAAGAGGGGCGCAGCGTGACCGGAGTGGATGTCTCCCCTTTTATCAACCACCTGCCTCAGGGCCGCTCAACCGAGCAATTTTCGACTGCTGATGCGAGTGGCAGCACTTCTCAAGCGGCCAGCATCATCGAAGCGGTGGCCGCCGGGGCCACGGCACTGCTGCTGGATGAAGACACCTCAGCCACCAATTTCATGATTCGCGATCGCCGCATGCAGGCGCTGATTGCGAAAGCCCAGGAACCGATCACGCCGTTGGTCGATAAAGTTCGACAGCTGTACACCGATCACGGCGTGTCAACAATTTTGGTAATGGGCGGCAGCGGCGACTACTTTGATGTGGCTGATACGGTGATCGCGCTCAATGAGTATCAGGCTGCCGATGTTACCGCCCAAGCCCGACAGATTGCCGCTGACGATCGCACCGAGCGGCAGGCTGAAGGTGGACAACAATTTGGCAGCCTCAGCCCGCGCGTGGTGTTACCCGATAGCATTGACCCGCAACGGGGGCACCGAGCTGTGAGTCTCAAGGTCAGAGCGACGGACGAAATTCGGCTCGGCCTGACCGAAATTGACCTGTCGGCGGTCGAGCAACTGGTGGAACCGGGTCAGGTTAAGGCGATCGCGGCTGCCCTGGTTTACGCTCAGCGCCATTATCTGGACGGTGAGCGATCGCTTGCCGCTGTTTTGCAAGCGGTGGCTGTTGATATTGCCGCTCACGGCTTGGACTGTTTGAACGACCAGTTGAATGGCGAGTTTGCCGCCTTTCGAATGCAAGAACTTGCCGCCGCAATTAACCGCCTCCGCACCCTTAAGACGACTGCTCCAACCGCTGCTTCCCTGCCACAGGATTAACACTTGGGGAAGGCTTACTCCTGCGGATTATCGATTTGAGCAGACCGCACAATTCACCCCTTATCGCTACGCTCAGTGAGCGGCTGTTTTGTGCCGTTATCCCAATTCTCTGAAACTGGACTACAGAGCTTCCTGACGCCGCCGCTCCAGGAACGTCGGCTGAGTGGCGGCGTCAGCCCGACGGGCAGGCCAGGCCAACAGGCAGTATCTCCGACTAGGAGAAAGCCGACTTCTCTGTGTTGCTGTAATTTGTCGAACTGGTATTCACAGTTCATCAGCGTGGATTAAGGATCGGTGGGTAAATAGACCGCCCGGTTTGTCGTCATGATTCTGAGCGTTGGTCGCATCGCCGCTATGTTTGCTAGCTTAAGCGATTGAGCTGGTTTTGTTCTGCGGATTAAGGGCTCAAAATTGCTGAAATCAGTAATTTTGAGCAAATAGTCTAAGTTTTTCTGCGGTTTAGGGCTGGCTTTTTGTGCCTGTACTTTGACAGAAGGTTATTACGGGTTTAAAAGAGCCCCTTAGGTTGGTAGAGTGAGGGTGTAAATGACTGAATACTTCATATGTCATCTCTAACGTTGCCGTCTGCTTATGAGAAGGGTGTGCGGGTTGGGTTGGGACGAGTATTGATTGTTGAAGATGAAGAACTCATCCGCGAAACCGTTGGCTTAGCGCTGGCAGAAATTGGGTTCGAGGTCTTGGTCGCTGAAGACGGCTTGACCGCCCTAGAAATGTTGGGGGGCACGAAAAACAGCGCTCGCCGAGCCGCTCCCGACATCAATCTGGTGATTTTAGATTTGATGCTGCCCGGCATGAACGGTCTTGATTTGTGTCGGCTACTGCGACATCAAGGCATTGATGTGCCGTTACTGATTTTGAGTGCTAAGGGTACTGAGACTGATCGGGTCGTGGGGCTCGAAGTGGGTGCCGATGACTACCTGACTAAGCCCTTTGGTATGCGTGAGCTCATTGCCCGCTGTCGCGCTCTATTGCGCCGCCATCGGGGGGCTGCTGACCAAGAGCCGGATCCGGTGCTGCGATTTGAAGCGGTTGAGCTGAATCCCAAAGAGTGCCGCGTGTTTCTCAAAGGGGAAGAGGTCAGCCTATCGCCTAAGGAATTTCGCATTTTAGAGTTGTTTATGAGTCAGCCCAAACGCGTCTGGTCGCGTGATCAGATTATTGATAAAGTTTGGGGCCACGACTTTATGGGCGACAACAAAACGGTCGACGTGCATATTCGCTGGATTCGCGAAAAGCTAGAAGAAGATCCCAGCAAACCGGAATATCTCAAAACGGTACGTGGGTTTGGCTATCGCCTCGGCTGATCGGATTTAAGACTTTATGACGGTGGTCACGAGGCGCGATGATGCATCGCGCCTCGTTTTGTCTGAAGGGAGCGAAATCAGCAGGTGGTGACATGCAGCAGGTGACTGAGGCCGTGCGATCGCCCCACGGGATGGTGGTGTGTCCTCACGCCTTGGCCTCGGCAGCTGGGGCACAGATTTTGAGTGACGGCGGCCATGCGGTGGATGCCGCGATCGCCGTGCAGGCTGCTCTCAGCGTAGTCTATCCCCATATGACCGGGCTGGGAGGCGATGCTTTTTGGCTGATCTACGATGCCCAGACCGGAGCCGTTCAGGGGCTCAACGGTTCTGGTCGGTCGGCGCAAGCCGCTACGATTGATTCCTACACGTGCCTGGGGCTGACGGCAATTCCCCAGCGGGGGCCACGGGCGGCGCTGACGGTGCCAGGAGCCGTTGACTCTTGGGCGCAGGCGCATCAGCGATTTGGGCAATTGGCTTGGGCCACGCTGTTGCAACCGGCGATCACGCTGGCCGAGTCGGGTTATCCGGTCACGGGCTCGCAGGCCCACTGGACGCGCCGCGATCGCGACTATCTGCAGCAGTACGCGCCTGCACCCTGTCCCTTTTTGCCCCAGGGCACCGTGCCCGCAGCCGGTACGACGATCACGAATCTTGAGCTGGCCCACACGTTGCGTCAGCTCGCCGATCGCGGTGCCGCTGCTTTTTACCAAGGGGCGATCGCTGCGCACATCACCGATTATCTGGCCTCAGTCGGCGGGGTATTGACGATAGATGACTTGGCCGCCCATCAGTCTGACTGGGTGAAGCCGCTGGAAACGACCTATCGCGGCTATCGAGTCATGCAAATGCCGCCCAATTCTCAGGGGTTTACGGTGTTGTCAATGCTTAATCTGATTGAGTCGTTTGACCTGACTCAGTGGGGGGGGGATAGCGCCGACTATTACCACCTGATGATCGAAGCCACGAAGCTGGCCTTTGTCGATCGCGATCGCTGGCTCACCGATCCTGAATTTGCCGACATTCCCATTCAGCAGCTGATTTCAAAGTCTTACAGCGCTCAGCGACGCGAATTGCTTGAGATGAAAAAAGCCCGGTTGGCGATCGCCCCGCCGGTAGGGGGTGACACTGTTTACACGGCGGTCACCGACGCGGCGGGAAATGCCGTTTCGATGATTCAGAGCGTTTATTTTGACTTTGGGGCGGCCGTTGTGGTCCCTGGCACCGGGTTCGTGTTGCAAAATCGGGGCTGTTTCTTTACCCTCGATGCGACCCAGGTAAACTGTCTAGCACCTCGTAAGCGGACCTTTCATACGCTGATGCCGGGGTTGGTATTGCACCCCACCGGACAGCCTTATCTCGTGTTAGGCACGATGGGCGGCGAAGGTCAGCCCCAGACGCAACTGGCTCTATTGACTCGCCTGCTCGATTTTGGCTGGGCGCCTCAAGCCGCCGTCAACGCGCCGCGCTGGCTGTGGGGCCGCACTTGGGGGGAAGCCGAGACGGGGCTCACGATGGAAGGACGCATCGAGCCTGCCATTCGCCACACTTTGCAAGCACGCGGTCATCCCGTCACGGCTGCCCCAGATTGGACAGAGAAAATGGGGCATGCCCACGTGATTCGCTGCAGCGGTGATCCCATTGGTTATGAAGGGGCCTGTGACCCCCGCAGTGATGGGGCCGCGATCGCGCCTCCGTAAAATCCGATCAACAATTAGTTCAGCCTTGCCTTTGAGTCATAGCCCAAAGGCAAGGCTGAACTCGATGAGAGGAGACCTTTCTGAGGAAATTTCCTTACATCGACATTCTAAAAACGAGACGAAAAATCCGGCCCCCCTGCCCGTGGGCTTCCCAGCGTTGCCAAGATTGCATGGGGAATCTGATCATGGAAAGTTGATATTATCCCTGGCTGCGCAGCAGTTGCTTGACGGTTTCGACCATTTCATTGGGGCGAAAGGGTTTGGCAATGTAGGCATCAGCCCCTTGCTTCATCCCCCAGTAGCGATCGAATTCTTCACCCTTAGACGAACAAATCACCACCGGTACGTCTTTAGTTTTGGGATTGCTTTTGATCCAACGCGTCAGCTCGTACCCATTCATTTCGGGCATTACAATGTCGCACACGACCAGATCAGGAGGGCTCGCCTCCATCTTTTTCTGGGCTTCAGCGCCGTCTTTCGCCTCCAAAATGGTCATGCCAGCGTTGATCAACAATCCTGCGACCATCTCACGCAAAGCTGAACTGTCATCGACGATCAAAACTGTGCTCATGCTGTTGAATTTGCTCCGGCACTCGGTCTCAGTGTATTACGGCTAACCTTCACCATTCAAGCGTTATTGAACCATCTATCACTGAGCTAGCTAAGCATAGCTTCACCCTTCCAGACAGTCCAGTATTATTTTGGGGCTGAGCTTGTTTTTGAACCAAACCACCTTTGCTGGTACGTCTGCGACCTTAACCCCCGCTTTCTCTAAGTTTAGACGCTCCGAGACGGCCAGAATCAAGTTATTGGATTCGGCGCGGCGCACTTGAGCAAACTTCTTGCGGAGATATTCGGGTCGCCAATATCCCACAATTTCCAGCAGGTAAGTGCGGCCATCAGGATGAACCAGCCGAAAGTCAGGAATCATCACGCTGCCCGGAATCGGCACCAGATCAACTTCTCGTTCGAGCCGCCAGGGCGTTTTAGTCTGGGGCCAGCGGTTAGCAAATGACTCCTCTAGCATGCTGTCGTAGGGTTTGCCGGGCGGATAGTGAGACACCAGCTGGCAATCGGCATCGAGGGTAAACTGCCGTTCTTGGAGCTGTTGCGTGTAGCGATCGCGCATCACTAAAGTGGCCGTTAACCGCCAGCGGGTCACGTGCAAAATAGCCGGAATCAGCTTGGCCATATCGAGCCCATAGCGGGTGCTGGGCTTAAACAAACTGGTCGGCCCGTCAATCTCAATGGTGAAGCCCTGATCGGCGTCGCCTTCGATATAGGCCATCAGCCGAAATAGCTTCAGATAGCGAAACAGCAGCTTGTACTCACCAGGGTCATTGCGATAGGCCTGCAGCTTGACCTGCGTTGCTTTGTAAAAGATGCCCTGCACCTGCGACAGATTGTAGCGATGCACCAGCGCTGCGGCAGTAGGCGCCTCAAACGCCGTGAGAATGTGATTTTCCTTTAGGTCGGCATAGAGCCCCTGGCGAATCTCGGGAGGATTCACCGCCCGATCGAGCTCTTGGCTCAGCTGGTCGGCCAGAGTTTGCAAATGTTGCTGAGTAGCGTCGGCACTGGGTACGGTGCTGCTTGCTAGGGTAAAGGCGCGGGCGCGTAGCAGGGGCGGCTCGAGCGGACTCACCGGCTCAAAAGTACTAAAACTCGATCGCAAAATGTGAGCCAGTCCTCGCTTGATGCGATAGTCGGTGTCTTCGCCCTCTAGTACCTGCAGCTGCTGGTTGAGCTGCCCCTGCGACTGCCCCTGATGCGCTTGAAATAGTTCGATCAGCGCTTGGGCGATCGCCAAAATGGGTGCTTTGAGGCTCAACCGTTTTGGCTGAATCGCATCGCCTTGATAGCGTTGAATGAGCAAATCTGACGGTAACGTGGCTCTGCCTCCTGGAAACTGAATCTTTTAAAGACGGGGCTGGCGATCGCCCCTGTGGCAAAAACGAGCGGCTGGCCTTCTAGACTGATATTCTGTCCATTCTGTCAGGTTGTGATTCGTCTATGCCTTCAGTTTCTCTGTCCGATTTGGTGGAGCAGGTCAGAACCGGTATGGCTCTTGCCAGCTTTCCGACTGATACGGTACCGGCTTTGGCCGCCCGTCCCGATCAGGGCGATCGCATCTATGCTGCCAAAGCCCGATCGGCGGATAAACCGTTGATTCTCATGGGAGCCAGTTGGGATGACCTGCAGCCCTACATCCACGGCGATGACGCAGCAGTAACAACCTGGCAGCGGCTGGCCGCTCGCTATTGGCCCGGTGCCCTCACCCTGGTGCTGCCCGCCAGTGAGCAGGTACCGATGGCGATGAATCCGCTCCAAACCGGGACTGTCGGCATTCGCGTCCCAGCGCACCCGTTGGCCCGTCATCTGTTGGCCCAAACGGGTCCCCTTGCCACCACCAGCGTCAATCGTTCTGGTCAGCCCGCCCTGGAAGAGATGACGGCGATCGCTACGCAATTTCCCGAATTACTGATCTTGTCGGCAGCAGCGATCGCGGCTCTGAAGGCGACCCTGGGAGAATTTTCGATGCAGGCTTCGGGCGTGCCCTCTACGGTCATTGCCTGGCGCGAATCACGATGGGAGGTGCTGCGGCAGGGATCGGTGCAGGTGGAGAAAATGGAAAATTAGGGCGATGGGGAGGAGCCTGAAGGGCAGGGAGAGAGGGGGCAGGGGAGCAAAAATTCGTAGCGGTGGCGGTGGGGCTAGGTCGCGATCGCGACGCTGAGAGCAAGTGAAATCTCTGCGGTAGAGGCGATCGAGAACGTGTCATTGATTAAAATCGAAAGCCTAGCGGTATGGACATCACCGCGCCCGCTCCGTAAAACTTGCTAGCGGCTGAACCGTTTTCGGCATAAAGACTCAGCCGCTAAAGGGCACCTCGATTAATTGAAAAAGCAGTCTCAATATGAGATTTTAGGAGCCCTG
>CALCCA010000100.1 GCA_937899725.1 uncultured Halomicronema sp.
CCGACGTTCCTTGAGCGGCGTCGAAAGGAAGATCTGTAGCCCAGTTTCAGAGAATGGGTCTAACACCAATGCTGCAACTCACAACGATGGGACTCTCTCGATTTGTCCTGCGTTAGCGAGTCTGCTCATTGATGTGGACCCTCTAATCCTTGCCGGGTGCGCCAATGATGAGCGATCGCGTCCCGTCGGGCTACCCAAACCTGCTCATGCTGCCGCACATGTTCGAGAAATCTCTGGAGCGCCCAGATCCGACCTGGACGGCCAATGATGCGGGGGTGGAGGCCCACTGTCATCATGCGGGGACAGCGTTCTCCTTCCTGATACAGCCAGTCAAAGCTGTCGATCAGATAGGTGGCAAAGTCCTGGGCGAGGCGAAACGTTTCAGCATTGGTGAAGCGCATGTCGTTAGTGTCGAAGCTGTAGGGCAATACGAGATGTGGGTGGCCTGACACCTCGACAAAGTAGGGCAGCTCATCGTTGTAGGCGTCGGAATCGTAGAGAAATCCACCGTGTTCGATGAGTAATCGGCGCGTGTTGGGCGTACTGGGAGACTTGGTGTGCCAACCGACCGGCGTCACGCCCGAGGCTTGCGCGATCGCCCTCACCGCTTTCGCAATGGTTTCCCGCTCCTCGTCTTCTGTCATATACACCAACGATTCCCAGCGGTAACCGTGGCAACACAGCTCATGTCCGCGCTTCACGGCTTCCTGCGCCATCCAGGGGGAAATTTCCACGGCGCGACCACAAACATTCATGGTGGCTTTGATGTCGTAGCGATCGAACAGGTCTAAAACCCGCCAAAACCCCACCCTCGCCCCATACTCGAAGTGGGATTCCATCGCTCGGTCAGGCACTCCTTCGGTCTCTAGAACAATTTCATAGACCGCTTCATTCCGCTCATCCCCGGCGGAGATGGCTAACTCGGCTCCCTCCTCTAAATTCAAAACGAACGAAATCGCGACGCGGGCATTATGCGGCCATCGAGCATGCGGTGGATGTGGCCCATAGCCCCAAAAATCGCGGAAATACTGTGCAGACATACGCGATCGCCTGATGTAAATCAACGTGAATTCGGGATAACGACTTTCAGCCAACCAGTTACCCCAATCTCTTCCACGGAGGGGTGCCCGCAGAGCGGGGTGGGTCTAAATGTCACTGAAAACTGTTGAAAAACCCACCCCTCAAGCCCCTCCCTAGGAGGGGAATACGTCCCTGACTTTTACGAAAGATGCGAGGCAAAGCTTAACCCGAACTGATGCAAACCAGCTAATTAGAGAGAGTCGTGGCGATATCCGTGGGGGCTCACCGGAGGCAAGACGTTGAACGGGCACGGCACCCGGTTGCCGAATGATAGCTCAGGGCAAATTCGTGGATTGAAAATGGTCGCCATAGCCCCGAATCGCTTTTTTCTCCGGCGATCGATAGGTGAGTTGCTTGCTGGTGAACTTACCCAGACTCACCAGCGATTCGGCCATTTTGACCGCCGCTGCCACCGAGTCGATAAAGGGCACCCCGAGCCGCTCTTCCAGTTGCTTTTCTAAACCGCTCATGCCAGCACAGCCTAAGCAAATGGCTTCCGCACCATCTTCTTCAATCGCCAATTTACTCGCAGCGGCTAAGACTTCGACGGTGTGAGCGCGATCGTTTTCCGTATCCAGCACCGATAGCGAAGTGGTACGCACGGAGGCACATCGCTCCGTCATGCCCGCTTTCTGGACGGTTTTTTCAGCCATGTCCCTGGCTCGGTGGAGCGTCGTCACCACACTCCATTTTGCCGCCAGCATGTTGGCGACATAGAGACTCGCCTCGGCAATGCCCACTACCGGTTTGGCGGTAATTTCCCGTGCGGCCTCAATGCCCGGATCCCCCCAGCAAGCCAGAATAAAGGCGTCCGCATCGGCATCCAAAATGATCTGTTCTAAGATGCCAGGAATGGCCAGATACTCGTCATAAAAGCCCTCGATCGAAATCGGGCCCACGTTAGGCGTGACGGTGATGATTTCCGTATGAGGGAACTTCGCAGCCTGCGCTGAGGCATCAATATTCTGGGTCATCGGCTCACAGGTGTTGCCGTTGATGACCTTAATGCAGCAGCGGGGGGTAACGGTCATAGGAATTTCGTTGAAATCAAAGATTTTAAGGGTTGCCGTCTCCAACTTAATCGAGCGACTGGAGGCGAACTGTAGGGGATTAACATAAAGACAGTTGCGCGATCGCGAGTTGCTCACAATGGTGCAAGCCCAGCCTCAGCTCAAAACTTTTGAAGACTTCCTCCGTTACACCGAGGGCACTGACGCCTATTACGAACTCACTAACGGAGTCCTGATTGAGATGCCTCCTGAGTCATACGAAAATCTTCGTCGAGCACTCCAGCTATACGATTGGCTGCGGACGTTGGTCGATAGTCAGCAAGTTTGCCCCCAGGGTTTGGCGATCGCGGTCCCCGGTCAACCGAAAAATCGCTATCCCGACCTGACGGTGCTGCGGCCAGAACATCCAGAGCAGATGCGAACATTCGGTCAGGCCGCCATCACGCTTGACATGGCGCCGCCGCTGCTAGTCGTTGAGGTGGTTAGCCCCGGTGCGGAAAACCACCGCCGCGACTATTTTGAAAAACGTAATCAGTATGAATGGCGGGGTATTCCCGAATATTGGATCGTCGATCCAATCCTGTCGCAAGTAACCGTTCTCTCCCTCACCGCAGCAGGCTATGAGGAAGTGATTTTTACCGGAGATGAAACCGTTCAGTCACCAACTTTCCCGGACTTGGCGGTGAGTGCTGCTGACATACTGACGGTGGGCTGATCAAGAATCCCCAGTTGCCTAAGTAGGTAAACACAATCATCTTGTAGACGGGTTTTCTCCTCAAGGAGACGCGTTGCGAACGACTCCGCTCAACCCTCAATGTTTTACTTGGCAAGCAATATAAGCTGATTGAGCGGAGTCGAAATCAGCGACCGGCTTAACACTTAATTCGGCCCAGTTCCCTAAGTCCAGCTTGAAGGAGCTGGCTAATTTTTGGCAAAACCGGGGTGCTGACGACACTACGCCGCCATCTTGTGACGCAAAGCTGCCGTCGCCTGTTCATCAATGGTCATACTGACCGGATTAATCACGACACCATAATCTCGTTTCGCCGACTCAACACTGACAAATTCGTCCAGCACATCTTCCAGCACGAGGGCCGGATCACGCTCTAGCGGCTTGCCATAACCGCCACCGCAGGGGCTCACCGTCCGCAGCGTATCGCCCAGCTTAGTTTTGCGGCAGGGAAACTTTGAGGGTAAATCTTCCGCCGTCTCGTTATAAGGATTGAAAACTTGGACCGCACCGGGAGTCCCGTCTTTGCCGTCAAAGATGCCCCAGGGAGCGTATTTATTGCCCTCGCCTTCCAACGACATCTGCCCCGGTGCGAGGAACTGAATATCGCGGATGGAGCCCAGGCCGCCCCGATACTTGCCCGCGCCGCTAGCGTCTTCAATGAGTTCGTAGCGGGTGACTCGCAGCGGCAGGTGGGCCTCAATGTCTTCGATCGGGTTGTTGCGCGTATTGGCGTAGAGGGTATCGACCCCATCCATGCCGTCTTTGCCATAACGGCCCCCGTAGCTGCCCTCGGTGATGTCCATGTAGACCCAGTAGTCTTCGTCTAGCGCCCCGCTGTAGGAAGCGACTTTGATGTTGCCAATGCCGCCGCTCACGTTTTGGGGGGCAACTTGGGTCAGGGCTTTCATCAGCGTGTCGGCCACGATGTTGCCAGGACAGCAGCGAGCAATCACCGGAGCCGGATAAATCGGGTTAGCCAAACAGCCTTTGGGGGCAACGATGTGAACGGGGCGGGTGAGGCCAGAGTTTTGCGGGACGTACTCCATCAGGGCCGTGTCGAGCAAGACCGATCGCAGCGTCACAAAAATGGCGATGTCTACCGTGCCGACGAAGGGCATATTGATGGGGCGATCGTCCACCTGCGGTGCCGTCCCCGTCAGGTCAATGGTCATATCGCTACCGTCGATGGTGACGGTGACGGCAATCTTCAAGTCTTTTTTGCCCGGATCCGGATCGTCGAGAAAGCCATCAATGAAGCCCTTAGCATGGTATTCGCCATCAGGTAGCCGCGCGATCGCCTGCCGCATCATTCGTTCGGAGTACTGCATCAGCTCTTCGCTGGCCGCCAGAACCATATCTAAGCCGTACTGTTCCACCAATTCTAAAAAGCGCTGTTCGCCCACCCGGCAGGCGGCAACTTGCGCTTCGATGTCGCCGACCACGACGTTGGCACTGCGGATGTTTTGCCGCAGCATCCGCCACACTTGGCGATTCTTTATCCCTTTCTCGTATAGCTTGACGGCTTTAAATTGCAGGCCCTCAGCAAAGGCATCTACCGCATCCACGATGCCGCAGCTCCCCGGAGACGATGAGCCGATGTCGAGATGGTGAGCCGTGGTAAAGGAGTAGCCAATCAGGTCGTCGCCCTTAAAGATGGGGATGCCGATACCAATATCGGGGCCGTGGGAAGCGCCGTAGTAGGGATGATTGTGGAGAATCACATCACCGGGATAGAACTCTTCCCCGTCTTCTGCCATCGCCTTCAAGACACCGCGCATGTAGCCCGGAATCGGCCCTAACTGTAGCGGCGTGCTGTAGGCGCATTCCGCTAGCTGCTGACAGTTGGCATCTAAAATGGCCGCGCCAAAATCCTCGGACTCGCGGATGATGCTGGAGTAGGACATGCGCGCGAGCTTGTGGCCCATTTCTAGCGCAATGCCGTTAAGGGCACCGGCGACCACTTGGGCCGTTACCGGATCAATTTTGGGCAACTGTCGAGGCTGGGGCAGAGAAACTGTCATGGCAGATTGGGGTGAAGGGCCGCTCTTTTGTTCTTGCTTTTTATACAGGGGGGCGGTTGCTGCTGTCGTAACTTGCACTACGGGAGCGAGGAGATGCTCAGACCTTGGCCATGTCCAGAGCTAGTGTTGAGCCGTCAGGAAAACTCAAATTTGTAAGTTGGAGGTGGCTGAGGCTGCGATCGCCCCTGCAACTGCACCCTAAACCGCGACTTCCAGGGTCTCCCGCTGTTCTGATTGCGGTTCGGTCGCTAGACGAATTCGCAAGTTACCATTTGCTTCTACGGTGGTATGGCTGTGAGGCGGCAACAAAACAGTGGAATCTTTTTGGAAGATCACCGCTGGGCCTTCAATCTCACCGCCGCTGGGTAGGCGATCGCGCTCAAAGAAGTTGGTGGAATATTTCTCTAGCTGACCGTTCACGCGGAAATAGGTGACCGCCGTTTTCAGCCACGCAGCTTTGACATTGCCCTCAGCGGGCACGGGCAGACCGGCGAGCTTCGGCATGGGGCCGGTGCCGGTAACGCGCAGGGTCACCAGTTCGACCGGATTTTCAGGGAAGGCATGGCCATATTCGGCAGTGTGTAGGTCATGGAACTGCTGCCACACGCTTTGCCAAGCAGCTTCGTCCAGCTCGCCATTGGGCACGATCGCCCGCAGTTCGTACCCCTGCCCCACATAGCGACAGTCGGCAAACCGTTGCAGCGTCATCTGGTCTGGGGTGAAACCGTCTGCTCGGAGCTGGTCGATGACCTGATCGGCCAACGCCTGCAAATCAGCATTGAGCTTATCCAGCTGGGGGTCGGAGCTGAGGGTAAATTCGTTTTGAATCAGGTCGTGCTTCAGGTCAGTGGTGAGCAGTCCCATCGCCGAGGTAATGCCGGGATAGCGGGGCACGATGACTTCGGGGATGCCCAGCGATCGCGCCACTTCCGCCGCATGAAGCGGCCCCGCTCCTCCTTGCGCCACGAGAGCAAACTGGCGCGGATCTTGCCCTTTTTGAATGGTGCGGGAACGAATGGCGTTCGCCATGTTGTTATTGACGATGGTGAGAATGCCCGCTGCGGTTTCGTACAGATCGAGGCCGACGCGATCGGCTAGGGCTTGGACAGCGGCAAAGGCTTGGTCGGGATAGATCGTCATTTCGCCGCCGAGGAAATGTTCGGGGTCAAGACGATTCAGCACCACGTTGGCATCGGTGACCGTGACCTCCGTGCCGCCTTTGTCATAGCAAACGGGCCCCGGTTCGGCTCCAGCACTGCGCGGCCCGACGCGAAACGCGCCGCCGTCATCCACATAGGCGATGCTACCGCCCCCCGCACCAATGGTATGGACATCAATCATCGGCACCATGACGGGGTACCCCGCAATCCAGGTGTCGCGGGCGGTGGCTTCGGCAAAGCCCCGCTCGGTGACAATCCCGATGTCGGTGCTAGTGCCCCCCATATCAAAGGTGATGAGGCGATCGCGCTTTGACTGTGCGCCTGCGGCTGCCCCCCCGAGCACTCCGGCGGCGAGCCCGGACAGCAGTAGCGTCACGGGTTGTTCACCGGCCACTTCGGCAGTGGCTACGCCGCCGTTGGAGCGCATAATGTGGAGTTCGCCCCGCCCGGCTTGTGCCTTCAAACTACGGCTGAGGTTTTGGATGTAGCGCTTCACTTTGGGGCCGACGAAGGCATTGATACAGGTGGTGGTAAACCGCTCAAACTCCCGGAACTGAGGAAAGATACTGGCGCTGGTGGTAATGAAGGCGTCAGGGAAAAGTTCCTGGGCCAGTTCGGCGACGCGGTCTTCGTGGCGGGAGTCGAAATAGGAGTTAAGGAAGCAGATCGCGACCGACTCCACTCCGGCGGCTTTGAGTTCCAGAATGGCGGCGCGGGCGGCGTCTTCATCCAAGGGCGTCAGCACTGCGCCCCGTGGGTCGAGCCGTTCGGGGACGACTTTGCGATCGCGCCGCTTCACCAAAGGCCGCGCCTGCCAGGGAATGTCTTGCATGATGGAGTAGTGCTGGGGGCGCTGGTGGCGACCAATGTGGACAATGTCGCGGTAGCCTTCGGTGGTGATCATGCCAGTGCGGGCGCCGTCGTGGGTGAGCAGAGTATTGGTGGCGATCGTGGTGCCGTGGAGCACATGTTCAATGTCGCCGTAGTCGGCTTGGGCCATAGCACACAGGGTTTGGATGCCCTGCATCATGCCGATGGAGGGATCGTCAACGGTAGTGGGAACTTTGTGAATCCAGGTCTGCTGCTGGGCCACATCGGCCAAGATCAGATCGGTAAACGTGCCGCCAATATCCACCCCGATGAGTTTCATGTCCGCTCTCCTCACATGCCAATGTTGCCTCGGATTCTAGGGAGGGACAGTAGGGGCAGAATGTTCAGCTTGCACGTTTGGGGCGATCTCGGAGTAACTTGCTCTTTGAACGGAAAATTCTCACGTTCTATCGATGTCGGAATAATATGCAGAAAGCTTCTCGCGATCTACCCAGATCTGCCTGATCGCAAGAAATTTTCTCGCGATCCACCCGAATCGGGATGATATACGGAAACTTTCTGTCTAATAACATTGTTAGGTGGCTTCGTACAAAGGCATTGCACTTGTTCTTGGAAATTATCGATCAATGTAAAAACTTTAGGAAGAGAGCACTCCAGTAGGCGTTTCACGGGGGATTTTCAAGTTTTAATAAAAGGAACGCCTTAACAAGAGAATAGTGATGATAGAACCGATTACGACGGCTTTAATTTTAAGTTTGGCGGTGCAGAAGTTTGCTGAAGGCGCATCGGGAAAAACGGCTGAAAAGCTGATTGAGCAGCTGTGGACGGCAATCGCCAATCGCTTTAAGGGACGCAAGAGGACGGAGGAAAATTTGGCGGTGATCGCGGCAGCGAAGGGAAATGCTCCAGATGCACAGAAGAAGGTGGAGACAGTTTTAGAGGCGGAGTTTGTCGAGGATGAGGATTTTCGGGCAGAGCTAGCGGAGATCGTTACTCAGATCCAGAAAGTAGAACCGGAGCGCGTGCAGCAAATGCTCGTAGGCATTAAGACGAGCAAGGGGATCAAAGCCAAAGATTTAAGCCAAGAGGCAATGGGTGTAGCGGATCAGCAAATGCTGGTCGATGTGGAAACAGAGGGTTTGGAATTTGACAATTTGACTCAGAAACAGTGAACCCATGACTGATCCACAGCCCACTCCTCAGCAAATTGCGCTTCAGAACGTCACAGCCAACGTGATTCGGATTGGCAGCATTACCCAGACAATTCACTACACCCAGCGAACCAAAGCCCTCAGTTCTGTAGTGAATGAGGGCTTGCCGCCCTTGCCCAAGGATGAACTCTGGCAGACCCGTCAGCAAGAAACCCAGTTGCGGCAGTGGTTAGCCATCCAGAAGTTGCGTGTAATTGGTCTGGAAGGAGCCGGAGGTTATGGTAAGTCGGCAACGGCAGCGAAGGTGGTACAAACCCTGGCAACCTCGTCAGATTCTGGGTTTAAGCGGCAGCCGTTGTGGGTCAATTTTCAGGAACCCATCGCCTTTGGCACCTTTGCCCGCTGGGTGATTCGCACATTGGTAGGAGAAGTGGCGTATGACCAGCGGCGGGAAGCCTACGAGCAACTGGATGACGCGGCGTTGGTGCAAGAGTCGCTGAATCATCTGACCCAGCATCCCTGTGTATTGGTAATGGATAACCTGGAAACGTTGTTCCAAGGGGAAGCACTCTGGCAACCCTATGGCGAGTTTTTGGATGGGTGGTTGGGGCGGAGTGGGGGGGGATGTCTGCTACTAACCAGTCAGTATCGGCTGGAATTGCCATCGGCCAATGCGTGGACTTGGCTGCCCCTGCGGGGATTAGACCAGGCACAAGGAGTGGCGCTGTTGCAAGGGGAGGGCGTGATTGGGAAGCAAGCGGATCTGGAAGCGTTTGTCGAAGCGGCAGATGGGCACCCGTTGCTGTTGACGTTGGCGGTAAATTTGCTGAAGCGGCAGGAAAAGGAAGATTTTGAGCAACCGGAGATTTTGCGGTTAGGGCGTAGTGGGGTAGAGCTACTGCGGGGCATTGTTGAGTCCCACCGGGGAGATTCGGAAGCGAGCGTGGGCAAAGTGTTGGATGCCAGTTTTGAGCGATTGTATCCGGCGTGGCTGCGGGTTTTGCTGTGGCGCTTAAGTGTGGTGCGGCAGGGGTTTGGGCTGGAAATGGCACAGGTAATGGTAGATGAGGCGGTGGAACTCCAGCAGTTGCGCTATTTGGCGCGCTGGAGTTTTGTACAGGAAGCAAAACTTGATGGCGAATGGCGGTTTGATTTTTTGCCCTTAATTGCCCGATATTTGCAGTTGGGCGCAGAGGAACAAGCGCAAACAACCGTTGCCCACGAGCAAGCCATTGCCTTTTACACCCGTCACGCCCAACCTTGGGATGGCACCCTTGCCAGTTGCCACGCAGAACTGGAAGTGTTTCACCACGCCTGCGAACTGGGCAACTACACGCAAGCCTATGATGCTCTAGGACGCAGCTATGACGTGCTGTATCGACGCGGTTATTACCAAGAGCTATTGCCCCTTTGCCAGCGCTTAGCTCTCGAATGGCAACCCAAAGACATTGCTGAACAAGCAGCCTGGAGCACAGCAACAACAAGCTTAGGGAATTTGCACCGCTCCCTAGGAAAACCTTTACAGGCAATTGACTGTCACCAAAAATCTCTGGACATTGCCCGCAAGATTGGAAACCGCCAAATCGAAGCTACTTGCTTAAATAATCTGAGCAGTTCTTATTACTTATTAGGGCAATTTCAACAGACTATAGAGTTGCTTCAGCAATCCCTGAAGATTGACCATGAAACTGGAAATCGTAGCGGTGAAGCAACTGTATTAGACAATCTAGGCAGTGCTTACGCGAATCTAGGGCAATTTCAACAGGCAATAGAGTTTCATCAACAATCTCTAGAGATTAAACGCGAGATTGACGATAGTGAAGGAGGTGTTTTATGTAATCTGGGCAATGCTTATGAGCATCTAGGGCAGTATCAACAGGCGATTGTTTTTTATAAACAAGCACTTGCTATTCAGCGTGAGGTGGGTAATCGTTCATTTGAAGCCGCTTCCTTAATGGGGCTGGGCACTGCATACAACTCCCAAGGGCTATATCCACGCGCGATTGAATTTTTTCAGCAATCTTTGGACATTGTGCGCGAGGTCGATGAGCTCGATGGTGAAGCTAATTCCCTAAATGGTCTGGGCACTGCCTATCACTGCCTAGGGCAATACCCACAGGCAATTAAATTACATCAACAATCCTTGGAAATTTACTGCGAGATTGGCAATCGTAATGGTGAAGCTGGTTCTCTAGATATGCTGGCCAATACTTATTGCTCTCTCAAGCAATACCAACAGGCAATCGAGCTACATCAACAATCTTTAGAGATTAGGCGTGAGATTGGCGATTGTGATGGTGAAGCTAATTCTTTGTGCAATCTGGGCAATGTCTATTCATCTTTAAGACAATTTCAACAAGCGATTGAGCTTTATCAACAATCTTTAGATATCAGCCGTGACATTGGTAGTCGTCATGGTGAAGCCGCTTGTTTAGGCAATTTGGGCGCTGCCTATGAAGCCCTGCAACAATATCCACGTGCAATTAAGTTTCATCAACAATCTCTAGCCATTCAACAGGAGATCGGAGATCAGACTGGTGAGGCTAGATCTCTTTTCAACGTGGCACTAGTATTGTGCAAAATGGGTGAACATGGTCAAGCTCTGCTCGATTTTCAACAAGCCAAAAGTATCTTTGTAAGTCTCCATCTCGATCATGAAATTGAACGGTGCGACGAACTTATTCGCACTTGCCATCAAATCATCCCTACCCAACGCCGCCTCGCGCCCTCCATTGGCGATGATCCCAAACTCGAATCCCTGAGCGATTGGTATGAACGAGAACGCCAAGCCAATCAGCGAAAACCTCATCCTGCTCAAACCCATGCCGGGAGTCAACCATTCTATCTTTGGGGTGCCGTGGCGCTAGTGGTGACGACGTTAGTGTGGTGGCTAAAAAACTAGCGGGCTTTCTCTGCCATCTACCCTCGGCCCAGTACTGTTGGTTGAAAGACGGGAAAGGTAGTAGCGCCCGCCTCAACCTTCTGCTCAAAGCCTTCATCATGAAGTCTCTCCAGAAAATTGCCGCAGTCGATCGCGACAATACCCCAAAGCCAAATTTCTGAGTAGCCTCTATCATGTTCTAACAAATGTCAAAGCCGGGTGCATCAGCCTTATAGAACCTATTTGAGATCTCTAAGCAGTGGCGGCTAGGCGCTTGAGCATCAG
>CALCCA010000101.1 GCA_937899725.1 uncultured Halomicronema sp.
CACTGGTTCACAAATTGCTGTTACTGTACCTCGCCAGAGTGAGAAACGCTGTATTAAAGCTTGTTCTATGCTTGATGAGTTGGTGATTGACGATCCAACTTCATTGCATAGGAAATTTAGAAGATACGGTGCTTATCAAAAAGAAGATATACAAAAGGCTGCTCAATCAGTTCCTTTGAATCAAGCAATGGCGGTCAAGTTTAGTGACACTTTGCCTGCTGTCCGCCCTGTTCCACTTCAAAAAATTCGTGAGGTTTTGAATTCCCCGAAAATTGTATTCCAAACGGCTTATAAAATAACCCATGCACAATTCGAAGAATTATATAGACATGGTTTCACTAATTGACTCACTCTGATACAATTGAATTTGGCGAAATCCACTTCCCATGATTTTTGGGAGTAGCAATGAGTTCTAAAGTTCTCTTATTTTCGATTCATCCTGAACACTGCGACAATATTTTCAAAGGTATAAAGACTGTTGAGCTTCGTCGTACTCGACCCAAGGCGAAAAGTGGCGACATCATCATTGTTTATGCCTCATCTCCAGAGAAGTCAGTCAAAGGGATTGTTTCCGTTGACAAAGTTGTAGAGTTGCCAATAGACCAATTGTGGTTATCTGTTGAGGATCAGGCAGCGATAAATCATGAGCTATTTCTCTCGTACTTTTCAGGTGCTTCTAAGGGCTGTGGAATTTTCTTGGAACGGAAATTCTATAGGCCAGTAACTTCTATTGGCCTTGGCGATTTGAGAAAGTCATGGTCGGGTTTCCATCCACCCCAAAGTTATCGATATCTAAGGCAGAACGAAATCGATATTTTTGATCAATTATTTGATTTCGATGTCAGAAAGGCATCCAAGTTTTGTCAAGCGACGATTCCCTTCAACTCATAGTTTGATGTTAGTAGAAACAGTTCCCGGAATTTTTATTTCGTCCCGAACATGCGATCGCCCGCATCCCCCAACCCCGGCAAGATATAGCCGTGCTCATCTAACCGTTCATCAATGGCGGCGGTGAAGATGGGCACGTCAGGATGTTCTTCATGGAAGTGGGCAATGCCTTCGGGGGCAGCGAGCAGGCAGACAAACTTAATGGATTGGGGTTGAGTTTCTTTGAGGCGATAGACGGCGGCGACGGCAGAGTTGCCGGTGGCGAGCATCGGATCAACTACTAGCATTTCTCGCTCATTGACATCCGTCGGCACTTTGAAGTAATACTCCACTGGCACATGGGTTTTGGGATTGCGATAGAGGCCAATGTGGCCCACCCGAGCCGAGGGCATCAGCTCTAACATGCCGTCCAAAATGCCTTGTCCGGCCCGCATGATCGAGATCAGCACCACTTTTTTGCCCGACAGCATCGGCGCATCCATCGTGGTCATCGGGGTTTCGATCGCGACCTTTTCAAGGGGCAAGTCGCGGGTAACTTCGTAGGCCAGCAGCATACTGATCTCTTCGAGCAGTTGGCGGAATTTGGCGGTGCTGGTGTCCTTTTGGCGCATCAGGGTCAGCTTGTGCTGAATGAGGGGATGCTGGATGAGAGTAACGGAGGGCATAGGGGTCGATGGGTGTGAGGGTGGTTGGGTGGATGCGTGGTTGGGTGTGTTGCAGGGGCGAGGCATTTTGGCCGTCACGTTCTGGGCCAACCGACAGGGTATTCACAAAATGCCTCGCCCGTACGGGATGGGGTGATGCCAAAATGCCATGCCCGTGCGGGGTAGAGGTGATGCCGGAAGGTCTCGCCCGTATGGGATGGTCAAAAGACAGTGCCGTCGCTTTGAATGATGATCGGGGGCGCGCCGGTATCGGGTCGCCGATGTTTGGCGATGCGACGGCCAGCGGCCCAGGTGCCGCCTTCGAGGATTTTGATCAGGGGGAGTTCCTCAGGCGTTTGATTGAGTTGATGACGAACGCGATCGCCCAATAAATCCAGCAGGACGATCGTCAGCGCCCGCCATTCCACTACGACGGGTGAACTGGGTAGGTGCGATGCCCCGGTGACGGCGGGATGTTTCGGCACGAGCAAGCCCAAATCGACCATCAGGCCACCGTTGCGATATTCAGCCAGACCCGTCAGCGCATTGAGATTTTGCACCGTCAGCCCCGCGGACTGCAGCGGTTCCACCAGAGAATAGGTGAGCCACTGCGACAGCTTATGAAAGGGCACCAGATTGCTGCCAGGGCCAGTTTGGGGCAAGGCGGGATGGGGCCAAACGTCGCCCAAGTTAGTGTCGGCGATCGCCACGCGGCCCGGCCAAATTGTCCCAAAGCTCTCCAGCACTTCCGTTAGCAGCGTATCCGCCGTTAAAGATTGACCAAAGCTAGCTTGCCAATAATCCAATAAGTTGCCGGGGCGGGCGGGTGAGCCAAACCGAGTGGGCTGAGCCGCCAGCGTTTGGCCCAACTGATGCAGCAGGCTCAGCCGTCCCGCCAGGCCAACCAGGGGATTATCATCGCTGACTTGAAAGAGCGCCGCCAGATCAGCCTCCGTCAGGTTTTGCAAGCCCGCCGCATCGACCTGATACGGCGCAGCGACATCAGAGGAAAAGCATCCCGCTTGGAAGCCCCGCAAACTGGCCACGGCCAACCCTTCCGAACGGCCAATCACCTGGTCAGCCGCAGCGTCATGATAGCGCCACTGGCTCCCGGCTCCGGCGTCGAGCAACACGCTGACGATCGCTAAATCCAGCCGAGATCGCGCCGCCGCCATATCTGACAGTCCCCGTAACGCCTCGTCCAGTGCGGCTAAACGCGCCTCGCCACCGGCATCAAAATGTCGCCAGCGACTGTGAAACGGCACGTCAAAATTGGGATACAGCTGTTGGGTCGTTTCGACCACATAGGCCGCGACATCATCCAGCTTTGAGAGATCACAGGCAAAATTTTCGAGCTGATCGGCTGCACAGAAGTCAAATAGCTGCTGGCAGCGATCGCGAATGGCTTGGGGTTGCCGAAGCGTCGCGATCGCGGCTTGTTCTTCCGGCGTCATCAGGCCTCCTCGTATTGCCGACCGACGGTTTCCGCCAGGACTGAGTCATCGGGCACTTCGTCCTCGGTGTAATACCCAGCGGCTTTTTTCGCCTTGATTTCCACCTGCGCATCGGCAGGAATCAGGTCTTCCGGAATCGTGATGCGCTCAACGATTTCAATACCCGACTGGGTCACCGCATCATATTTGAGATTGCTCATCGAGACGAACTGGTCGATGCGGGTGATGCCTAGCCAGTGCATCACGTCGGGCATCAGCTCTTGAAAGCGCATATCTTGCACCCCCGCGACGCATTCTGTGCGAGTGAAGTAGGTATCAGCGCGATCGCCCCCTGCCTGTCGCTTGCGCGCGTTGTACACCAAAAATTTGGTCACTTCTCCTAACGCGCGGCCTTCTTTACGGGCATAGATGATCACCCCAGCCCCGCCCGCTTGAGCGGTCTTCAACGCGACCTCGACGCCGTGCACCAGATAAGGACGACAGGTGCAAATGTCGGAGCCAAAAACATCAGAGCCGTTGCACTCATCGTGAATGCGGAGTGCAAGCGGTCGAGCCGGATCGGTCACCGCTTCTAGATCGCCCAAAATATAGACCGTATGGCCGCCGATCGGCGGCAAAAAGACTTCTAAGTCAGGGCGCGTCACCAACTCGGGAAACATGCCGCCAGTTTGCTCAAACAAGGTGCGGCGCAGGTCGCCTTCATCGACACCAAACCGCTGGGCGATGCCGGGCAAATACCAGACCGGTTCAATCGCGGCCTTGGTCACCACCAGTTCCCCCCCTGCCTTAAGCACCTTGCCATCGACCGGTAGACGGCCACTGGTGACCGCTTCCTGCAGTTCGGGAATGTTGATGTGGGCTTTGGTAATGGCGATCGAGGGGCGAATGTCGTAACCCTGGGCCTGCAGATCGGCAAACTGACCGTGATCGAGTGCCCCGAATGGATCGAGAGAGACAATTTTGGTCGGGTCAGACCAGCTAGGATGCGGCCCAATCGCCACGGTGGGGGCGGTGTCGGTGAGGTCAGCCCGGTGGCCGGCCTCTAAACTGCCGCTGGCGATCGCCAACGCGCGATAAACGGCGTATCCACCCGAATGAGTGCCAATGGCATTGCGATGAGACAAATCACCGAGGGTGGCGACCACTGGCCCCCGCTCAGCCGGGTCAGCATGGCCCCACTGAACCGGCAGCGGCTGGGTGCCAAACTGACCTGGGTGCGACGTGAGCACGATGTGCTTGTGGCGAGACGACTTAGCCGATGTCATCGTAGAGCCCCTTGAGCGTAAAGGTTGAATCTATCTTGTCAGGGTAGCCCAAACTGTTATACCCATTGCAATGTTCTAACTGAGGGCAGGGGTATCTGAGGGTTGGATCAAGCAGCCATTCATTGCCGATGAACTCGCGGTTGATCGCTTTAGCGAACTATTAACTCACAGGCAAAAACGTTTTTAGAGCAATTTCGAGGGCAATTTCGACGCGCCCCTCCCCCTCATCGGGTACCAACCGAACAACTGACACCACACAGCGGTTTTGAACTGCCAGCGGGTCATGGAGTCTCCTGAGTGGAGGGAGATCGCGACGCTGCCGCCGCGATCTCCCCCAACAGACATTGCAAATTGTCATTTTTTCCGGAAAGTGTGCTTTATTCACGCTCGCTACTTTTCAAATAACCGTTGCCAGCATTTTTTCCAGCATCTGTCACCGCCCCTCAAATTCTCCCGATAAAATCTCTAGTCAAAATGCTTTCAGCAGCAGCATCTCAAGCACGACTACACTCCCTTGAAACATCTATGGCATCTCATTAAAATTCTGGAATTCTTTCTTTAAGGGATGTAGATAGTAAATTTCTAAAGTCTTTACCCTCTTCATCAGAAAATACATCCAATAGCCTGAATTCGTTGACAAATAGGGTTCTTAAGGTGTGATCAATAACATCACTCAGAAGCACCCTGGTTGAGCGCTCTCATTTCCTTTATGAAGTTGCCATGATGCAGTCACATAAGGCTTAAACCCTTATAGATACAGCTCATATTGCCCCTAAAGGGTCTTGAATGGACTCCTTGCAGGCATAAAATTCACTCAAAAAGGAAATTCCTGATGCCTAGAGTTATCGTTTATCTAGACGAAGTTCGGTGCCGTGACACCGAAGACAAGACTGGAAAAGATGAGGTTTATGTGATTGGTGCC
Source organism: uncultured Halomicronema sp. (assembly GCA_937899725.1). GTDB lineage: Bacteria > Cyanobacteriota > Cyanobacteriia > Phormidesmidales > Phormidesmidaceae > Halomicronema. The sequence continues at coordinate 5,174 of CALCCA010000101.1, forward strand.
GTCAAAACCTCAGACAGCAGAACCTCTGAAGGATTTGTGACTCGCCCGATCAACATCGATGATGATGAGACCCTGAAATTTGGACCCGGAGGTGGCTATGTCTTTGATGAACAGCTACCCAGAAATGGCCTGTTTCAAATTGAGATGACTGCTCTGGATGAAGATACCGCCAAAACGGCAGGTGATTACGAGCAGGCCAAAAAAGCGATCGATAAGGCTCTGGCCACCGTGCCCAATCCTCGGGTTGCCGCTGTCGGCTCGTTAACCGTAGAAGCGGCAGACGCAGCGGTACGGCTCGATAAAGATGATGAACTAGGCACATTGCTTAAGCCTTTTTCAGTCAGCCAAATCCCCGATGGTTGGACACTGCACCGCTGGGATTTTGAGGAAGAAGGTCTGGGCTGGTCAACCTGGAAATACGAAATCCTCTACTGGGTCGGCAAATTCTAACCCACCCACAGTCAATTCTTTGTTCTTGCAAACTCAACAATCCGACAAGGAGACAGTTATGTCTTTCGAAAAACCCAGTGCTTTAGCCAATTCCATCATGGCGGGAATTTACGACATTTTGACGAACGGCGATGATACGGTGCCCCAGTCTGAAGACAACTTCTTTAGCTGGTGCTCTGTCGGCATTCCGATCAAGCCCGATGATTTTGACTTTTTATCGCAGGGGCTCACCGGTACGGTCAGCAAAGAAGCGGTTCAGGAGATTCTGTCGGGCGACAACCCACCAGAACTCACTCCCGAGTTGATTGACCAACTACGGGCCGCTGATACCGGTCGCCTCTATGCGCAGGCAGAAAGCTTCTCGCGCATGGTGGACTTTGTGCCCGATGTCGCCGGTACCAACCACCAATTTGCCCAGATGAGCGTGATGAACAATGAGGGCTCCCTCACTGATCGCTACGAATACATCATGGACATGACGCAGGTGATGCACAATGAGCTGCCGGATGATGTCAAAGCCAAAATTGAACGACTCCGGGGCCTCTTAAAGACCACCAAAATCGAGAAAGAACTCGATCTGGAGACCGCCACCTTTATCGAAAAAGAGGTGTCTGACGACAGCCCGATGGTGAAAATCTATCACGAGAAAATGGCGGCCTATGAAGCAGCGGCGCTCGAATACAATGCTCGCCGCATCAAGGCGTTGGCGGCCAGCAGTCCTGAAGATGTGCACTACTGGTCACTCAATGCCAATATTCTGCGTAATCGCGTCCGAGCGGCGATGGCCGATTGGGTTTCCAATGGCTACAAGAATGACTACGAGAAGATCAACGCTTTCATCGACCAGGTGATGCGGCGCGATATGTCGTTGTTAAAAGAGCAATATCGGGATGATCTGCTCAAGGCGAAGCTCACAGGCATTGCCTCAGGGAGCGATTTCTATTACACGACGCTGGTACCGGGCAACTTTACCGAGGCAGCAGGGTGGACTGAGTACGGCTTCCGGTCTTCGGAATATCGTCGTTATCGCAACGCTAGCTACAACTCCAAATATGCCTCTACGCGAGGGGGCGGCGGCTTCAGCTTGGGTCTGTTTAACGTCGGCGGCGGTGGTAGTAGCAGCAGCTCTAGCCGCGATTACGAATCTCACGTGTCGTTTGATACGAGCAATTTCCGACTGTCCTTCAAGATTGCGCAGGTGTTTATCAGCCAACCCTGGTTGAGCACGGCTTTCTTAACCAGTAAGTGCATCCGCATGGATCAGAACAATCCGCAGGCGAAGTCAGAAATGATCAGCGATGGCGGCACTCCGCCTAAGGGCAAGATTCCGGCGTATCCCACATCGATGTTGGTGATTAAGGACCTGGAACTGCACCTGGGACAAAGTCAGGGATTTTCGGATTACGTTTCCCAGTCTGAAAGTTCGCGGGCGAAGGGTGGGGGCTTCTTATCCTTTGGGCCGTTTAACTTGGGCGGTTCCCACAGCCGGGGGAGCAGTTCTGGAGAAACGACTTCTGAGCACGGTTATGAATACGACGGCAAGACGATGAGAGTGCCGGGGATGCAGATCATCGGCTTTAAGTGCCACGTGCTGCCCAAGTCTCCTGATCCCTTACCGGAGATCACCGACTGGATCTAGCCATGTGCTGATGTTGCCTACGGCCCCCGATCGCGGGGGCTTGCCTCATTCATCGGAACCGGTACTCCTGTCCGATTGAGAATAAATGCCTGCTGCAGGCTTGGGCCCCTCACTTGGCCTCTCCTTAACTAAGGCTATGGCTCATACATCAGTCATTCTTTGGCACATGCATTGGGTGAGATCCCCCTCAATCCCTCTTGAAAAGGGGGAAGTCCAGATTTGAATTTGGCCAAAGCTCCCTTTTTTATGGCGCAGCCTGCCCGGAGGGCGTAGGGACAGGGGCAGCGGGGGCTCTGCCATTTTCGCTGAATTCTGAAGATGTGTGTAAGCTGCAGCCTTGGTAAGAAGAGGTGCCGCAGGCGGTGAGATTTTCCCCGCGCAGGGATGGTTGAGAGGCCATCACTGACATCGCTTTCCCCGGCTCATAGCTGATCGCTAGCAACGCTGAGATCCCTGATTCGAAATCACCACGATCGCCCCGACACTACCGACCTTTTACCGACAACTTGCTATGGATACCACGACTCAATTAGCCCTCATGACAAAGGCCAAAAAAGTATTTGGCAATGACAATACCTTTTTGAGCTTTCCAGTTACCCCGTTGGCGTTCGCCAAAGAGACCCTCGATTTTGTCTCAGATATGGACTATGACGATCTCAAAGCCTTTTCGCTATTGGTGAACTCGATTCCTGATGGAGAAGCCTGGTTGCCGACGAGCGATCGCGCCCTGTGGGATATTTATGACGATGTCTTGAATGGCGTCGAAACAGAAGTGGCCTGGTCAGCTCGCACCGATCACGAAGAGGAGCAATATCAGACCGCTTCACAGCTGTTGCAGACCACGGCGGGGGAAGATACCGCAGCGTATAAGCGCTACAAGCAATATCGCGACCAGCTATTTGTGTTGCAAGAGCGCTACGCGGCGGCCAAAAGCACCGGGGAAACCACTGCCGATCCGGCACTCAAAAATCATTGGCTGACGGTGGAAAAACCCCAGCTCCGCCAGGCGATTCAGCAGCTCGAAACGGACTGGATCACTGATGGCTACAAGCATGAAGTTGAGCAAGCCCAGAGTGTGAAAGCGCGATTGGGGGCCAAGTCGCCGAGCCTGACCTGGCAAGAGTGGCAATCGCACTTTAATCAAGATATCGACCAAATTACGGGAACGGATAACGTGCAGTTCTTTCCCAGTAGCTTTTCGCCGATGAATGCGATTGATGAGGGCGCTTGGCAGACTTTCACATTGACGGCGGATGAAATTCCCAAAATGCTGTCAGAAGCGCCGCCCAAACTCAAACAACGACTCGCTGCCGATCTGCAAGATCCCGATATCACCTCAATCACGTTTGAATTTAGCTCTGCAACGGTGCTGCGTCCCTGGCTAGATGTCGATGTGTTTGCCGCCAAGTTTTGGCGATTTTTAGATCAGCAAAAAAAACTGTCGGACGGGCAGTCGCCGCCTGCGGGGGGGTGTCCCGCCTATACGACGGCGGTAATCTTTGCCCGCAATATCGTGGTGGAAAAACAGGTCAGTACCGCCAAGCCGTCAAGTGCCGCCAAGCCGAGCAAGACCGGCCATGCGCTGCAGTTTCCTACCGCGATTCAAGCGCTGCAGGTGCAGCCCATGGTCAAACTCCAGCCCCAGTACACCACGCTGAAGCAGAATCCCTTGCTGCAAACTCAGTTGACCCACAAGGTTGCGGCGCTGCCCGTGAACCTCAACCCTGAGCATGTGCAACGGCGATCGCGACCAACTCAGCGATCAGCGCGTTCTGTCAATTCAGCGGCGATCGCGACGGCCCAAGTAACTCCGATGCAAACCCAGTCATTGCAGGCGATCACCATGCCCAAGCAGGGATTTCAGATCAGCCCCAAAGTGTTTACCGCCCAGTCTGCTAACTGGCGAGTGTCGCCAACGGTCAAGTCAGAACAAGCGGTGACGATGCCGCCGACACCCAGTCATTCGGCTCAACTCTCTGAGGCATTTTTGCGACTACAAAACGCGGCGATTGTGCGGCCAACCCTGCCGGTAACCCCAATAGAACCGCGACCCTCAAAACCCGCTCCACAGGGAACTAAAACCGTGCAGGAGCGATTGACTCAAGCTGGTGAGATCTGCATCCTGGCATTTATTTGCAAGCTCCTGCCAGAGTGTCCCAATCCTGATCCGACGCTGCAGTGGTAATCAATCGCTCTTGATGGGAGTGAAGTCAGAATGGACAACGCGCTCTCCGTACTGCCAATACGGAGAGCGCATTTACGGGTAGTCCTTAACAGCCTCTATTGCCGCATCCCCTGTATATCCGGCAATGGCTTTCAAGCCAGTGGTCAGACAATCACCTTGAGCGGTTCCATGGCACCTGATGTCAACGCATATCCAGGCTCGTGCAAAAGACTTGACCAGTCTCCAGGAAACTGAAAAACCAATCGGTGCTATCTGACATTTCATCCACCAAGACAACGCATTCTTACCTTGACTATTTAATATGAGTTCGGGATGGGCGTCAGGCACGCTGACTCGCCGGTTGAAGCGACAATCCCCTCTGGGGAGGGGTGCCCAAGGCGGGGTGTTTATCGTCCTCCCGCTGAGAGGGTTCAACCCACCCCATTAGCCCCTCTCCAGAGGAAAAAATAAGGTTTGACTTAATCCGAACTGGCGTCATTTAGAACTATCACAGCACTCATAAACAGTGGCATAAGCGAGCAGATTTTCAAGCAAGTAAATCCAGCTCTAGGCATTCCTAAAGCGACCAATAGAGCCATCAAGCAAGCGTTGGTGGCTTTATTAGAGTGGGCGTTTTCTCTATTTTTCAGACAGCAAGCATAAGGGTTCAAGGATTAGCCATAGCACTTGAACTGGGCACCCCCTCACCGGTGCTCACAATTCAAGAGATCTCCCATGGCTGCTACAGCATTTTCATCTTAAGCAATCACTCCATAAACCTTGACAGGAGAAGCCTCCAGGGTGCAGCTTGACCTACAAAGTTTTCAGCGTTCAGGATGCGTTTCCCGACATAGAGAGACGTCACACACAGTCAACGCCAACAGCCAGCCTACCGCTCTATCCATCTTTTCTTAAAGGAACGGTGGATATTTTTGGGTTTAGATGGCATGCTTTTGCGATTTTACTTGGCAGATTCCGGCAATGTTTTTGGCATTTTTATGCCTCAACAAGAGACATGAATCAACAGCACTTTTGATGGCTTCCTATGGCCGATCTCTGATGCATTTTCGGGAATCAAATGAAGTTTTCTTGAAGACAACAAAGCAGAACCCCTTAAGCCCGATTCTTTAGCTGTTTCAAAATACTCTTATGACTATTTATTTGGCTAACGGTTCGCCATCTGCCCCATCGCCCTCGAATATTATGAGTACGTTATTTTCATCCCAGAGTGCCCCCTCTCTGCGCAAGGCCAATGCCGCATCACTTCACTCAGCATCGCTGACGTCTGCTCAAGCTGCAGCCCTCAAAAACACCTCACTCGAAACCCACGTCGGCAGCGTCTTAGTGTTTACCGAAGAGGGCACTTTGATTTATGCCACTGAAAACCTACCCGATCGCCTCAAGAAACTGGCGGCGGCGGGCTCAGGCACCATGCCCCAAGAAATTTTGCTGATCTGTCAGATGTTGAAGCAATGTCGATCGCGCTTTCCGAGTCAAAACTGGGCAATGGAGTTCGATATTTTTACCAAAGCGGCGATCGCCCTGCGCATTCGCAGTCGCTGGCTCAAGCTGGAGGGGTTTGACCAGCCCTGCATCTTGTTAATTGTGGAAGACCATCAGCAAATGATGCAGGACATCGTGCTAGATGAAGTGCAGGGCTGGGGCTTAACCCCACGCGAGCAAGAGGTGTGGCTGCATCACCAAGCGGGCTGTACCTACAGCCAAATTGCCGAGCAGCTATTCATCACCATCAACACAGTGAAAAAGCACATGCGCAGCGTTTACGCCAAGCGGCGAGCGCAAGACACGGCTTGTTGAGGGCTGCCATCAGTTCGCCGCTCGATGACGCGCCCCAAGAGTCATCCAACAGCAAACATATGCCCCCAGAAGAACGCGGTTTCTGGGAGCCGGCCAACAATCCTGGCCAGTTTTTCATCGCAACCGGGTTCTTGGACACGTGATTTCTTGGCATACTCTAAGACTCCGCACTGCCGATAAACGGTGTGGCCCACTGTCGCCAGTTTTCTTTATTAAAGGGCGATCGCCATTTACCGATGAGTGCCGATTCCAGTGCCTGTCGAGACTTGCGCTCAGCCGGGGCATAGGGCCAAAAGCCGATATTGACCTGCACGGGCAGCTGCGCTGAACGATGAGCGGCGACGTAATTTAAGATGTAGCGCTTGCAATCGTGGGTACCTTTCCAGCGCTGGTTGGCCTTGACGGTTTCGCCCACGTAGAGCAAGAGGTGAGCTTCGTGATCGACCACAAAATAGAGGGCTGCGTTGCCCACATCGGTCAGCTGCTCGCGCCAAAACTCCGCATTGCGCTGCGGCAAGGTGAAAGGGTCCAAATCATCCGCCGGTGACGCGGCCACGGGCTCAAACAGCGTGCCCTGGGTCGTCGCCGGACTCAGGGAGATCGTCTGCTGAAATTGCCGAATACGCTGTTTCCAACTGGTGAGTTCGGCAGCGGTAAGATGGGCTAGCGCGGTGGGGCGATTGTAAGCCCAGGACACCTCAGCCGCCTTTAAGTCTTGAGGGGAAAGAAGAGAAGGTTGGTATTCTGCCACGCGATCGCCGATATCTAGCGTTCTTTTCCTGCCGATGATACTGCAACGACGCTAGAAGAATCACACTCTGGCCGCGAATATTACGGATTTCTAAGATCTAGGCGAGTTGAGGAATCGCGCATGGCCCAAAATTCCGCTGACGCTGGCCAATCTACGCGATAGTTTCCGTTTGCCGACCCAACTCGATAGGCTATAGAAAGTCTACGATGCAATTTTGTGGTGCTCATGCCCCCAGCCCCAATGAAATGGATTTGGAGTTTATGCCTGATTTTGGCGATGGTGTTGACCGGCGGCTGGCCCCCGGTAGCGATCGCCGCTGAGGCCACCCCGCCGGCCACTACCTACAGCGAGGCCGACATTCAGGCGATCGCGAAGCTGCGCGAAAAAGCCTTCATTACCAGTCAGTCGGGTGACTATGCCGCTGCCGATGATTACTGGACGCAGCTGCTAGACTACCTGCCGGACGAAGCCGCCATTTGGAGCAACCGCGGGCTCGTGCGGGTGAGTCAGTATCAGCTGGATGCGGCGATCGCTGACTACACCCAGGCGATTACCCTAGCGCCGACCGAAATCGATCCCTATCTCAATCGAGGCGCCGCCTACGAATTCAAAGGGGAGTGGGACGCCGCAATCGCCGATTACAATCAGGCCCTAGCCATTGATCCTAATGAGGCGGGGGCTTTGAACAATCGGGGCAATGCCAAAGCCGGTCAACAGCAGTGGGACGCCGCGATCGCCGATTATCAAGCCGCTGCCGACCTCAACCCCAACTTTGCCCTGGCGCGAGTCAACTACGGCCTTGCCCTTTACCAGGTTGACGACGTGCAAGAGTCGATTCGCGTCTTGCGAGCGGTCGTGCGTAAGTATCCCAACTTTCCCGATGCGCGGGCAGCACTGACCGCTGCCCTGTGGACTGACCAGCGCCAAGGCGAGGCCGAAAGCCAGTGGGTGGCCGTGTCGGGCCTGGACTCGCGCTACAAAGACCTGGACTGGGTGCGCACCATTCGTCGCTGGCCCCCCAAGGTCGCCGATGCCCTTGAGCAGTTTTTAACATTGGAGGGCTAAGCGATCGTGTTGGAGTTGGGGCTGATTGCCACCCTCGGGTTTCTGGGCAGTTTCGGCCACTGTGTCGGCATGTGTGGCCCGATTACGATGGCCTTTTCCCTGGCAAATCAATCGGGGCCTGATACGACTGATGCCGCGCCGCGCTGGCAGCAGTGGCGATTTCATCTCTTGCTCAACCTGGGCCGCTTGACCAGTTATTTGCTGGTGGGGGCGGCGATCGGCGGGCTGGGGTCAGTGCTGGTGGCCGGCGGCCAGGTCGCGGGCATCGGCAGCGGCCTGCGTCGCGGCATGGCCTTGCTCACTGGCACACTTTTAATTCTGATTGGTCTGCGGCAGGTTGCGCCCCAGTGGCTGCCGCAGCTACCGTTTTGGCATCCCTTGCGCGGGCAGCTGCACGATCGCCTACAGCGGGTCATGCGCCAGACGTCTCAATCATCTCAGTGGTGGACACCGATCGCCCTGGGGTTGGCCTGGGGGCTGATTCCCTGTGGCTTTCTCTACACGGCGCAAATCAAGGCGGCGGCCACCGGTTCCGTGGTGGTCGGCGGGGCGACCATGCTCGCCTTTGGCCTCGGGACGCTGCCGATGATGGTGGGGTTAGGCACCTATAGCGCCTGGCTCAGTGGCGATCGCACCAGTCAGCTATTTCGCTTCGGCGGTTGGATTACGCTCCTCATCGGCCTGCTCACGCTCATGCGCACCGGCGACCTGATGGTCGACTATGCTGGGCATCTGGCGCTGGGGTGTTTAGCGCTGGCGCTGATTGCGCGTCCCGGTAGCCGGTTGTGGCCCTATCTGCTGAAATGTCGGCGGCTACTCGGGGTCGCGGCCTGTGTGCTCGCTGTGGCGCACACACTGCACATGCTAGAGCACAGCTGGAACTGGAATTTCAACGCCTGGCGGTTTATGCTACCGCAGCATCAGTGGGGCATCGGCGCGGGGGGCATTAGCCTGAGCCTCATGCTGCCCCTGGCCATCACTAGCACCAACGCCGCTCAGCGCCACTTGGGCAAAGCTTGGCGATCGCTGCATTTGCTCAGCCTTCCGGCGCTCATCTTGGGCGGCCTACACACCATCGTGACCGGCTCCACCTATCTGGGGAGTCTGCAATGGCAGGGGCGGCCCCTGGTCTATAGCGGCTTTGTGGGGGCAATGGTATTGCTAGTGTTAGCGGTGCGATCGCCCAGCGTCTGGCAGTGGTGCGGCGCTCGAAAGTGGTACACCCCAAACTCGTTAGCAGATGCCCTAAAGGCTCAAAATCCCAGTCGTCACCTTTAAACTTGAGCAGTTCTCTTCCCCTGATCAGGACAACCATCATGATGCATCGCTGGCCGTTAACGGCACTCATAACGGGGTTGATGAGCGGCAGCCTCGCCGCCGTGAACCCATCGACCACCCGGGCTCACGAAGTGCAGATTGCCGATGACGTGGGCGCCACCCTCCACATCGAGCCCGATGATGTCCCCCTGGCGGGAGCCCCCACCACCGCCTGGTTTGCCCTGACCCAAGCCGGTGGCACCGTGATTCCGTTAGACCAGTGCAATTGCCGTCTGACGCTCTACGACAACGACGCAATCGCAGTAGAAACGCCGCCCCTAACCGCCATCTCTGCCGAGGGATTCACTGATATTCCCAGTGCGGTGGTCACCTTTCCTGAGGTGGGCGCCTACGAGCTGGTGCTGCAGGGATCGCCTCAGGGCGATGTGGAATTTTCTCCCTTTGAACTCAGATTCGAGGTGGTGGTGGCCGGCCGCGCCACGCCCCCAGCCAGCAATCCGGCGACAGAGGCAGAGAACTCGGTGGCTGAAACCACTGAGGCGGATGCGGCACAGGCGGATGCGGCTGACAGTGCCACGGCCCCCAGCGAGGCCATCGAGCCGACCCCTGATTCCACCGCGGAAACTCCCGCGTCGGTTTCGTCGTCTAATACTTGGCGCTCGGTGACCCGATGGGGGGGCGCTGTCTTAGTTGTTGGATTAATCGCGGGTATCATCAGCGGTCTACGATCGCCAGGAGAAAAGTCATGAAGCTCATCGATCACAAGCGACTCGCTCTGTTGGGCGGCACCCTTGCCCTGTTAGCAGTTGGCGGCCAAAGCGCGATCGCGGCCGAAAAGGTCGTGCTTACCTACGGTTTTTTGTCGATGGATATTCCCATTGAGGATTTGGCAGCGTTTGCCGAGGGTGAAGAGACCTCCAACGATTTAGAGGAATTATTCACCCTGTCCGGGCAGGATCCGGCCCAGATGCGCGATACGCTCAATACGCCGGTGTCGGTGAACCCGACCGTCCTCGATTTAGCGCTCAACTCACCGCCTGGGGAATGGATGCTCGATCGCGTCAGTGAAACGATTCATCCGGCTTCGGGCGAAGCGGGTCAGCTAGCCCTGCGAGCCGCCTTGATCGGCGCATCCTCGACCGACAATGAACTGACGCTGTTAGAAGTAATGCAGGTCTATCCCACGCCCGAAATTGTGGTGCAGGGCGATCGCCTCGTTGAAACCTACAGTCAAATCTATGAAGTGCTGGAGCCTCTAGAAGATCTGGCTGACATTTTGGGATCTTGGGAGTTTTAGCGCACCGCTCGGCCCGTTGCCGGTTCGCCGCGGCGGGGTGGCTGATAGTGGCAGCAACTGCTAGAACGGCGGCTCACCCAACCAAAGCTGCAGGCCGAAGCATCTACTCCGCACTATCACCATTAGCCGCCTGATTTTGACGCACCAGGCTAGAGGATGGATTCAGCGCATCGATCGTTTCGCCGAGGGCGGAGGTCAGCGTTTTGCGCGTTTCGGCATGGTCAGCCTGTTCGGCCTCTAGGGATTTTTGCAGGCGATCGCAGACGCGCAGTGCCTTCACCAGTTCGGTGCGCAGGCCTTCGACAGTCTGCAGATCGGGCGTGCCGAGCTGCTGATCAGCAATTTCTGCGGCGATCGCATCTCCTTGATAGGCCCGTCGAGCCGCTAGTTCAGTCCGTAGCGTCGCCACGGTCGTCTGCAGGTCTGCGACTTCGGCCCGCCGCTGTTTCGCCTCAGCATCATACAGCTGTCGCCAGTTGGCCGCACTCTGATAAGCCTGGTCGCGTTCCTGACGAGCGGCCTCAAGCTGTTGCTGTAGCGTGCGAATTTCGGTTAGCCAGCGGGTAATTTCCTGAGTCATGATGCTTCTCCGGGGCAAACATAGCCAGCCCGACTCGCCTGGGGATGCTTCATCCTAGAACAAAAGCGCTTTCAGCGGTGCCGGGGTGGGCAACACAATCAGGACTAAAATCGTGAGCGCCAACAGTCCCCACAGATCGCGTTTCTCATCCAGTTCACTCACATCATTGAGGGCCGGTTCATCAATGGCTGGTATAAAGAATAGCAAAACCGCCCAAATCAGCAGTTCACTGTGCACCAGCGTCAACCCTAAGACCAAAAACCGACAGACTTGACCGATAATCGCGCCGTTGCGCTGCCCATACATGGCGTGCACAATATGGCCGCCATCCAGCTGACCCACCGGAATCAGATTGAGCGCCGTGACGACTAACCCCAAGCAGCCGGAAACGGCCACCGGATGCAGGTGAATGGCACTCTCCATGCCGACTTGACTGCCGAGAGCGAGCTTGCTGAGCAAGGCCAGCGCGATGGAAGCGCCCGGATCCAGCGCTTCAAAGTTCAACAGGCTGGCATTATCTGGCATGGTGACCACTTCAGAATGGGCCAAGCCCCAAATCAGCAGCGGTAGCGCCATGACTAGCCCCGACAGCGGCCCGGCAATACCGACGTCGAACAGGGCGCGGCGGTTGGGCACGGGCGATCGCAGCTGAATAAACGCCCCAAACGTGCCTAAGAAAAAAGGAATCGGAATGAAATAAGGCAGCGTCGCCTTCATCTTATAGCGCCGCGCCATCCAATAGTGGCCAAACTCATGCAGGCCCAAAATGACCATCAGCGACATCGCGTAGGGCAATCCCTGCAGAAAGAGATTGGGGTCAGCCTGCAGCGATTCTTCGGTGACCCCGGCGATAAAAGCCCCGACCATCGTCGTGGTGAAGAGCGTGGCGACAAACAGCCCCAGCGCAATCACCGGGCGCGTGAGCTTTTCGGGCCGGGCGGGGGAGTCAGCCGTTTTGCGTTCCGGGTTGGGCACGAGGGCAAAAAACGGCTTACCCTGCTGGCCCTCTTGAAAAATGACTAAAAAGCGTTTACCAAAGTTGGCTTCGATATTTTCTCGCACGGTGTCATAGGCCACGGTGGGAGAAGAGCGCAGCTGACCTTTGCAGATCAGGGCTTGAGCCCGGTACTCAATATTTTGCAGGTAGTAAACTGACCAGGGAAAACAGTGCTGAATGGTGGCTTCTTCGGCTTTGTCGAGGGGCGGCAGGGTGGCTTTGGCGGCAGCAGCTTTGAGGGCAGCCGCGGCAGCGGCGGGAGTGTCGGCGCTCGTCTGGCCGGCCTTGGGGGGAATGCGCCCCCATTGAATCAGCGTCCAGTACAGCACCGGACAGAGAATGAACAGCCCCAGTAAAATGCCTACCGGAAAAGGCTCATCCGCGCGATCGCTGACGCTCCAAAAGGCCAACACAAACGCGGGAATCATCATGACCAGCCACAGCATCCAGGTGGGCGTCCGGGTGAGACCCGCCACGCTGCGTTTCACCACGTAGTAGGTAAAGACGCTGAGCAGAAGCAATAAAATCAGCATGTTGATTACAGTCCTGCTCGTCTAACGATAGGCAAGCCACTTTTGGCCCTTAGCGGTGTGACGGCTTGCAGAGATACCCTGATCAAAACTGTTGTCCTTTTGTCCATTGTGCCAAGGGTTAGGCTGGCCGGCCAAAGCATAACCTAGAGCCCATGATAGGCTAGACAGCTGTTCAAGAGAATACGCTACGGAAAGCCGGTTTTCTTTCCTCAAGCCTAGTCTTGCATCGTGAGTGCCAAGCAGCTGCCGTGTCGACTAAACAACCGCACCCAATTCTTGACGGTGTCTTTGCCTTTCCCCCCAATCGAGCCACGATGGGCGGCACCGCATACTTCATTGTAGAGAAGGATTCGACCGGTAGCCCAGCGAATCTGCTGATCGATGCCCCGGCCAACGATCCGGCGCTGCTGCAGTTCATCGCCGATCGCGGCGGTGTGCGTCATTGGGCCATCACCCATCGGGGGGCGAGCGGCGCGGCGAAGTCACTGCAGGCAGCCTGGCAGTGTGACGTGCTGGTGCAAGAGCAAGAAGCCTATTTGTTGCCCGGTTTGCCTCAGCTCGTGACCTACCAGGATCACCATGCCTTCGGCAGCCACAGTGAAATTTTGTGGACGCCGGGGTATTCGCCAGGCTCGGCCTGCGTGTATCTGGCTCAACACGGCGGGGTTTTGTTTACGGGCAGACATTTGCTGCCCAATCGCGAGGGGCAACTGCAGCCCCTGCGGTTTTCTAAAACCTTTCACTGGCCCCGCCAACTGCGTCAGGTCGAGCGCTTACAAACTCGGTTTACCGCTGACATCCTGGCCTATGCTTGCCCAGCCGCCAATACGGGCTTTTTGCGGGGGCAGCGCCTGGTGCAAGCGGCCTACCCCCAACTGCAAGCGATCGATACGGCTCAGCTTAAAGATCACCCGGTGCTGCTGTGAAGACAGCTGTGCTTTTATCACAGCAGGATGAGCAGCAGCCAGAAATGCCGACGATTGGCCAGTCATGAGGCCGCTCTTTTAGCGTATGGTTATTTCCGTGGTTCGGTCGCTCTAGGACAGTTGGGATGGCTCGCTCTAGCGCTTTACGTTATTACATCATCACTCGACTGTTGCTGGCTCCGCTGATGCTCTGGACCATCACCACGGTCGTCTTTTTACTGCTGCGGGCAACGCCGGGTGATCCCATTGATGCACTCCTCGGCCCGCGAGCGCCAGAGGCGGTCAAAGACTCATTGCGGCAGCAGTTAGGGCTCGATGCGCCGTTAATTGTGCAGTATCTGCGCTACCTCAGAGACTTGTTCTCGTTTGATTTGGGCACCTCAGTGGCGAGTCAAGGCCAAACCGTCTGGGAGATTATTGGCGACCATTTTCCGGCCACCGTAGAGCTGACGCTCTGTGGCATGTTGGTGGCGGCCAGCGTCGGGCTAACGGTGGGGGCGATCGCCGCTGCTAAACCCAACTCGCCGCTCGACGCGGGGGGGCGGCTATTTGGCATCATCACCTATGCCGTGCCGATGTATTGGTTTGGCATGCTGTTGCAACTCTTATTTGCGGTGCAGCTGCGGTGGTTTCCCATTGGCACGCGGTTTCCCCTCAGTGGCACCCCACCGGCTGGGCCGACCGGCCTTTATCTGCTGGATAGTGTGCTCATGGGGCGGCCTGATCTATTTGTCACCACCCTGCACCATTTAGCCCTGCCCAGCTTGACGCTCGGGATTTTGATCAGCGGGGTCTTTGAACGCATTGTGCGGGTCAATCTTAAGCAAACGCTGCGGGCCGATTATGTCGAAGCGGCAAGGGCGCGAGGCATTCCAGAATGGCGGATCGTGACGGCCCATGCCCTCAAAAATGCCCTGATTCCCGTAGTCACGGTGCTCGGGCTGACCTTTGCCTCTCTCTTAGGGGGCGCAGTCTTGACTGAGGTGACCTTCTCTTGGCCAGGGTTAGCCAATCGCCTCTATGAAGCGATCGCCCAGCGTGATTATCCCGTGGTGCAGGGCCTCATGGTCTTTTTTGCCATGATTGTAGCGCTGGTCAGCATCGCGATCGATCTGCTCAATGCCTATGTCGATCCGCGGATTCGGTATTGATGATTGGCCCCGCTGACTGCCTGCGGAGGATGCAGTCAGCGCCTGGTGGACACGCAATCACCGACATGGCCTGTGCCGAAGCCGATATGGAGATTGTTTGTGCGGGCTGGCAGAACGCGAACTGAACTTCTAGAATTGCGGTAATTGAAATTCCGTCCTCCCTTTCCTTATGTCTGGTCGCGTTCCTCGCAGAGCCTTAGCGCTTTCTCGGCGTGCCACCCCGGTGGCTTCACGGTTGTTTGGTCAACGACAAATGTGGACGCGCTTAGCCGCCTATCGTCCTCTCGGCGTGCTGGCCAGCATTTGGGTGGGGCTGTTGGCGATTGTGCTATTGGCCTATGGGCAACTGCTGCGCACCCATGTGGATGGCGCGGCAGGCAATACAGCCGGGGTTGAGGCGTATCCCCACGAACAGCTGGATGCTACCGCCTCGCCCAGCGCCCCTCCGGACAATGCGCCGGCGGAAGACTTAGACCCCGCGGCGGCATCAGAGACCGAGGCGATCGCGCCTAACGAGAATGAACTCTCGTTTTGGACGCTGTTGGCTTTAGTCGGCACCTGTGCGATCGGGTGCTGGCTGCTATCAGTGGTGCTCAAGTCGCCGCGCCGAGTTCGCCGCCAAACGTCGCCGCGGCCCCCCAAGAAACCTCGGAAACAATCGCTTTTAGGGGCTCGGCAGCGCGGTCAAGGGCCCGCGCACGCCCATCAACCAAGCGGCACCAAAGTGCCTCGCTTAGATGCCTACAATCCGGCTCAGCCGTTGATGGCTCCTCCCCCTTCCAGACCGGGGACGTCGGCACCGCAGGAACCGGTGCTACCGCCTCAATCGCCCCCAGCTTCAGACGTGACGGTGGTTTCAGAACAATTTCAGCATCGCTTAGACTGGCCTGAGACAAGTTTGGTGAATACTGAAGACGTCCGGCAGCGGCGATCGCTCTCTTCCTTTTTGTAGTTGGTCACAGCTGCTCCGGCTGGAGGCAAGTCGCCCACGACAGCTGAGATTGCCTGGGCTCTGTTCACCAGCTACCGGCTTCGCAATCCAGCAGTTGATTCAGTGTCTTGAGGGTGGCCTCATCGGCCTCAGTCTGGAGTTTGGCCGCGACCGCGACGTTAATCAGTTCCATCCGTAGCCGCATGTAATAGGCGGTCAATATCTCCTGCGGCGGGCTCATCAAGTGGGCCTGGGGAACTGGCGCCAGGTCAAAGGCCTCTTGCGGTCGATAGCCCAATTTGGCGATCAGAGCGGTGATGACGTAACGCTGTTCAGGGCGGGCATGATCCAGCCAAACTTGCATAGGTTGTGCAAGGAGGCGTCGTTGTTCGGCAGTCGCTACTTGCCGCTGTAGCCAAGCCTCTGAAGTCGAAATTGGCCAGTCAGGAGTTGCCCCATCGACTTTGGCAAAGGCGTGGGCCTCCGCAAACGAGATCGTCCCGTTATCGTCGTAATCGGCAGACTCAACCGCCTGACCGAGGCGATCGCGACCGCTGAGTCCAGCAAAAAAGCTAGAGCTGTAGTCGCGATAATCGGCTTCGTTGACCAGGGGCGTGCAGCCCACAGACGGGCGACTTTTGACGGTGGAAAAAAAGCCACAGCGGCTTTGCAGGGCAACGGGTTGAGCGGGGTCGCCCTGCTCGTAAATCACATTCGCAAACGAGCCCGCATAGCACTGCGCCATCATGGTGACAAAGGGAATATCGGCAGGCCACTGGTCAAGGGTTTGGGCCAGCGCTTGCACCGATAGCAACGCTTCTTCCCAGAGAATGAGGGAATTGTTGTCATCATTGTCGGCATTGAGAGCGCCATGCCCGGTGAAATACATAAACGCCGGGCAGTCGTTGGCGCCCTGAGCAGTTTGAGGATAATTATCTAACCAAGCTTGCACGTTGGGAGCCGTGGCGGCGCCGGTCAACCCGGTCATCTCAGGCACCTTAAACCGCTCGCGCCCAAACGGGTCAAGGTAGCGCACCGTCGCCTGACCGTCATTACCGCTGGCAAAGAACAGGGTCGCGATCGCCGCTTCCCAGCCCTGGTGATCGAGCGTGCGTTGAAAATAGTGCACGTTTTTTTCTAACGCAATCTCGTTGTAGCGAGGAGCCCCCCCGCCCGCGACCACCAAAAACGAGGGCGTCCCGGCACTGGACGAGGCCACAGCGGGACTGTCCAACTCCCGGCCACTCGCCGGCAGGCTAGAGACTGACGGTGGCGTGCGAGTAGTGACAGCCAACCCCGTCGCGATCGCCCCGCCCAAGGCGAAAATCCCCCAAGCGGTGGACTGGCGTAGTTGAACCATTTTTCTTCCGTAACTCTGCAGGGAGGCTGAGGAACGCTGGGTTCATCCTAAAAAAGAGGCCCCGGCAAAAGGACACACAGCGAACCGTCAGACGACTGACCAACATCCAGTTTTGGTGATGAAGCGATGGAAATTGAGCAAAAAGAGCGATAAATAGCCGCATTTTGGTCAGTTTATGCAGCTATTTAGCCATCGGTTTAATAAAGATATCTTAGCAACTTCGAGCCGGGCAATTGCCAGTTTTAATCAGCGCTTTGAGCTAGACAATCCAGGCTCACTAGCCATGATTTTTGGCCGGAGATTTGTCAGCAAGCGGGCAAAGTCAGTCAGGGACGAGCCGGCAACCAAATACTCTCTGATCAGTTTTTTTGTACCGCGATAGGCAGCGGGCTTATACCCTCGGCACCTGGGGGTATCTCCCAAAGGCTGATCAGGGTCAACAAAAGTGAATGATTTTAGGAATAAGTACTTACACCAAGAAAGCTACTGGAGTCAAGATCCGGTTTGCATCACTTTATTACGGCTCAACATGCTAACAAATCTTAAGAAATACTAGAAACCTCACCTACAGTGAATCAGAGCGCAGGTAAACGTCATAAAATAATTTACGATTCAACATTAATGTACAAAAATTATTCGCACGGCTAGATTTACTTATTGCTCGATAAAGAGTCTGTCGATTAATTAAGCGTTCGTTGGGAGTAGCAGTCGCTTTGGAAAGTACGAAAGAAAAGATTTTGGTGGTCGACGATGAAGCGAGTATTCGCCGGATTCTAGAAACTCGCTTGTCGATGATCGGCTATGACGTGGTGACTGCTGCCGATGGCGAAGAGGCGATCGAAACGTTCCACACGTCTTGCCCTGACTTGGTTGTGCTCGATGTGATGATGCCCAAGCTCGATGGCTATGGCGTCTGTCAAGAGCTGCGCAAAGAATCCGATATTCCCATCATTATGCTGACGGCCTTAGGGGACGTGGCCGATCGCATCACCGGCTTAGAGCTGGGGGCCGATGACTATGTGGTCAAGCCGTTTTCGCCGAAAGAGCTCGAAGCTCGCATTCGCTCCGTGCTGAGACGGGTCGATAAAAGTCAGGCCACGGGCATTCCGAGTTCCGGTGTGATTTCGATCAACGCCATCCGTATTGATACCAACAAGCGTCAGGTCTACAAGGGTGACGAGCGGATTCGGCTCACCGGCATGGAGTTTAGCCTGCTGGAGCTGCTGGTCAGTCGGTCAGGCGAGCCCTTTTCGCGAGCCGAAATCTTGCAAGAGGTGTGGGGTTATACGCCCGAACGCCATGTCGATACGCGGGTGGTCGATGTGCATATTTCTCGCCTGCGGGCCAAGTTGGAGGAAGACCCCAGCAATCCCGAACTAATTTTGACAGCGCGAGGCACCGGTTACCTGTTCCAGCGAATTGTCGAACCGGGCGAGGAATTGTAGGCCTGGTGGAGAGGTAGTCTGCTAAGATCTTTTCAGTTTTTACAGAATTTAGTCCATGGTAGCGACTCGCGCTCGAATCGCCGTAGATGCTATGGGTGGCGATCACGCACCCGCCGAAATCGTGGCCGGTGCCATCAGAGCCAAGGCTGAGCTGGATGCAGACATCCTGCTCGTCGGTGACCCGGAAAAAATCAAGGCGGCGACTGCGAATTCCGATAATCTCGACGGCATCAAGATTGTGTCTGCCGAAGGCACGATTGAAATGCACGAAGAGCCCCTGAGCGCTTTGCGGCGTAAGCGCAAGGCCTCGATCAACGTAGCAATGGATTTGGTCAAAGGCGGAGAAGCCGATGCGGTGGTCTCAGCCGGGCATTCGGGAGCCGCGATGGCAGCAGCACTGCTGCGCCTAGGGCGACTCAAGGGCATCGATCGCCCGGCGATTGGGGCAGTGTTTCCCACTGTTTTGATGGATCAGCCCGTGCTGATTTTAGATGTCGGGGCCAACGTCGATTGTCGGCCCAAGTATTTGGAACAGTTTGCCGTCATGGGCATGGTGTATTCCAAATATGTTTTAGGGATTGAGAACCCCCAAGTGGGGCTGCTGAATATTGGCGAAGAGCCCAGCAAAGGCAACGACGCCGCCGTGCAAGCGCATGAGCTGCTAGAGCAGCATCCAAGCGTGTCGTTTGTCGGCAATGCCGAAGGGCGAGACGTGCTCTCAGGACAATTTGATGTGGTGGTCTGCGATGGTTTTGTCGGCAATGTTTTGCTGAAGTTTGCCGAAGCCGTGGGTGAATCGGTGCTGCAGATTTTGCGCGAAGAGTTGCCCCGAGGGCTGCGTGGTAAGGTTGGCACCCTGGTACTGAAGGATAATTTGCAGCGGATCAAGCAGCGAGTTGACCATGCCGAACATGGCGGTGGGCTGCTGCTCGGCGTCGCTGGTATCGCCGTGATTAGTCACGGCAGTTCGCAAGCGCCCTCGATCTTTAATGCGATTCGCTTAGCCAAAGAAGCCGTTGACAATCAGGTGTTAGATCGAATTCAGGCCCAGTACCAAAAGGTTGCTATGCCGGCGGCAGATGGAGAGTAATCGTGCAACAGACGCAACGTGGGCTGTCTCTGGTCGGTAGCGGTTCGGCCCGCTTAGCCGCCACCCTGAGCAACAGCGACCTGAGCCAAGTGGTGGATACCTCCGACGAGTGGATTGCCACGCGGACGGGCATTCGTCAGCGACAGGTGGTCACGGCCCAAGATTCTCTGGCGAGCTTGGCAGCTGAGGCCGGGACGGCCGCGTTGGCCATGGGCAACTGTAACCCGACCGACGTTGACCTGATTATTTTGGCCACCTCGACCCCCGATGATTTGTTTGGCAGTGCCGCCCAAGTGCAGGCGCGACTCGGGGCCAGTCGTGCCGTAGCATTCGATTTGACTGCCGCCTGCTCGGGGTTTGTGTTTGCGTTGGTGACGGCGGCACAGTACATGCGCCTGGGCGTCTACAGCACGGTGCTAGTGATCGGGGCCGATGTCCTGTCGCGGTGGACGGACTGGAGCGATCGCCGCACTTGTGTGTTATTTGGCGATGGTGCCGGGGCAGTGCTGCTGCGAGCGAGCGAGCGCGATCGGCTCCTCGGCTTTGAGCTACGCAGCGACGGCACCCTTAACGGCTGTCTTAACTTGACCTATCAGGCTGAGTCGCAACCTTTGGTGGGAGACACCACCATCCAAACCGGGACATTTCAGCCCGTCACGATGAACGGCAAAGAGGTGTATCGCTTCGCCGTGAAACGAGTCCCCGAAATTTTGGAAAAGGCGTTGTTTCATGCGGGCCTGACCGCCGCTGAGATTGATTGGCTGCTGTTGCACCAGGCTAACCAGCGGATTTTAGATGCCGTCGCCAACCGTTTAGCCGTACCGGCGGAGCGGGTGCTGAGCAATATGGCTCGCCACGGCAATACGTCAGCGGCATCAATCCCCATCGCGTTGGATGAAGCGGTGCGCGAGGGGAAGGTCAAAACCGGTGATGTCGTGGCTTCCTCAGGCTTTGGGGCAGGCTTGAGCTGGGGTGCCGCAATTTTCACCTGGGGTTAAAGGGGCATGTCCACAGCGGCGGGCGATCGCGGCCCAGGCCAAATTTGGCCGCTCTACTGGCGGACTTTGGGACAAGGTTTTGCGGTCGAGGGAGCCACGGCACAGTGCTCGACCAAGCAGGGGGTCTGATAGCAGTCTTCAGTTTCGAGGGCGGGCGGCACCGCCCCAAACACCATTTCGCAACTGAAATCTTCAAAGTTGGGCGTCATGGTAAGGGGAATACCAAAGTCTTGGGTGAAAAAGTTTTGGGTAGGCAGTTTGCACATGTTGACGCACATGCCGACGCAGCGACTTTGCTCTAAATAGCGGCACTTTTTGATGTGGACGCCGCTTTTTTGCGATCGCGATTCTCCCTCATTCCCCGCTACCGTCACTTCTGTAACTTCACAAGGCCCCACCAGCCATTCAAATAGCACAGTGGCAAACCAGGCGTTGAGTTCACAAACCAGCTGAGTCGGCGAAGAGAGGGTGCGAATCAGCCACAGCACAGGAGCCGGTACCAGCGATTTCAAGACCACGGCGACCAGGGCCTGCTGTTGTTGGGCGTTGCGCCCCTGCATGATTTTTTGCGACAGATCAACAAACCCCTCGTAGCCGGTCAAGCTCGTCTTTTGACCCACTGCGTTGGCCATTTTGCGGCTAAACAACCGAATGAAAATCTGGTCAAATAGACCGTCTTGGTATTCTGTCTGAGGGCCGTGAGCTGGCATAGCGAGACGGAAATCGAGGGCAATGGCGGCGTGATTACTGTAGCGCGATCGCACCCCCCTCGGCGTTTTACCGCTCTGGCCTGAGCGCACCAAACTAAGTGAGTCTATATTTTTCGGGAACCGCGTAAAAATACGGGTAAAACTAAGTAGGGAAAGGATTTGACAAAGTTGGTTAATCACGGATGAGTAAAGATTGGGCCATCTGTATTGGCATCAATGAGTATTACAATTTGCAGTCGCTTAAGTATGCGGTGCAGGATGCCGCTTCCATTCGTGATTTCTTTTTACAAGAAGGGGAGTTTGAGCAGGTTTACTACTTCGCTGAGGGGGCGCCGCCCATTGAGACCCCTCGTGGCCCCATGCGATCTCAACCCACTTTTGGCAACCTGTTGCGGTTCTTTGATCAGCGGTTTAGCAAAGAGTTTCTCAACGACGGCGATAATTTCTGGTTCTTTTTTGCGGGGCATGGGGAGCTGCACGAGGGGCATGACTATTTAATGCCGATCGACGTCGATCCCAACAATTTGGGGAGAACCGCACTGCGCGTGAGCGATGTGACTGCTTACCTGCGCAATTCGGGGGCTGACAATACGGTCATGTTGCTTGATGCCTGTCGCAGTCAAGGCCAACGGGGAACTGGTTTAGGCATGGTGGAGCAGCCAGGCATCGTCACGATTTACTCTTGTAGTCCTCGCAAATCTTCTTATGAGATTGAGGCACTCGGCCACGGCTCGTTTACCCATGCCCTTTTAGAAGGTCTGGCGTTGAAAGGAGCCAATAACTGTGCCACCGTCGAACGACTAGATCAGTATCTGCGTTACCGTGTGCCTGCGATTAACGAGCAACACGGTAAACCGACGCAGATCCCATTTACGGCGGTTGAACCCATTTCTAAAAATCACTTGATTCTGCTGCCTCAGCGAGCGACGCTACAGGACGTGCTAGCTCTGAAGACCGATGCCCAGGAAGCGGAGCTAGAAAATGAATTAGAGTTGGCCGATCGGCTCTGGATTCGGGTACTGGTAGCGTCACCAGGAGATCGACAGGCTATTGCCGCGCTCAAACGGATTGCCCTCAAGCAGGCTAGGCAAACAACCTCACCTGCACCCAAAGGCATTGAAACTGCAGGCAGTCGCAGTGTAGAAGCACCGACCTCTGCTCCGACTCAAACACCGCCGCCTGTTCAGCCCGATTATCGAGTCGAGCGACTGGCTTCGCCTGCGCCGTCGAAACCGGCTGTACTGACCTTTGAGTTTGAGCTAGTAACGGTAAATGCCCAGGGACAGATTACTCAGCGAGACCAGCGCAGTGCAGAATATCGCCGTGAAGCGTTAGGAAAGAGTGTCACGCTAGATCTGATACAAATTCCCGGCGGCAAGTTTACGATGGGCTCGCCAGCCGATGAGGCGCAGCGTTCCAGTGACGAAGGGCCGCAGCACGAGGTAACAGTGCCGCCATTTTGGCTAGGCAAATATGCTGTCACTCAGGCGCAGTATCAGGCGGTAATGGGTAAGAATCCTTCGAGGTTTACTGACAATGGAGCCAATCACCCAGTAGAGACAGTGAGCTGGGATGATGCGGTGGAGTTTTGCCAACGCCTCTCCAAACAGACGGGGCGCGAGTATCGTCTGCCTAGCGAAGCCGAGTGGGAATATGCCTGCCGAGCCGGAACGAAGACTCCGTTTTACTGTGGGCCAACGATTACGACTGAAATTGCCAATTACGACGGCAACTATACCTACGCCTCTGCTGCCAAAGGTCAATATCGCCAGCACACGACCGCAGTAGGTAGCTTTCCGGCTAATGCTTTTGGCCTGTATGACATGCACGGCAATCTTTACGAATGGTGTTTAGACCATTGGCATGACAGTTACAAAGGTGCGCCAAAGGATGCTAGTGCTTGGCTATCCTCTAATGACAACGCTTTCAGGCTGCTGCGGGGCGGTTCGTGGTACCTCAGCCCGAGGCTCTGCCGCTCAGCCGACCGCAACAGGTACGCGCGCGATATCACGCTCAACTTCATCGGTTTTCGAGTTGTCTGCGCCTCCTCGTGGGCTCTGTCGTAGCCCTCTGCCCTCTTTCCCCTCTTCCTCTTTACACTTCTTTACTTTTCTCTCTTTCGCGCGCAGCGCGATCAAAAATTTTGGAGGAGTTAATACCAGGAATTTTGTGCATGATGGCTAATGAACTGCCGATCATTCAGAAAACCTACGACCTAATTAGGGCTTGCTGAAAAAGTATAAATTTCACTAGCGGCAAGGGTTTGAGCCAAAA
>CALCCA010000102.1 GCA_937899725.1 uncultured Halomicronema sp.
CCATCTGGTATTTCATCCATCACTACAATGCATCATTACTTGTGTAGCACTACCTAAAAAGAAAAGTGATGAAGTGATTCGGGCCTGGCGGCTGGCCCACAATGCCCTCTCCATGGGCGCGACTACGATGATCGCAGTCGCTGCGGCGCTGTCA
Organism: uncultured Halomicronema sp.; assembly: GCA_937899725.1. Lineage (GTDB taxonomy): Bacteria > Cyanobacteriota > Cyanobacteriia > Phormidesmidales > Phormidesmidaceae > Halomicronema. The sequence continues at coordinate 155 of CALCCA010000102.1, forward strand.
TTTTCGCCGGTGAGTGCCAGCATTCAGTGGGTAATCGCGATCGCCTTTATTGTCTCTGGCTATGGGTTTTGTTTCGCGCTAACCCTTGAGCCTTTTGTCGGAGACAGAGGATTATCGTGGACTGGCAAGTGGTCTAACAGGGTGGTTTTCTTGGGCAATGTTGTTGGCGCGTCCAGCTCTTTGCTCGGCGCCGTTGTGCTAGTCTACGCCTCTTATTCATCGATTTAACTTGATAAGTTTGAAGACCCATCATTGTCGTTAAAGGCTGCCATGGTAGAAACATCGGAAATCAACAAGGTCGTGTTTAAGATCCCCACTTATTCTTTTCAAATAGATGCTAATGGTCATGTTAACAATGCTGTTTATGTGCAGTGGATAGAAGTTGGTCTCCAAAAAATCTTTACTGCAGCGGACTTACCTATCACTTTGCTCAGGAAGGAAGGCATTCTCCCGGTTGTTGCCGATACGCAAATTTCTTACAAAACGTCGCTATTTGACGGTGATACGGTCAGAGTTGAGGTTTGGCTTTCAGCATTCAAATACATCTATGCTTGGGCTGAGTTTCGCTTCTACAACTCTGATGAAATACTGGTTGCGACAGGGCGACAGTGCGGCACTTTTGTCAGTTTGAGTAACCAGAAAGTGCGTAAGCTTTCTGCAAACCAGTACAGCTTGATGTCAAAATTTTTGATCCCAGCCTAGTAGGCTTGTGGCGTGAATTTGCCGTTCCTAAACGATTCAATCTGAAGCTGGCAAGACCTGATTGTGCAACGATGTGCTCTCCCCTGAATACCAGTTCTACAAATGACAGCTACCCAGACAAGTCGGCTTTCTCCCCGTCGGAGACCCTGCGGGTTGGCCTGGCCTGCCCATCGGGCTGACGCCGCCGCTCAGCCGACGTTCCTTGAACGGCGTCGAAAGGCAGATCGGTAGTCCAGTTTCAGAGCATTGGTATAACAACACAATGAAGACACACAGCAAGGCGCTAGCGTCCCACTTTGTGGTTGGAATTACTCCAACACGTTGAACGTCAGTCCAGAAAAGCTTTCTAATCGTTTAGCCAAGGCTTCGCCCAGCAAGGCCGCGGGCGTCCAAAAGCCGCCGCGCTCTGATGGCGGTACATCCTGCGCTAGGCACAGTGCCGCCTGCCCCAAAATTTTGGCCGTCGACCCATAGCCTGGATCGCGATCGCCCGTCACCTGCACTCGCATCTTTTCACCCTTGGCAGTGGTGCCGACAAACTGCAGCTGATAAAAGCCTTGGGCCTGCTCTGCCGCTGTGGGACCAGCACCAGAGGCCGGTAAAACCAATGTTTCTAGCAGCCAGCGGGTCGGCGGCAACGCCGCTGCGAGCACCAAACCCTCTAACCCTAGCTTCAACGCTTGGGCCAGCAGCCAGCCCTGAGGGCCATCACTGGTGACGATGCCCTCATCGTATTGAAAAGTCGAACCATAGGCTGACTGCAGCAAAAAATTAGATCGCAACACCACACGGGTATTGACATCCGCCATGACAAACGGGGTCACCCAGGCCTGAAAATCAGGATCGTATTGCACCGGTATCAATGGCGGCAGCTGATCGGTTACTTTGTCACTGTCGGGGCAGAGCGAATAGGGATCGCGAATAGACTCGCGAAGACTGGCATCAGTTGTCGCCTCTTTGACTAAATTCAGGCCGCTGGCGGCAGTGCCGCCGGAAACACCCCCTTGCGCCGCGACGACGCGCATTTTGACCCGCGTGCAGGGTTCGCCGAATCGCTTTTGAGACTGCTGCTGCAGATAATAAACGCCCAGGTCAGAGGGGATGGAGTCAAAGCCGCAGCAATGGACAATGCGTGCCCCGGAAGTCTGAGCCTGAGCGGCATAGCGCTGAATCATACGCCGCATCCACTGCGACTCGCCGGTGAGATCACAGTAATCGGTGCCGGTTGCCGCACAGGCTTGCACCAGCCGTTCACCATAGAGGGCATAGGGGCCAACGGTCGAGACAACCACGCGGGTCTGGGCGCAAAGGTGGTTTAGGGAGTCGGCGTCCGTCGCATCGGCGATCAGCTGCGGGAGTGGGGCGGCATCAGGGCCGAGGGCGGTGACCAGTGCCTTGAGCTTGGTCACCGATCGCCCCGCGATCGCCCAACGAAAGGGTGTTGAGGAAGCCGTTTGGGTTAACAAATAGCGACAGAGAATTTGGCCGACAAAACCGGTAGCCCCAAACACAACCAAGTCATAGTGGGCGAGATCAGCAGCCATGAACAGATACCTGCGGTAAAACTGACGCCGTCTATCTACAGCGTCATTATCAGATTAAGCCGTTACCGTTGGCTACAGCACCCGGCGGCAGACTGATTAAGGCGAGAAATTAGGCGGATTCTTCTAACGAGTGACTGAACACGTCAAATACTTGCCGACAGCAGTGCTTGAGGCGATCACCAGCGGCCCCCTCTGGCACAACTGCTCCTGCAAACGACCATTGCTCGATCGTTGACAGCGTCCACTGCTTGCCGCGATGGTCGTAGCCGCCGACTTCGATGCCGATGACGCGCTTGGTGCAGCTATCCACATCGTCGTAAAAGCGGATCTGGACTAAAAAGCTGCGGCAGTGAAATAGACGGCTAAGTCCGGGAAAATGCAGGCCAATATCCACCGAGTCAGGATCAACCAGCGATCGCGTATCGCTGTCGTTCGTCCACGGCTTTAGGTCGACCCGTAAATCAGGCAACTCTGATTTGAACAGATGCACGACGGTCGCAATCTTGCTAGCAAATTCGATGCTGGTGGCCTGTTCGGCTGCGTTCACCTCTGCCTACTCCGAAAACGCAACTTTCAAACTAAGATAACGTTTCGTTGCAAACAGTCAACTCTGTAACGAACCTACGACGGTACTCGTTACAAAGCGCAACTGATTCAGTTCCCCAATGGGGCATGACGGTCTGAAAACGAGCGTGACGGGCGTTCCCTAAAGCTCCATTTCGCCCGGCAGCAGGTGCGATTGGCAGGTGGCCAAAATGTTATTCTCAGTCGCTCTCGGTGTGCCCAAATCAAAGAAGCCGTCTAGCTGTAGCGGGGCTAAACCTGGGTTCGTAGCAGCCACTGGACTGTCGTCGGTGACCAGGGCGATCGCGTAGGCATACACCTCTTGGGTGTAGCTGTTCGTAATCTGCAGCGCTAGCGCCTGCCCGGTGAGGTGGCCCTCAAAGCAGTCAAACGAAGACTGCGGCATGTACAAGGCACCCACCACGTTGGAATTCTTGGCTTCAAACACCATATAGGCCGCGCCAATGGCATCAGGCTGCGGTTGCGAACCGTAGAAATACACGCCGTCGGCCATCGGCTGAGCCGCGCTAGTTGCGTCAATGGGATGGTTCGCCACGACGGTGGCCGGGGGCACAGGGCTCGCTGGCGCCGTTGCGCTCAACAGTAACGCCCCCACAACGCCGCCGACTAAGACTTGCCAGCGGGATTGACCGATCACACCGTGGCGGAAAGAGCCAGCAACAGGATGGCGGATCACTGTTTCTAACGATGCTCTAACACTTATCACGATGAACTCCCTAAATATATTTTTTTATCGTTGAAATCAGAAAAAATGAATTTCATATGATTTCACTTTAGAGGACTGGTTGCAGGCCGATAACGCAAAGCCTCAAGAGCGTAATATCTCTTTGTAAGCGATGCCCAAAACCTCCAGCCAGAGAGTGATCGAGGTCACACCCCTGCCTCTGGGTTGTTCTGACAATACCGTTGATAAATGTTCCCGTAGCGCCCAGGGTGACAGCCTGGAAAGTGCCACCCTTCGGTTAACTACGGTTGCGGATTTGGCGAAAGTCTGGTATCGACCCTAGGCTCTACAGTTCACCATCCCGCCATCCCCGCCGGTGGCCCCGCCTGTTGAGGCCGTGCACCGCATCAGCACCACCCGAGAGCGCCGCTTGGCCGGATGCGGTGCACGGCACGAGAGCCCGGCCGAATCGTCCGAGATTGCAGTGGTTTCGCGATAAACTAAAGGGCAGGATGCTGTAAGTTTGGGCATGAGAAGCCGAGATGGAAGATCTCATCAACACCTTCGAAATAGGCCGAGTCCTCATTAAACTACTGCTGTTTATTGACAAGCGTCCCAGTTCTGGAGAGTACGTTCAGGAAATCCGGCATCATCTTAAGGAGTTAGATCAGGAATTAGAGGTTGGTCAGACTTACTCCCTCGATGTCGTGGATGTGTGTGAACAGCCTTACTTGGTGGAGCATTTTCGGCTAATTACCACCCCGGCGCTGGTGAAGTTTGCCCCCGGCCAGCAACAGGTGATTTCGGGGAGCAATATTTTGACGCAGCTCGATCAATGGTGGCCCCATTGGCAGCGAGAAATTACCGCGTTGTCGGATGCAGCCATGGTGGGTAAACGGTTCCCCATTACCGACAGCGATGGTCTGCAAGCCGAAGGGGAACTGGCTCATTCGGTCGAAGTGATGAAGCTGTCGGATGAGATCTTTCGCCTGAAGCAAGAGAAAGAAGATTTAGAGGCGCAGCTACAGTTTAAGAACCGGATTGTGGCGATGCTGGCCCATGATTTGCGGAACCCGCTGACGGCGGCGTCGATCGCGGTGGAAACCTTAGAATTGGGCTACGGCGAAGAAATTACGGAAAATCGGCGATCGCTCTCTCCCAAGCTCACCGCCCAGCTGCTGCGCCATGCCAAAACCCAGATTCGCGCCATGGATCGGATGATTTCCGATATTTTGCAGACCGCGAAAGGGGCGGCGGCGGATCTGCAAATTCAGCCCCAAGAGATTTCTTTCAATACCTTGTTCGCAGAAACATTGGCGTCGATGCGCAACAAGTTTGAGGCCAAATCGCAGGCGATCGATCTTGATATTCCCCAAGATTTGCCACAGGTTTATGTCGATGCGGGGCAAATTCAGCGGGTGATCTCTAACCTGTTGGACAACGCCAGCAAATACACCCCAGAAGGCGGCGGCTTACACGTCTCAGCCCTACATCGCACCACGCAAAAGATTCAGGTGTGTGTTAAAGATACGGGGCCGGGCATTCCGACCAGTAAGCGCGAGGCGATTTTTGAAGATAGCGTGCGGCTGCAGCGTGATGAAAGCCAAGACGGCTATGGGTTAGGGCTGGCTCTCTGTCGCCGTATTGTGCGGGCTCACTATGGACAAATCTGGGTAGAATCTGACCCTGGTGAAGGCAGCCAATTTTGTTTTACCTTACCTGTCTTTCGATCGTAAGCAGAGCCTCACTTCGTGCGTGAGTCGCTGCAGCCCGCGTCATGCACGTTTAGCAATATGGTCTAGTCTCTGACACAGCATTGCTGCTATGGAGGTATGAGCATCGCTCCGAAACCCTGCTTTTCAGGGATGGCAGTCTAATGCTCACGAGACGGTAGATTAAAGCCAGTTCGGGTGAAGCCAAACTCCGTTTCTTTCCCCTCTCTACAGGAGATTGTCGGCCAGCTTGTCTAATGCCCTCAACTCGAACTGGCGTTAGATTCAGCATAAAAAAAGGGGGCGATCGCCCCCTTGATTCAACCAATCAAGATTAATTGTCTTAATCGCCTTAGTAGCGATAAGAGTTGCTGCTATTGCCGCCGGGCTTGTGAACGATAAAGCTGAGAATCTGACACTGCTTGACGTTGTCAAAACCGACCACGCGCACAAAGCAGTTGGGATACTCAGACCGGCAAGCCTGAACTTCGCTCAGCACTTCTTGCGTTGAACTGGCGTTAAACAACGGCAACTTCCACATCGTCCAATAGTAAGTCTCAGGATTGGAGTCTTCATTGAATTCGATGGCGGGAATGTAGCCCATCTGTAAAATGTAGGCAATTTGCCGCTCAATTTGAGCATCCGTCAAAGGCGGTAGATAAGACAGCGTTTCGTAACGACGCTCTTTAGGCAGAGTTTTCATGGTTTCTCTCTAAGTAAATGAATGGGCGATCGCGCTAAGCGATCGCGGTTGAACTGAAGGGTGAGTCAACACCCCAAAATTGCGAGTGGGTAGCCGTTAGACTCATTCCGAATCGACGGTGGGTTCCTGAGAGATATCAGAGTCGAGCGCGAGCTCAGACTCCACGGCGTGCTCGGCATCTCCCAGTTGAGTCAACCGTTCTAAATGCTGACGACGGTGTTCCATATTGGCCTGCTGGATACCGGTCACGACCATTTCAGGCAAAAACTCGCAGATGCTCTCTGCAATATGCTGCCGACTGATCATAATTCGCATCGCTAGTTCCGCATTCTCTGATAAGAGCGTTTGCAGATAGGCTTCGCCATCCTGCAGCGCTTCCTTCGTCGAAAAGGCGTTCAGCCAATAGGCATGAGCTGGGTTGGTTTCCTTCAGCTGACTCAGCACAGTTTTCACTGCCTGATAGGTCAGATAGCTAGTGAGCACCCTAGCTGCATCTTTTGCTGATTGCTTAAGGTCCATCGGTGTTTATCGAACCCTCGAAATCGACCCCGCCGGACGGTGGGTAGGGCTGATTTAAGCCCGAAGCTGCTAAAGATTCGGTAACTTATGCAGCTATTTGCCCAACTTTACAGGCCGTTGCCGACCCCGGGCCTACCCACTGTCGCTGTCGCCGGAACAAGGTGCCGTAGCACCTGCCCGCACTTAGATGGTGTCAACGGTGTCGAATTCGAACTTGATTTCCTTCCACAGTTCACAAGCAGTGGCCAGTTCAGGCGACCACTTACAAGCTTCGCGGATGATGTCACCACCTTCGCGAGCCAGGTTACGGCCTTCATTACGAGCCTGCACACAAGCTTCTAGAGCAACCCGGTTAGCGGCTGCGCCCGGTGCATTACCCCAAGGGTGACCCAAGGTGCCGCCCCCAAACTGCAGGACGGAATCGTCGCCAAAGATTTCCACCAGGGCGGGCATGTGCCACACGTGGATACCGCCAGAAGCCACAGCCATCACGCCACCCATAGACGCCCAGTCTTGGGTGAAGTAAACGCCGCGAGACTTGTCTTGCTCGACGTAGTTTTCGCGCAGCAGATCGACGAAGCCGAGGGTGCCAGCGCGATCGCCTTCCAGCTTGCCAACCACCGTACCAGTGTGAATGTGATCACCACCAGACATCCGCAAGCACTTGGCCAAAACGCGGAAGTGGATACCGTGGTTTTTCTGGCGGTCAATGACGGCGTGCATCGCCCGGTGAATGTGCAGCAACATGCCGTTGTCGCGACACCAGTGAGCCAACGTCGTGTTGGCGGTAAAGCCACCCGTGAGGAAGTCATGCATGACGATGGGCATGTCGAGTTCTTTAGCGTACTCAGCCCGCTTCATCATCTCTTCGCAGGTAGCGGCGGTGACGTTGAGGTAGTGACCCTTGATTTCACCGGTTTCGGCCTGAGACTTGTGAATGGCATCTGCCACAAACAAGAAGCGATCGCGCCACCGTTGGAAGGGCTGCGAGTTAATGTTCTCGTCGTCTTTGGTGAAGTCCAAACCGCCGCGCAGACATTCGTAAACGGCACGACCATAGTTCTTCGCAGACAGACCCAGCTTGGGCTTAATCGTACAGCCGAGCAGCGGCCGACCATACTTGTTGAGGCGATCGCGCTCAACCTGAATGCCGTGGGGCGGGCCTTGGAAGGTCTTGAGGTAAGCCACGGGAATCCGCAGGTCTTCTAGACGTAGCGCCCGCAGCGCTTTGAAACCAAAGACGTTGCCCACCAAGGAGGTCAACAGGTTGGTGACCGATCCTTCCTCAAACAAATCGAGGGGATACGCAACGTAGCAGATGTATTGATTGTCTTCGCCGGGGACAGGCTCGATGTCGTAGCAGCGGCCCTTGTAGCGATCCATATCGGTCAACAAGTCCGTCCAGACCGTCGTCCAGGTACCAGTCGAGGATTCTGCTGCCACTGCAGCGGCACATTCCTCAGGCGGTACGCCGGGCTGCGGGGTCATCCGGAATGCGGCCAAAATATCCGTATCTTTTGGAGTGTAGTCAGGGGTGTAGTAGGTCAGTTTGTAGTCCTTGACCCCGGCCTGATATCCAGATTTTGACTGAGTCGTTGTCTGCGAGTAAGACATATCTCCCTTCCTGTAAGGTTCGTAACGACACCACAGCATCTCTCGCTGCAACACAGCGGGATGCCCAAATGGCTGCCTATGGCTAAGATTGCGATCTAACCCCAAAGCAGGTGGCACTTTTGCTTAATGCACTCCAGCAACCCATCGGCATCAACTGCCTCAAACGGGTTCCAGCACTGGATTTCGGGTATCCTGCATTACCCTATGCTTTAAAGAATACTATCAGCGATCCGATAAGCTTGGTTTTGGAAGATCTGTATAGAATCATAAATAAAAGTTATGTAGGACTATCTCGCAACCTTGCGCAATGTGTTGCTATGTAATCCCACTTTTCATGAAGTATCCGAGGTGGTAAAAGGGTTTCATTCCTTGATGAACGAAAAATATCAAAACACTCCCTTAGTCACCACTCTGGTTCAGAATTTCGCCCCGATTGTGAGGTCCCTTGAATTTCAGAATTTAACGTGCTGGTTTGAATAAGTTGGTTAAATGGGTCGGGTACTCAATACTCCAGTCTGGCCTACACAACTTTTGTGCTCACGATGTCATCTCCGTTTTCGACTTCCTCACTCACGGTCGCTCACCTACAATTTGCCCAAAACGGCATTTGGGAGCAGGTTGAGACCGTTCATCCCAATTGTTTTGCCGACCTGTATCAGCTTTCTCACTGGTTAGATCAGGCGGCGCGCGATATCGCGGTAGAAGCGTTGTTTATGAATGAAGCTGAGGAATTGACTGGCTTCATTGGGGTGCGCACCCAGGATTTGCCTAGTGATCGCCGCACCTTGATGTGGTTACGTTTGGCCACGTTAATCGCCACGACCGAGCCTAAATCGCTGGATGAGCTGTTGAGCCAGTGTCTAGGCGCTTTGCAGTTGCCGACGGCACTGCCGGCTGCCGCCCCCACCTTTGAGATGGGCATCTTCAACTTTTGGAATACTGCTGAGCCGCTACTCTTCAAAGATTCGCCGTTGGAAGAGCTGACAGCATTGATGGCGACAGGCACTGGGCCAGCTTGGCTAAAACAGGGGCACATCGCCCCGATTTGTCTGGAATATGTTTGGCATCAACCCACTCACATCTGGATGTCTCGAAATGTGAGTATCCAATCAGAGGAGCGCTATTTCGTCGACCTTGAGCAGGTTAAAGTGCTGCTGCCAGCATGAGTCATGCCGTGGAATCGCCTCACAGGGCGACATCGTGACTTGAGCGAGAACGTTGTTCAACCATCCCCTCTTCAACGCTGCGATGGGAAGTGAACCGGAGTCAAAACTTAACGGGCAGTCTCACCGTAAAAGTGGTGCCCACATCTACCTTGCTGCTGACCTCAATGGTGCCACCGTGCAGATCGACAAACTGCTTGACGATGCTTAACCCTAGGCCCGTCCCCGGAATGTTGCTGACGTTGCGACCCCGCTGAAACGGTTCAAACAAATCGCGCCGATCGGCTAGCGGAATGCCCACCCCTTCATCTTGCACCTTCAAAATGACTTGCTGCCGCCGCTTGGTGAGCTTCAGCCAAATCGCCTTGTCAGTCAACGTATAGCGCATCGCATTCGAGAGCAGATTGCTGATGATCGATCGCAGCAGCCGTTCATCGCCTTGAGCCATAATTTGACGGCTCCGACAGGCCAGTTGAATTGGGGCCTGGGGCCGATAATATTCTGGCTCGGCCAGCAAGCTCTGACAAAAGCTCACCAATTCAACCGGAGTCGGGGCAATCTCCAGTACCTTGGCTTCGATTTTGCCAATCACCAAGATGTCATCGATCATCTGGGTCATGCGTTCGACGTTTTCGTTGATGGCACAGAGATAATCGGCTTTTTCGGTGAGGGTGAGCTTTTTGTCGTAGCGATTGAGCGACGTCACTGAGAGCGCAATGTTGTTGAGGGGATTGCGAAACTCGTGGCAGACCATCGAGACGAAGCGCGATCGGCTAGTCCCTTGAAGGTCTTGTGAGCCTGGGCTCGCTTCACCTTGCAGACAGCCACCGAGGTCGAATCGATGAAACTGATGCCTGTCCCCCCACCCCAAAGCGACGGTTCAGAAAGCTCACCAAGCCCATAAAGCTTCACGCTCCACCGTTGCTAACAGCAGGGCAATAAATCACATCCGCTCCATCTGGATAGGCTGTCTTGGACATCGGCTTACCCAAAGCCCCGAGCCCGTGGAGCTACATGCCACTGCTTGATTTCGCCCGCGCTGCCGCCCGCGAGTAAGCGATCGCCGGCTGGTGACCAGACAAGACACGAGACTCCTGAGGAAAACGCTTTGAGCGATTGATCAAGTTTACGGCCTTCTCGCCACAGCGCAATTCGACCCTCTTGTCCGGCAGACGCCAACACGAATGAATCGGGCTGAAAAGCGATCGCATTCACCCGATCTTGATGATGCTGCAAGACCTGTGACTGCCAACCAGTCTTCGGTTTTTCGCTGCGTTCCCAGACCGTGATACCTTCGACGCAAGCGGCGGCCACGAGTGGAGAGCCGGTCGCCATGTTTGGGGTTGACCAAGCCAATTGCCGGACTTTGCCCGGAAACCCTTGCATCAGCCAGGGTGGGGGACTGCCCCATTCCGTGACGGTAAGCGTCCGATCCAAATTGCCCGAGCCCAGATAGCGACCATCTGCCGACCAAGCACAGAATAAACTCGCCCCTGGGACGGCAATCAGCGTCGGTTTAGCCTGCCAATCGTCCGTTTGCCAAACCTTGACCCCATCATGACCACTAACCGCAAGCCGATCTCCCGCCGGATGCCAGGCTAAATGTAAAACTGATGACGCGGCAAAATCCAGCTCGGCGATCGCCTGCTGCGCTTTCACATCCCAGACACGTAGGGTAGAGCCGACCCCATAGGCCAATAAAGGCAACGTTGGATGCCAAGCCAGCGTATCAATCCAAGTACTGCCATGAGGTTGGCGCAGACAAACCGCCGCCGCACCGATATCCCAAACCGACAACTCACTGGCTTGTCCCGCCCAGGCGCAGTAATCACCCGCTGCCGAAAACCCCAAACGATTAATTGCTTGCCCCTGATGGTCTGACAGCGACGTGGCCTCCCCTTCCAGGGAGAACAGCATCACTTCACCAGCGGCAGTAGCTGCCGCCGACAACCTCCCGCCAGGGGCCCAAGCCACCGCAGTCACGTAATCCGATAAAGTTTGCTGCCATTGCGGGGTGAGTTGGAGCTTTGCTGTCTTCACGCCAGACACGCCCGAAACCCCTTACGAATTTCCGCTTCGTCCAGGTTGCGACCAATAAAGACCATCTCACTCCGGCGAGTTTCTTCAGGCTTCCAAGCGCGATCGCCGCGACCATCAAAAATCATGTGAACGCCTTGGAAAACAAACCGCTCCTCTTCTCCCGCCAGGTTCAAAATTCCTTTCGTGCGAAAAATGTCAGGCCCCTTGGTTTGCAAGAGGTCACTCACCCAAGCGCTGAGTTTGTCACTATCGAGGGGCTGCTCTTCCACAATGGCAAAGGAATACACCTCGTCATCGTGCTCGTGGGCATCTTCATTGAGAAAATCGGGATCGACTTCTAGGGCGCGATCCAGATCAAATGCTTTCACCCCAATCACAGACTCAATGTCTAATTCAGAATTTTGGGTGCGATAAATCTTCACCATCGCATTCATCTCTTTGATGCGGCGCTCTAGTTCGGCGAGCTCGGCTTCCGTCACCAAGTCAATTTTGTTCAACAAAATCACATCGGCAAAGGCAATTTGCTCTTGGGCTTCATCGCTCTCCCAATGCTGGGCAATGTGCTTAGCATCCACAACGGTGACCACAGCATCTAGCGCCAGTTGTGATTGAATGTCTTCATCCACAAAAAAGGTCTGAATCACTGGAGCCGGATCGGCTAGGCCGGTGGTTTCAATCACTAAGTGATCAAACTTGTCACGGCGCTGCATCAGATTACCGATAATGCGGATTAAGTCGCCCCGCACGGTGCAGCAAATGCAACCATTATTCATTTCAAAAATTTCTTCGTCAGCATCAATCACCAACTGATTATCGATGCCCACTTCGCCAAATTCATTCACAATGACCGCAACTTTTTTGCCGTGCTCATAGGTCAAGATGCGGTTGAGCAGGGTGGTCTTACCGGCGCCTAGGTACCCCGTTAACACGGTTACTGGCAAACCTGCAGTTGCTGTCGTCATGGTGCTTTTAACCTTCGAACTTAATACAGAGGAACTCGTCGCATTATCCTCATCGCCGTTCATAGGGAAAAGTTCGTGGTGAACTTTTCCCTTCAGTGTCGAGGCGATCGCGCTTAACAGCAGTGCGTATCGTCTCCTTTTAACGCTTGCAACACTGCTTCATGGGAGATGTCAGCCGCTGCCGCATGAATTTTGTAGGTTTGGGTGGGCTGCGTCATGACTGCAATGACGGTTTCTATCGGCGGGCAACCGGGCTCATGGCATTGCAACTGACTGATGGAGATGAGCACTTCGGCAGAGAGTCCTAAGGCTTCATAAGTCCACGTCTTGAGTTGCTGAATCGCTTCTGAGCTAGCGGCTGGTTTTTGCTGTTTAAAGAGGTTCATCGGGTTGAGAAGTGGTGTGATGATGCCGTCAGAATATCAGACTCGTTAAGTGCGATCGCGCCTGCTATAAACCGAGGCCCACTAGGATTAGTTTTGTGGGTCTTCTACGAACTGGCGACCATAGGCTTGGCACTGTGATTTTGTTGGCCGTTATGAATCTTGCTATTTTTGATGACGCTCTTTAATACATCAAAGCCACGCTGTTGTTGTCCCTGAGCAAAATTGAGAAAATTCAAACCGTCAGAGGTCAGAAATCAGAAGTATAGTTGAGCGTCATTGTTTTTCAGCTCGAATTTCCTGCAAGATTTGCGCCACCTCAGCGTCTGAGTGGTGATGTCGCGTTAACACCTTTGCCGTTGAATCGAGCACCTGATCGGCAAATAGCTGAGTGAGGTCTTGCCGCAAACACTTGCCAATATAGAGTTTCATCAAGGCTTCCACCGACATATCCTTCTGATGCGCTACCTTCTTGAGCGACTCCAACGTATCCCGAGGAATTTGCAAAGTCACCGTTTCAGCCGCTCGCAGGCGCACCTTTAGCTCCATCGGTTCCCCTAAATCTTGATCAAGATTGCTCATACAACCGCCGCTCCTCACGAGTCGCCACACGGGCTGAGATGATTCTAATTCTGACACTGCGCTCAATTTGGATTACCAGGAGTAATCGTTCAGCGAGTGAATATCCTAGAGCGAACTCTCGAACTTCCTCATTCGCAGAAGCATCGCCCATCACGAAAAAAGGGTCGAGAAAAACTTCAGCCGCCTCTTCGAAAGTCACCCCATGCTTTAGAAAATTGCTTTCTGCTTTGTTCGCGTTCCATTCAAACTCTAGCCGTTCCAGGCCATAGCTGACATCCATATCGCTGTTTTACACCCCCTACGGCTCCTGCGCTCAAGCAGGCCGATTGCGCTCTTCAGGTTGCCCCTCCGGCGAAACTGACAGATTCATGGGCAACCGCACGGTGAAGGTACTGCCCTGGCCGACCTTGCTTGCCACCTGCAAGGTGCCTTGTTGCAAGTCAACAAACTGCTTCACAATGCTTAGTCCGAGCCCAGTGCCCGGAATATTGCTCACGTTACGACCTCGGTGAAACGGCTCAAATAAGTGACGCTGATCGGCTCGTGGAATGCCCATGCCTTCGTCCTCCACCTGCAAAATCAGCGTCGCTTGTCGCTTCGCTAGCTTGAGCCGAATGATGTTTTCATCTGGGGTGTAGCGCATCGCATTTGAGAGTAAATTGCTGAGGATGGAACGCAACAAGCGCTCGTCTAAATTGGCCATCAGTTGGCGGCTCCGACAATTGAACTGAATTGGCGACTGGGGGCGATGATATTCCTGCTCAGCCAGCAAGGTTTGGCAAAAAGCCACGAGTTCCAACGGTTCTGGAGACACCTCTAGGACTTTGGCCTCGATTTTGCCGATGACTAAGATGTCATCAATCATCTGGGTCATGCGTTCTACATTGGCATTGATCGCCAGTAGATAATCAGCCTTGTCGGCGGCACTGAGTTGAGCATCATAGCGATTGATTGATGACACCGACAGCGCAATATTATTTAAAGGATTACGAAATTCGTGGCACACCATCGCGACAAAGCGCGATCGCATCTCGCTCAGCTCGCGTAACTGCTCATTCGCCTCCCTCAATTTGGCAGTGCGTTGCTGCACCTTGAGCTCCAGTTCTTCATTCGTGCGCTGCAAAATGTCTTCTGCCCAGCGTCGTTGGGTAATGTCTCGAAAGGTAACCACTGCCCCAATCAGCGTTCCGGCTTCATCATGCAGGGGCGTACTGATATACTCCACTGGGAAGCTCGTACCGTCCTTGCGCCAAAACACTTCGTTGGTCACTCGCCGTGTACTGCCATCTTGAAAGGCTTGATAAATAGGACAGTCTTCACGCTGATAGTGAGAGCCATCAACGTGGGAATGGTGCAGCACCGCATGCATCGACTTGCCAATCAAGTCTTCAATGGGCCAATCAATCATCGCTGCCGCTGCGGGATTCACAAAGGTCACATGCCCGTTGAGGTCTAACCCGTAAACCCCCTCGCCCACGGCATTCAGAATGAGCTGATGCTGACGACGTAACTGTTCTAGCTCCTGAGCGACGGGCACAGAGGCGGGCGATCGCATAGCCTGAGGCGCTGCAGAGAGCCAGTAGTAATCAGTCATTAGAAGAATTTACACGTATCACCAGGGACACTCTGAGGCGGCATAAATCAGGCAACCCGCCCAATCTTGCGCTCCCCCTATCCCATAAATGTAGCTTAGGCTACCACGAGGGAGCTTTTTAAAGATTACTAAAGAGATATATCAATACCGATTCAGGGATTCTATGGCTCTCCTGACATCAATCAAACAGAGTGCCCTGAAAGAGCTTACTTAACAGGTTTTGAAAATAGTAGTTAGTCTTCAGGCTATCAGCTTGTCAGCCAGGTTTAAAGGCGTAGCTGAACAGATCTTTCTTCACCTCCAGGCTGAAGATAACTGGCCAGCAGTCAGATCAATAGAAGCATCATGAGAACTGTACTCGTCATTGAAGATGAGTTGCAAACGCGCAACGTTTTTTTGAAATGTCTGACCTTTGAAGGCTTTCAAGCGTATGGTGCCAGCAATGGGAATGAGGGTATTCAACTCGCGCAAGAACATCAGCCTGATTTAGTTGTTTGCGACATTATGATGCCCGATATGGATGGTTATTCAGTGCTCTCTACGCTTCGCAATGCCCAGACAACAGCAGCCATTCCACTGATTTTTTTGACGGCTAAAGTGACGATGGCTGATCTGCGTCGTGGTATGGAATTAGGCGCTGATGATTACCTGACTAAGCCTTGTACCGTCGAGCAGTTTTTATCTGCGATTACGACAAGACTTAAGCGTCACGAAGCCATCAGGGCCGCTGCCCAATCACCTCAAAACCCTGATTTTCAAGATTCTGACACAGGCACGCAGCCACTAGACGCCAGCAATAGCGACACTATTTTTCCTGACTGTCCGAAATTAGCGAGCGTTTTTCAATTTATTGAGCGTCACTATCGAGACTCCATTAATTTGAGTGATGTGGCTCAGGCGGCGGGTTACTCGCCGGCCTATCTCACCAACTTAGTCCAGGCAGAAACTGGCCTCTCGATTAAGCGCTGGATTATTGAGCGACGCATGATCCAGGCCCGGCGATTGCTGAAGCATTCAAATCAATCTATCAGACAAATTGCTGAACAGGTTGGCTATAGTGATGCCGGTTATTTTGCGCGACAATTTCGCCAGTCGCATAGCGTTTCTCCTCAGATCTGGAGAAAACAATTCGCAACAAAAGCAACACGTTGAAACCCGAAGCAGGGGCTATACCCTCAACTTCTGTATCAAAAACAACAATCCTAAAATATCTTTGATCGTTATCAGGCGAATTCCCAAAAATAGTCCTATGTTTTCCAAAAAATGATCCCTATTTTTCATTGGCAAGGCTGGTATAGTTCACTTCAAATGCATGCCAGCTCACTCATTTTTGGTTCTTGGTTGAGTTGTTAATTAGGCTTAGGTAGGCAGCAAATTATGGCTTTTGGTTCAGCAACACAGACCGCGCGAAGATGGAATAACCTCAACTGCGATCGCGGTGAGCTTTCCGATTTTGAACTTGCGTGCATCCTTTGCGGGGGCACACACTCCACGATGGATCACTGGGAATTCATTCAGACCATGCCCAAAGACCCCATCGATATGGTGGATGACTTGGTCAAGATGGGGATTTATAAGCAGAACCAGTTCCGGGCTGCTGAAGGGGTCAATGCCTACGAGCTCCGCAAAGCCCTCTTTCTGAAGCGGGTTGGTCGCGGCGACGCCAATCGCGAAAAACTCATTCTCGGCCTGTGTCAACAAGCCGGTGGCTTAGATCAGGCTTTTGCAGCGGCGTTTGGTTCCCAAGCGGGCCTCTTCTTCAACGACACGATTCGCAACAGTGGGGCAACGCGCCGTGAGTTTATGCGCAACATGGCCGTGGGGGCAGCCTTGGTTGCCCTGGCAAGTTGCAATGGCGGTGGCGGTAATGAACCTGCTGCGGAAGACGATGCCGCCCCGGTCGACGCTTCCGGTCTGGAGAAGACTGACTTACAGATTGGGTTTATTCCCATCACTTGCGCTTCGCCCATCATCATGTCGGAACCGTTGGGCTTTTACGAAAAGCATGGCTTGAATGCCACCGTGGTGAAGATGCCCAGCTGGGGGGCGGTGCGGGACTCCGCGATCGCGGGTGAGCTCGACGCTTACCACATGCTGGCGCCCATGCCGATTGCCATGACCCTAGGGCTGGGCTCGGCGTCCTTTGGGGTGAAGCTAGCCAGTATCGAGAACATTAACGGTCAAGCGATCACCGTCGCCAATCGCCATAAAGGCAACATCAATGGTCCGGCTGACTTCAAAGGTTTTACCTTTGGGGTGCCGTTCCCGTATTCCATGCATAATCTATTGCTGCGGTACTACTTAGCAACTGGTGGCATCGATCCAGATGTGGATGTGCAGATTCGTCCAGTGCCCCCGCCAGATAGCATTGCGCAGATGGTCGCGGGTGACATTGATGCCTATCTGATGCCGGATCCGTTTAACCAGCGGGCGGTTTACGAAGGAGAGGGCTTCATTCACATGATTACGAAGGAGCTGTGGCCGGGGCATCCTTGTTGTGCGTTTGCGGCGAGTGATGAGTGGATTGATGCCAATCCGAACACCTTCCGCGCCTTGAATAAAGCCATTGTTGAGGCTACTGGCTACGCCAGTGACCCCGCCAACCGAGTCGAGATTGCGGCGGCAATTTCGGAGCGAGCTTTCCTCAATCAGCCGGTTGAGGTCGTAGAAGCCGTGCTAACTGGCAACTACGATGACGGCAACGGCAACACCCTCAGCGTGCCCGATCGCATCGACTTTGATCCCTATCCTTGGCAGAGCTTTGCCAACTGGATTTCGTCTCAGCTCGTCCGTTGGGATTTGCAAGGTGACGGCGTGGCTGGCCAAGTTATTCCAGAAACCGGCTACGACGAAGTCGGTCAAGACATCTTTTTGACTGACTTGGCCCGTGAACTCGCAAGCGAATTAGGTCAAGCTCCCCCAGACGAAATTTATCGAACTGAAGAGTTGGAGTTCGACACTTTTGATCCGGCTGAGCCTGAAGCCTACGTCCAACAGCAAATTGACGAATACGGCGTCTAATGGCCGTGGTTAGGAGGTATCAGCATGACAGTTAGCGACACCAGTACAACCGCCCCCTATTACGGGGGCGAAAAGGAGTCCTTGTTCTTTACGGATGGCGCAAAGGCATTTCTGCTCTTTGTGGGTTCACTCATCGCCTTTCTAGTGTTTTGGGAGATCGGCGCTCGGGCTGACCTGTTTGCCAAAGGCATGCCCACAGCATCGGCCACCCTCAAAGAGCTTTGGTGGTGGTCAACCCATCCATTTTTCAATAATGGTCCGAACGATTTGGGCATCGGGTGGAATCTACTCATTAGCTTGCGGCGAGTGGCGATTGGCTACTTTTTGGCGTCGATCGTGGCGGTTCCCTTAGGCATTTTGATGGGTATCTCCTCGGTTGCGCGGAAGGGGTTTAATCCCTACGTGCAACTGTTGAAGCCGATTTCACCGTTAGCGTGGCTCCCCTTAGGGCTCTATGTCTTTCGTGATTCTGAGATGACTGGAGTGTTTATTATTTTTATCTCCAGCATTTGGCCCACGCTGATCAATACCGCTTTTGGTGTGGCCAATGTCGACCAGGATTATCTCGATGTCGCCCAAACCTTGGGCGCATCACGGCTACGCACCATTTTCAAGGTCATCATTCCGGCGGCATTACCCAATATTGTGTCGGGTCTCCGCATCAGTATGGGGATTGCCTGGCTGGTAATTGTGGCCGCTGAGATGCTGTTGGGAACGGGGTTAGGCTACTTCATCTGGAATGAGTGGAATAACCTCTACATCCCCAATATTTTGGTGGCTATTTTCATCATTGGCCTAGTCGGTCTGATTTTGGATAGCATCTTTGCCGCGGTGGAAAAATTTGTCGCATTTGGTCGGAACTCGTGAGTGTAGCACCCGTGAATTCAGCAACTCCGGTGGATACCTATTCACCCACGGCGCAATTGTCGATTCGCAATGTTACCAAGGTCTTTCGGGGCAAAAAGGATCTATTTAGCCAGTTGTCGGGCAAAAAATCTAAAGACTTTGTCGCGATTGAAAATATCAACCTGGATATTGAACCGAATACTTTTGTGACCATCATCGGGCCTTCGGGTTGTGGCAAATCCACCTTGTTAAACATGATTGCGGGGCTGTCCGAAGTGACGGCTGGCGAAATTCTGTTTAACAACAACCCCATTACTGGACCTGGGCCCGATCGCGGCATGGTCTTTCAGAACTATGCTCTGATGCCCTGGATGAGTGTGGAGGAAAACATCCGTTTCGCTGTCGAAACGGTGTACCCCAAGTGGTCTGACAAGCAAAAGAATCGGGCGATTACAGAGCACATTCAGCTTGTTGGTTTGACCGGTGCTGAGAAAAAGCATCCCCACGAACTCTCTGGCGGCATGCGGCAACGGGTCGGCATTGCTCGCGCCCTGGCGTTTAGTCCTCAGATTTTGCTGATGGACGAGCCGTTTGGGGCCTTAGATGCCTTGACTCGCGGCTTTCTGCAGGATGAGATTGAGCGCATCTGGGGACAGGAGCGCAAAACCGTCATCATGATTACCCACAGCATTGAAGAAGCGCTGCTGCTGAGCGATCGCATTGTCATGATGACCCGTGGCCCTGCCGCCCGGGTTGATGAAGTGTTGGATGTCCCGTTCCCCCGCCCTCGGAACCGCGAAATCATTGATCAACATCCGGCCTATCACGATCTGAAGGCCGAGATGGAGAGTCATCTGTTCCGCGAAACTCGGGCGGTTGAAGAAGCACGAATTAGTGGGTAGTAAGTTTGATTTTAGGCATGGGGTATGAGGTCTTGTCCTCCAGCTTGCATTCTTAGAGCCCAGTCCTCGTTCTTCATGACGCTCCCAATATTCAAACTTTTCCTTTGTTGTTGACGTAAATTTGTTGAGGATTTAGACATGGCAATTCCCGAAATCACAGAGCAGCTGCTGGCCGCCAAGAAGGCTGCTGGAGTCACTTTTGCGGATCTGGAAGCCAAAGTCGGCTGTGACGAAGTTTGGATCGCTTCGGTGATTTATCGGCAAGCAAGCGCTTCTACAGAAGAAGCGACCAAAATTGTCGAAACCATTGGGGCTGACGCATCCTTCATTGAGCCGCTGACAGAATGTCCCGTTAAGGGCTCCTTAGATCCGGTTATTCCAACGGATCCCCTCATTTATCGCTTTTACGAAATCATGCAGGTCTATGGCATGCCCATTAAGACTGTGGTGCATGAGAAGTTTGGTGACGGCATCATGAGCGCGATCGACTTCACCATTGATGTCGAGAAAGAAGAAGACCCTAAGGGCGATCGCGTCAAAATCATCATGTGCGGTAAGTTCCTACCGTACAAAAAGTGGTAGTCCGACGGTAGGGGGTTTGGCAATACCCAACCCCCTACAAGAGACTGACCTTTCACTCACACAAATCACAGTAGGCAAATCTTCCGTGGCTGCTAGCCATTCGTTAGCAGCCATTTCTTTGAGGACTTTATTTATGACTACCGCTGCCAAAAAGTTAATCCCCCCCTTTGATCGAGAAATCGCGATCGCTAAAGCCCGGATGGCTGAAGATGCTTGGAACAGCCGCGATCCGGATCGGGTCGCGATGGCGTACACCGAAGATAGTTTTTGGCGTAACCGCGCCGAGGTGTTTCAAGGGCGAGAGGCGATTCGTGCCTTTTTGCGTCGCAAGTGGGACAAAGAATTAGACTATCGCCTGGTCAAAGAAATGTGGGCCTTTGGCGAAAATCGCATTGCGGTGCGCTTTCAATACGAATGGCACGACGATGCCGGACAGTGGTATCGCGCCTATGGCAATGAAAACTGGGAATTTGACGAAAATGGTCTGATGCGTCGCCGCGAAGCCAGCATCAACGATCGCCCCATCACCGAAGCCGAACGCCGGTTTCACTGGCCGACCAGCGGCCCCCGCCCCCAAGATCATCCCGGCTTGATCAACTCCCCTGAGTGATCGCCCCTCTCAATCCAGAGTCTGGTTCCAGGCTGCCGATGAGACAACTCTAGTGGTCTGTCAGCATTGAAATTATGAGTTTTTGTAGGTTGGGTTGACCAGAGTGAAACCCAACATTGGAAAGGGTTTTATTGGGATGCGCTGACGCTAACCCAACCTACAAATTCAAGCCTGACGCTGCACTAGTCTGGCGTTGTTTATGGAACTCTCCTAAGCCGCTGAGCCCGCCTGAAAGACTCGCCCAATCACCTCTTCAATCGGCGGATCAGTCACCGTCAGATCTTGCACAGAGAAATCCGCCAAAATGCGCGAGACCGTCGCGGTCAAGTCTTGGCGCTGCACGATCAGACTCACCGAGCAGCCTTCCACGCTTTCGACTTCGCCATAATGAGTCACCTGGGTCGCGTCAGTCGGTGTGGCCAGTTCTACCTTGACTTCCCGATAGGGGGCAAAGCGGTTGAGCAACCCATCCAACTGGCCGTCATAAATCAGTTCGCCCTGGTAGATCAGCAACACGCGATCGCACAGGGCCGTGATGTCGGCCATGTAGTGGCTCGTGAGCAAAATCGTAGCGCCATAGCGCTGATTGTATTCCTTCAAAAATTCGCGGACGGCCACCTGGGCATTCACGTCCAGTCCCAATGTCGGCTCATCTAAAAAGAGCACTTTGGGCCGGTGAATCAAGGCCGCCAGCATTTCGGCCTTCATCCGTTCACCCAGGGAAAGTTTGCGCACCGGCTGCCGCAACTGCTCCGTGATATCGAGCAGGGTGGCTAGCTCTGACACGCGATCGCGAAAGGTGCGATCGTCCAGTCCGTAAATGGCACCGTTGATCCGCAGCGAATCCATCGCAGGCAGATCCCACAGCAACTGTTGCTTTTGCCCCATCACCAACGTGATCTGCTGCAAAAAATCGGTTTGCCGCCGCACCGGCACCTGCCCCGCCACCGTCACCTGCCCGCTAGAGGGATAGATCAGTCCGGTGAGCATTTTGAGTGTGGTCGTTTTGCCCGCCCCGTTTGGCCCCAGAAAGCCCACCACCTCACCCGGTTCGATCTGAAAAGAGACCTTTTTCACCGCCTCAACATAGCGATATTGGCGACGAAAAAAATGTTTTAACGTGCCCTTAAACCCCGGTTCTTTGAGAGCGATCGGGTAGACCTTGTTGAGCGCAGCGACATCAATAATGGGCATCTTGAGTAAGCAAGCTTCACGGCCAGAAGACACTTCTATTTAACCGTGAGTTTGACCACTTCATCGGGCGCGCCTGCCTGTTCTACCCTTATGGGTCGAGTCTAGCTAGCCTCGCCTCGTTGAGGCTGACTGATGGGCTTGAGCCAGAGGTGAGGGCTAGCTGGCTCACCCAACGTCGGTTAAGTGGTCAAACTCTGAAGTGATCTCTACCAGAGGTGACATCTACGCAACCGCAGCAATTTTGTAACCTGCATATCATGCTTATTGGTGCAATTAGGGAGTCTCAGTGCAATGCCCATGAAACTAACGAGTACGGATAAAGACACCATTCGCCGAGTCATTATTGCTCAGATCGAAGCATTCCAGTCTGATGACGGTATTCAAGCCTTTCTCTACGCGGCTCCCTCCATACGCCAACAGTTCAAAAGCGTCGGCAATTTCATGCGGATGGTGCGTAGTTCTTACCCCGCCATCTACCGGCCTCGTGGCGTCATTTTTAGCGAGTTGACTGAGATGCAGGGGTTTCCGGCGCAGTCGGTATTTTTGATGGCTCAGGATAGCGACATCGTCAAGGCCGTCTATTTGATGGAGCAGCAGCCCTCTAAAGACTGGCGCATTGCCGGCTGTTTTTTGATACCCCTAGAAGAACTGTAAGCAGCGTCCGCAGACATCCCATCATTGTGTCTGCCGGGGCTCACTGGCGGTATCCCCTCTTTTAAGCCGATTTTATCGACGGGCTCGCGATCGCTCCGGCCGCTTCCTTGCCGATGGCGATCGCTTCGGCATGGCGGGCTCACACCGCCAACGGCAACACTGCCGACAAATTTTTCGCGTTATGGCCATCAGTTGGCCTGCCGTGCTGCGGAACCAGCCGCAAGCTGATGGCACTGCAGCGATCGCATGAATGCCACGCGACAACCAGTTTCAGGGTTTCTGGATGACGCGCCCGCCGACCACCAAAAACTGTGAAGAAGAGTTTAAAACCGTTAGCACGATCGCTCCGTAATTTCACCAGAGCCAGCAATTAAAGGCTGGAAACATCCAGCCTGTCAGGGTCTCTGAAGGGCTCATGCCTTTCAGAGCATTGGCACTTGCGGTTTGTTTTTTCAAAACACTTTCCTCTCTTTGAGCCTCTGCCTGAACTCTCGGGCGGCGACTCTTGCATGCAAATTTTTTGTAAATCGGTAAGAACATCATGGCTGACATTAATACGGCGACTGACTTGGCGGTGGAAACGGGTACGACCAGCGTCTTCCTCGATTTGGAACTTCTGGAGGCCGCAGCGGGCCTCGTTTTAGAGAGCGTGGATAGCGAAGCAGCGCCCTTTTCCGACAACTTTCAGGTGGGTTTTGCCATCAACGATGAAACTGACTTCACCTACACCGCGATGCCCTTTGCTCCGACCGGCGGCAGCATCGAGCATGACGGCACCATCACCTTTGACACAGTGGATAATCCCGATGCGGATATCACCATCGGAGAGTTTTCCATCGGCTTTGACGCCAGCCGCGCGACGGATACCGCCAGCGGCTTCTTTGTCGCCGATACGCTTGATGGCAACGGTCTCGACATTTTGTTCGATATCAGCGTGCCCGGCGTGGTGGAAGCCACCGCTGCAGACCTGACCATTGCCGAAACTGACCTATTGCTCGCGTCGGAATTTGCCGGTGCTTTGGGACTGGCGGAACTGACCGGGGCCGATGTGGGCGATGCCCGAATTGATGCCTTCACCTCCGATTTGGCAGGCCAGGCCCGAGTGGCGATCGCGGCGGGTGACACGCTTACGCTCAGTGGCTTTGGCGGCATCGGTCAGGGTGCCCGTCCCGATCAGGCCACCATTGCCGAACTGGATACGCTGCAGTTTAGCGATGCGGGTCTGACGGCTGAGAACCTGCAGTTGAACGAGATGGGCGACGATCTGGCCATCACCTTTTTGGGGGATGCCACCCGCACCCAGGTTACGCTGCAAGATTTTGCGCTGGAAGATTTGGACAACCTGGAAGTGAGAACTGGGGGCAATATTTACCAGGGCAATATCCTGTTTGCTGATGAGTCGAACTTCACCGATAGTTTCGACGTGATCAATGCGGACTCGACCCAACGTCGCCTCTTTAACCGCAACACCGTCACCTTCTTAAATGATCTGGATAATGACGTGCGGGGCTTTGCCCAGTCCGATGACGTCATCAATGCCCAAGGCGGCAATGATACGGTGCGGGGACGCAGTGGCGATGATCTGCTGCGCGGCGGCAGTGGTAATGACACCCTGAGCGGGGGGCGCGGCCGCGATCGCCTCTGGGGCGAAGCTGGTTTCGACGTGCTCATGGGTGGCAGCGACAGCGATACGTTCGTCCTGGCGGCGGGAGCAGGCAGTGACACCATTGTGGACTTTGAAGTGGGCACCGACTTCATTGGTCTTGCCGACAATTTAACGGCGAATGATCTGGCTTTCGCTGGGGAGACGATTAGCCTTGGCGATGAGGTGCTCGCCACCTTGACCGGGGTCGATACCACGGCCCTGGGCGCTGACAGTTTCGTCACGGTGTAAGCAACCGTTGGCCTGACGAATGAGGGCAGTCTAGAAGGCTGCCCTTTTTTGCTCACAGGCGATCAAGCGGTGAGGCCCAGGGTGGTTGCAGTGTCATCAGAGGAAATCTGAAACCCATACCGTTCGCTAAGGGGCAACGGCTCACGACGCGATCGCGCCACGCCTAAAGATAAAAATGCATTTGTCGCTTCAGCCAAGAGCCATAGCCTATAACGCTCACGCACCACGCCAAACGAAGAAAAGTCACAGCCGCATCGGTTGGGAGGGGGTGGTAGGGCGTCGAGTCCTCCGGTCGAGAATTGTGAGCGATCTTTGGGGAGCTGACCCACCCGACGCGGAGTTTTTTAGAGCCATAGTATTGGAATTACCCCAAAAGAATCCGCCCAACCGTGGCAGCCTCTGCAACTCCGACCGGATTCGGGAGGTGTCACGGTGAGGATCACAGGAGAGTTGCTTCGCACACGGATAATATGAGCGCCAAATTACGCCGTCATAAACGCTGGCTGTGGGCCTTTCTGTTGGTGCTCTCAGCGGGATTCGTCACCGGCGTCTGGCAAGCACCCGTAGTGTATTCCCAAGCGATCGCCCCCGATGAAATTCGTGGCGTGTGGATGACTAATTACGGCACGACCTTGATGTATCACAGCACTCGCTTGGATGAGGTTGTCGCCAATTTAGCCCAGCATCATCTCAATACCCTCTACCCCGCCGTGTGGAATCGGGGCTACACGCTGCACCCCAGTCAGGTGGCCAAACAGGCGGGTGGCTTGCGTCGCGATCGTCTCACGTCGCTGCCACTGATACCCCGGCTAGATCCCCTCAAAGCGGTGATTTACCAAGCCCATCGCCAACATTTGCGGCTCATCCCCTGGTTTGAATATGGCCTGATGATGCCAGTCAATTCGGCGATCGCCCAACAGCATCCTGACTGGCTCACCACCAACCAGGCCGGAGAAACGGTCAACGGCGGATTGCCCACGCCACCGCGCGCCCCTGTCATCCGTTCGCTATGGCACCTCCAGCAAGAAGCGACCGGAGCCAGCCAGGGCTGGTTAAATCCGTTTCATCCAGAGGTGCAGCAGCTGTTAATCGACCTGATTGCTGAGGTGGTGCAGCGCTATCCGGTCGATGGCATCCAGCTGGATGATCACTTCGGGCTGCCGATTGAATTTGGCTACGATGCCTACACTCAAGCCCTTTACCAACAAGAACATGGCGGCCAAGCCCCACCCGCCGACCCGACCGATGCCGCATGGATGCGCTGGCGAGCCGCCAAAATCACTCACCTGATGGAGCGCATTGTGGCTGCCGTCAAGGCAATTCAGCCGGAGGCGACCATTTCGCTCTCACCGAATTCTCCCGCCTTTGCCTACAACCAGTATTTGCAAGACTGGCGCTACTGGGTCGATTTAGGCCTGCTCGATGAAGTGATCGTGCAGGTTTATCGTGACGACATCGCCGCGCTCCAAACCGAACTAACAGATGGTGGTTTCGCCGCAGTCAACCAGCAGATTCCCGTCGCGGTTGGCCTCTACACCGGCCCAGCCCGCCGTCCCAAAACCGCCGACCAAATTCGGCAAGAGTCGGAAGCCGTCAAAGCCTCTGGCTATCGAGGGATGGTCTATTTTTGTTGGGAAACCACGTTGTGGATCTTCAAACATAGTTCCGCCCAGCAAATGGAAACGCTCTTCACTCAGCAGTGGCCGTTGCCCCCAGAATTCTGAGGCGTCCTGCGATGTCCGGGGCGTTGAACGATCCGAGGATTGTGGCCAAAATTTAGGATTCATTTCAGACATT
Organism: uncultured Halomicronema sp.; assembly: GCA_937899725.1. GTDB lineage: Bacteria > Cyanobacteriota > Cyanobacteriia > Phormidesmidales > Phormidesmidaceae > Halomicronema. The sequence goes on from CALCCA010000102.1 coordinate 26,422, forward strand.
CCCGATTAGACTTGCATCAGCTGTCGCTCCCGACCCGAGCGATGCTGCCCTCACCCTGCTACCGCGATGTTTCTCTCCGCCCAATCAAATTTGCCTAACGATCGCCCCTCCGCAAAAGCCGACCTGCGCCGTCGTTTGATCAACGCCCGCCAGGCGATTCCGGCCCCGCTCTGGCGACAAAAAAGCGATCGCATCTGCCGTCATTTACAAAGCTGGCCTGGCTTTAGCAAAGCTCGCTGCGTCTTGGCCTACACCAGCTTTCGCAATGAGCCTGATCTCAGCCCCCTGATGAACTTTCGCCGTTTTTGGGGCTTGCCTCGCTGCACTGGCAAAAATATGGACTGGCATCAGTGGCAGGGCGACAAATTGCTGCAGCCGGGCCGCTTTGGCATTGCGGAACCGGTGGCGAGCGCCCCGATCATTCATCCCCACCAAGTGGATCTGATTCTGGTGCCTGCCGTGGCCTGCGATGTCAAAGGCTATCGTCTGGGTTATGGCGGCGGCTTTTATGACCGCATGCTGGTCAAACCCCAGTGGCGTCAAAAACCCACGATTGCGATCGTATTTGAATATGCTCGTTTACCCAAACTCCCCCACGACGTTTGGGATCGGCCAGTGCAAGGAATCTGTACGGAGTCAGGGTTGTTTTTGAGAACCTAAACCCGGTGATGTAGATCGCCCTACACCTGGGAAGCATGCCACTTTTGCGACCATATGGAGAAGGGCGAGAACTGATTTGCAATTTCCTCAACCTGAGCCCCCCGCTACTGAAAGGCCGATATGAGTTGCAGGTAATCGCTTCCAATGGGCATTCTCAGCCTGAGTTGTAGGCTAAGATTACAGGAATTCCTGCTGTCAGGTAATTGATATGAAAACTGTAGCGCCTGTTATTCATAGCGATCCTAATATCCTGGGAGGAATCCCTGTTTTTGTGGGCACTCGTGTACCAGTGAAAACGTTACTTGATTACCTCGAAGCAGGTGATCCACTCGATGAATTCTTAGATCATTTTCCCAGTGTTAGGCACGATCAAGCGATCGCAGCTCTCGAGTTGGCAAAGGAAATGCTGACAGCTTATGCGAATCCTGCTGGATGAATGTGTCCCACGTCCTCTCAAGCGTGAACTAACTGATTACAAGATACACACAGTTGTTGAGATGGGATGGTCAGGGCAGAAGAATGGTGAATTGTTGTGACTCATGTCTCAAGAGGGCTTCACTGTTCTACTTACAACGGATCAGAATTTGCGGTAAGTAGGAAGTTCCAATGAAACGTAAGACACTGTAGGTTGAGGTTGAGGTGGGAAACCCAACGCCCGCATGGGTTACGCTATCGCTAACCCATCCTACATTTGAATTAGCCCAGCTACTTATCAGCAGAATTTAGAACAAGCTGGAGTGGCCGTTGTTGTTCTTGTCGCACGCAGTAATAGATTGCCAGATTTAGTGCCCCTGATACCTGATGTTCGCAGTGTGCTGAGAACGATTTTGTGTGGGGAAGTGATTGAAATTAGTGGCTCTCAATAGTTGCGTAAGCGGCACATATCCTTTGACCGGCAGGATGAGATCGCCGCACGCCGCCTAGCTGAGTTGCAAGACGAGCAGGCCTGGCAAGCACATTTTGAGGCCACTGCCGATACTCAGTGGGACAACGTTGCAGCTCTGGTAAAGCAGGAAATCGCAGCAGAACTAAATCGTTAGAGGGCTGGCTACGGGCGACATTTAACTAGTCCGAAAAGGCTTGAGAGTCATGTCCGTAACCTGCCGAAACTGCTTGCTTAAATAGCTATGACTGCTAAAACCACAGTCCTAAAGCAACTTCCAAAATGGGTTTTTCGCTTTGCTTCAATAATTGCTTAGCTCGCTTTACCCGTTGTTGCAATAGATATTGGTAGGGCGAAATGCCCATAGACTGCTTGAATAAATGGCTGAAATGAAATTGACTCATATCGAGTAATGGTGTGTCACCAGAAGCTAACGCCTCGGTACTGAGCCGATGTGAATCAGGCCAAAGCCACGAAGCCGGTCTACCATCTCCAGTCCCTTAAGGATGTGGCCGCGTTTTCAATCCATCAGCGATCAGCCACCCACTTAGCTTTGGCTTGGTTTTTACCCTGGTCAAGTCGGAGGCAAAGAGAGGGGTTTGAAACTTTGCAATGACCGCTTTACTACTCTGGAAACTAAGTTTCTTGCCATATTGTAGCGGCGTCCGATAAGCTGTGCA
>CALCCA010000103.1 GCA_937899725.1 uncultured Halomicronema sp.
CGATGCGTCTGATATGAATCATCCTATCGGTTCAATTTCCGATAAGGTCTATTGAGATAAAGACCGCTTAAAGCAATCCAGGATCAAAAACATCCCCCTTGAAGAACTCGGTTTCTGGGAATAGGTCAGCCGTCTGTAGCCGGTGTTTCATAGAAACCATGTTCCTTGAACACGTTGTTTCTTGGAACACTCTTGTTTCCAGTGGAGTCTAATCGGATGGCCTCGCAAGCGCTTTATTTCTGACGAGCCTGGCGGACGGTGCGCGGAAAAACGCCCACCAGCATCGAGAAGGCTTCATCCGGCACGCTATCGACAATGTCTTGGTCGAAGTAGGTTTTGAACTGCTCCAAAATCATTTGGGCGCGTTCGACGGGAATGGGTTTGTCAGTGAAATTCTGAGTGAGCCTGACCCACTGCAACCGAATGCGGATGGCCTTTTGCTGCTCTTCGTAGGATTTGGGCTCTACTAAAGACAAGTTCCCCAGCGCTGTAATGCGATCGCAGTTGGCATCCAACGCGCCGCCGACGGCAGCCCCTGGCCCCGCAAATTCGGCATGAAACTTTTTGTAGACCACGATGCCGTTACGACGCCGACTGTTGACGATCCACAATTTGCCACTGTTGATTCGATCCAAAACGATGTTCGAATTGGGGGACTGCTTCACAAGAGAGGAGGCTACATCGTCTCGATAAGTTTGAGGCATGGTAACAAATTGATTAACCTGGAGGCCGATGGAGCTCACGAGTCACACATAATATTCATAATTCCCGCAGAACTCATTAAGTAATGTCCGCAAGATAGATTAAGCGATAGCACTGCTCATTTTGCCAATCTAGATCTCTTCAATCTCTTCTCTATTTTAGAGGAATGGTTTTACAAAACGTCGGCCATCTGCGTGTTGTCTCTGAAGCTGATGTAAAGTTCTCATCAAATCCTAGTGATATCTGTGTGAACTTGCCGTCCCCTATCCTCTGTCTGCCAAATAAAGCACATTCTGCCAGGCAAATTGGCACAGCTCAGAAGAAGTTGTCGGCGATCGCTCATTGCGATCGCTGTTGATACAAATCGCACCTAACTGAGTCGATCAGCAGGAACCGTTGGCACCACTGATTGGGTTTTCCTGGGACAACGACTGTATCAACATGACTAATCACCCTACGTTTGTAGAACGGGAGCATCAGCATAATTTTCTCCTAGGCATCGCAACATTCCGATTCTGACCAGGCTCAGCCATGATTGCGCTGAGGCATCTGCGCTTAACGGATATCGCCAGAATAGGCAACTTTCGATCAGGGTTGGGGGGGCTGAAGCCAAGTGGTCAGGGCGATATCTTGAAGCCACTCTCCTAGCACAAACTCCAGATGGCCCCGCAATCGTCACTAGCGTCCCAACGAGCGCCGGAAGTTGAAAAACTTTTGCAAGATGCTCTGCAGCCGATGATTCGCGGCATAGGTCTCCTTCGTTAGCTGCAGTGCCGTCTTGCTGTTGATTTCTGCCAGGGTGGGATAGACGTGAATGATCGACTTCAGCGCGCCAATTTTGAGCTTATAGCTCATGGCTAGCACAACTTCGTGAATGAGTTCCCCAGCGGCTGGGCCAACAATGTGGGCCCCTAAAATTTCACCGTTCTTGCGAGTAATAAACTTGGCAAATCCGTCCGTTGCCGCTTCGGCAATGGCTCGATCGACATGATCAAAATTGTGTCGCAGCACCATAATGTCGTCGCCATAGCGCTTGCGGGCCTGCTCTTCGGTCAGACCCACACGCGCCAGCTCGGGCTCGGTAAAGGTGGCCCAGGGAATCACTCGATAATCGGCTTTTTTAGTAGGAAAGATCAGCGCATTTTGCATAGCGACCGCTCCTTCGTACCCGGCGACGTGGGTAAACTGATAGCCTCCAATCACATCCCCCGCCGCGTAGATTTTAGGGTTAGTCGTTTGCAGCTTGGCATTCACGACGATGCCCGGTTTACCCACTTCAACCCCCGCCGCCTGTAGATTGAGATTTTCCACATTGGGCACACGGCCAGCGGCCAGCAAAATTTCATCGACGACGAGGCGATCGCCGGTATTGGTGATCACAACTTTCTTATCCCCTTCCACCAAAACCTGTTGCGCTCGGGTTTCAGTCAGAATTTTCACCCCTTCGGCGGCCATTTGCGCTTGCACCACGCGAGCCGCTTCGGGATCTTCTTTGGGCAAAATACCGTCACGACTGGCCAGCAGCGTCACTTGACTGCCCAACCGCGCAAATGCTTGGCCCAACTCACAACCAATCGGGCCAGCCCCAATCACGACCAGTGATGCCGGACGAGCCTCAATCGAAAACACATCCAAATTAGTCAGGTACCCCGCCTCTTTAAGGCCATCAATGGAGGGCAAGCCAGGGCGCCCGCCCGTGGCAATCAGATAAGCTCGGGCTCTGAGCTGACGCCCTTGCACTTCAAAGGTTTGCGCGTCGGTGAACTGGCCTTCGCCGTAAATCACCTCAACCCCAAGCGACTCAAATCGTTCGGTCGAGTCATGCACCTGAATCGTGTTGATCGCTCGGTGCACATGACCCAGAGCTTCACCCAAGCGCACATCATTGAGGGTCGCCATGACGCCATAGGTCTCAGCTTGCCTAACCGTATGGGCAACGCGCCCAACATGCAGCAAAGACTTGCTCGGCACACAACCATAATGTAAACAGTCACCGCCTAAGCGGGGTTCTTTTTCGATGAGGGCGACTTTGGCATTGAGTTGAGCCCCTGCACTGGCGGCCACGAGCCCAGCCGAGCCGCCCCCGATAATGACAAGATCATAATCAACAGCCATTGCTTTTCCCCTGTACTCATTGAGTTCATGTTTAGCGTACTCAGGTTGCCTGCTAACTAGCTGAGGCCCAGCTGAGAAGATACCGTGAAACAGCAAACCCGCCGCGCTCCCTTAACACTCCGTTCTCTCCCCAGTGAGCGGGCTAGTCCAGCAACTCATCCCGCCCATCGCCTAGCCGCAAATTTCCAAAGTGGGGAAGGGGGAGATTTAACTAGCAAATCTGACATCGGGACTCCCGGATCAGTCAGCCCTGAAAAGTCCGCATGCCGCCAAGTCTGCCGACTAAGCTTTCACGACCAACACGCCCGGCTCCGACTGGATCGGCACCAGGTTGAGCACGTCAAGCTGGGCGCAATATTGTAAATCTTCTTCTTGGTGGAGGCGCAGCAACCGTTGACCATGGCTGGCACAGTGCATCAGCTCTAGTAGTGAGTCTTGCCACTGCTGATAGAGACTGACCGCCGCAATAGTGGCATCATTGCCGGCAATATCTTTGAGGCCATAGGCTTGCTGTTGAGCCAGTTGATCAGCGATCGCCCCAGCGCAAACGGTGTCTTCCAGGGCATAGTCGCCTTCCCACCCGGAGCCAACTAGCCAGACCTGCTCAGGTTGATGCTTGAGCAAAAAATCCACCACTGCCTGTCGCGTCGTCAACGCCGCCGTAATCACCATCTGCACCTGCTGAATCCGATGCAGGCAGCGAGTACCATTCGTCGTACTCATGAACAGATGCCGGCCCCCAGACAGTTCTGCCGTGTGATCGAGCGGAGAGTTACCCAGGTCAAACCCCTCCACACGCGCACCGCCGCGTTCGCCCGCTAATAATCGCTGGTCAATCGGAATTTTTTGGCTCGAAGCCCGGAGCAAATCTAAATCACTAAATACGTGGATGGATTCCGCACCAGCGTGGAAGGCCGCCGCCATGGTGGTCGTTGCTCGCAAAACATCGATCGCGATCGCACAGTCAGGTAGAGCCCCATCCGGCACTTCTTCAGGCGTGTGATAGACAAATAACTTCACGAATTATGGGCGCTCCCAATGTTGATACCGCTCTCAAATTTTTATTTTATTCGGGAAGGATCACAAAAAGAGATTAATCTTCGGGGCGCTAATTTTAACGCGCGCTGTGATCAAGGTTGGTTAATGGTTTGCCCCTTTACCGACCGGTAGCGAGCCGCAGGGTTTGGCCCCAACTGGCGAGTTGGCGCAGGGTTTTCCTCACCATCGCGTCATCCGCGTACGGGCAATTGCCTCCCCATGCCGTCAGAACTAGGCTTCTGACCGATAACGATGGCAGAGCGGCATGAGGTACGCGCCGAGGCCCACGCCCGCCAGCCCGCCAAACAGCGTCATGCGAACGTTGCTGATCGGCCAGCCGTCAAACCCTTGCAGAGCCAGCTCCATCGGGTAAAACATACACAGGGCAAACGTGAGCCCAAAGCCCCACAGGCCATAGCGCTCTAACCAATAGGGAGACTGACCGCGATCGCGGCCATAGAGCACCCGCATGGCCACGAGCCCAAACACCGTGCCGTAACATCGCATGCACACCGCCATGGCATGGCTCGCCGTCATCGTCATCCCCAAATCTGGTTGAGGACAGACCTGCTGCCCCATCCAATAAATAATTTCACTGATTTGCGTCAGTATCGGCAGGCCTGAAGCCGCTAAAAACGGGGCCGCGAAGGGGCCGCTAACCATCGCCGCTAAAACTACATCAGCCAGCCAGCTAGACCAAGAACGGCGCTTTAAGAACGTGGAGGCAGAAGCTTGCATGAAGAAAAGACAGCAGTATGTGCTTTCAATTGTAAACATCCCGGCGACGAAAAGTGACCGCTGCAGATAACCCAATGACCTGACCTGGTCTGAGCCTACCGTTCTGTAGCAACAGTTTGGACTCGGAATCAGTCCTCAGCCGGCTCATCTGCAGCGGGGGCAGGCACAGGAGTCGGGAAATCGGTTTCAGATGAAGGGGATGCCGCTGGGGTGTCTGTTTCCGCAGCCGGAGAATCTTTGTCTGGAGCCGTCTCGGTCGAATCGGAGCGCTGCCGTAAACCCGCTGCCGGGGTATCCTCACTGGCAGCGGGAGCATCGCCCTCTAGCTCAACACAGTCCTCGGGATCGTAATTGAATATCACCTCAAACTGATAGCCCGTAAAGGTCTCAACTTCCGCAAAATCCAAGGTTTGAACATAGCGTACCGCCTGCTGATTCAACCCACCATAGCCGGTACTGCGAATCACTTCGGGCTCACCTAGTAGCGTTCCTGCTGGGCCAACCCAAGCACCAATCAGGCCCTTTTGCGGCTCTTTGGTCAGACAGATACCCGCTTCGTGGTCAAGGGGCAATTCGATCGGGCGTTGAAAAATGCCGTCTAGGTCACTGTCGGGATCAGCAGCGGCGATCGCCACGGCGGCTTCTAGTTCCGCCACAAGATCCAGCGGGGGATCGAGTTCCAGTTCAGTAGCCAGGGCTTGGCCAGTTTCTAGCCAGCCCGCCAGCCGCTCCTGACTCATCTCCGGTTCCGTCTCAGCGGCATCAAAGGTATAGGCCAGTAGGCGCTCTTCCAGGGTCATTCCCTCAGCTGGGTTGCCATTCGCCGCCACCTCACCATCAGCAGCGGTTGACGACTCATCCGTTGGCCCGGTCAAATCAGCAGCACTGGGTTCGTCTGGAGTCTCGGCGGCCGTCTGGTCAGGCGTTTCCTCATCGCCTGGAACGGCAGACGTATCGGGGTCAGGGGCTTCCGGCTCCGGCTCAGTCGCAGCGGGATTGGGCTCTCTGAAGGGATTGGGAAATTGCGTCAAGGGGCCTGGACGCGACTCGATGCGAGTAATGCCAAACGGCAGTGAAGTCGAAGTGGAGCTGCTAGGGCTACTGCCAGCAGGCTTTTGAGACGTGATGCCGGAATTACTGCCCGAGGCAGGACTATCTCCAAACAGGGGAGCTAGGGGCTCCAGCGAACCAAAGGCATCAAAATCGTATAAAGAGCCCGAGAAGTCAGGCAGGCGCTGCTGTTCGGCAGGGGTCAGCTCCACCAGGGGGACATTACGCCGTTCGGCGGTCAGTTCAGGCTCGACCAGCTGATTGAAGCCCAGACTTGGAAACGTCGGGCCAGCCGCGAATAAGACGCTGTGAAAGCCGATGGAAACCGCTCCGGCTAACCACGAAGGCCGTAACAACTGTTGCCAGGGCAGCTGACTAATGAAGGGGGGTATAGCAGAGGCCATTGGGCGATCGCTCCCGCAAACGTGATGCGCTAACCATCCTAGACGCAAATCTGTTAGTCATGTTGCTGGCAACGGGCAAATCGTCAGCGGCAGTGAATGATCAGCACTGAGAAATAGGGCAGTTCTAGAGTGGGGTGTTCAGTCAGCGTTGGGTACACCCGTTCTGTTTCTTGGCTCGCTCGCACCACAACCGCACTGTGGTCGAGCAGGTGGCGACGCTCCAGAATGGGCCACACCTCAGCGTAGACAGACGCCACCTTCATTAAAACGACCACATCGGCCTGGTCGAGGGCCGCTTCGAGATCGGCGATCGCATAGAGTGCGGGCAACACCATCAGGCGCTGCTGCAAGATGGTCAGGGGGTGCCCCAACACCGCCGCTGCGGCCAGCGGCGAACACACCCCCGCCACCGTTTCAACTCGAACCTCAGGATGTAGGCGCTGCAAGGTCTGAGATAGGTACGTAAACGTGCTGTAAAAGCTGGCATCCCCCTCCGTAGCAAATACGACATCTTGTCCCTGCATAAGTGGTTGCCAGACCGTTTCCGCCGCTGTCACCCAGGCCGCGGCCAAATCAGCAGTCGCTTGCACATAGGGAAAATAAAGAGGGAGCTGAATTTGTTCGGGTCGCAAGCGATCAGCAATGATTTTCTGGGCGATGCCGGGGTGTCCCCCCCGCCCGGCCGGAAACGCCACGACCGGTGACTGCGCCAACAAACGCGCCGCTTTCACCGTGATCAACTCCGGATCACCTGGCCCAACGCCCACCCCCCACAAAGTTCCTAGTAATTGTTGAGTCATCGTCGGTCAATCTATCGCCAAACTCGGGTAATCGCACGGCAGGGAAATCCACCAAGTCATCCCAATAACGCCTAACACTTCCATCAAAATGCCGACATCAAAGCACTTACAGAGCGGGGGTGATCGCCGTGCCAGAACGTAGCAGACATCGCTGGGTGGACAAGACTCAATCGGCCAAGGAAACGGCCTGCCCGTCAGCATCCGACGCGGATGGATGCGACACCGCTTGACCAGCAAGCCTCACAGCCCGTCTCGCCAGCAGCGGCAGCGGCCCCTCGATCAATCCTTCTTCAGCACGTCGGAAAACGACAGCTCTTCTGACGCCATCACCAATAAGGTGTTAGGTAGTTTACTGACGCGCTCTTGTAGCTCTACATAATAAGTGCTGAAATCATCAACGCTGCCGGGCGTCGCCAGCCCCAACAGCACCAAATCGGCCGTTTGCGAAGAAATCAGCAAAATCTCATCAAAGCTCCGCTCAGCCGCCACAATCACCTGCGAGGTCGCGCCAATTCTGAGATTTTCGATTAATCCTTGCAAATTAGCCTCAGCCGATTCAGCAGCGGTTTCATTCGGTACGACGAGCTTCAGGCAGACTTCTGCCCCGCGCCAATCCCAGCTGGTTCGCAACAGATAAGCCAAGATCAGCATCAGCCCGCCGTTGGCCTGTAAGCCCCCCCACCACACATCAATGCGACGAAATTGCGCCGGTCGCCGTCGCACTAGCGTGAATTGTTCGGGGCTGCTCCGCAGGATAATGACATTGCGCCGAGCCTGGTGACATTGCGCCACCAGCCGGGTGAAGCGATCGCGCCCCTCAGGATTTTCGGTATCCCCCAGCAACACCGTATTGGGCAACAGCGGGCCAATGCCGTAGGCCTCGATCAGCTGCTTCATGCCTTGAAAGGCATCGGGAGCCGTGACCAATCGCACAAAGGCTTGAATCCCCCGCTTTTCTAGATAATCTTGCAGCGTCGCTTCCAAACTTTCTTGCCGACCCACATCGCGGCTCCCCTCCGGCAAGACACTCGCCACCGTGAATAGCCCGCGCTGGTGGGTCAAGGCATTGGCCATGTCCAACAGGTGCCAGCGTTTCGTCGGAGCGCCCGAAAACACCAGTAAATGCGGTCGCCAGTTTTTGGAATCCAGCGGCCCTTTAATGCGAAACAGCCCCGTCCGAATCAAAGACATCCACACGCCCTGGCGGACATCGCCCCACGTCCCCTCAATTTCACTGCGTTCGAGCCAGAGATAAATGCTCAGCACGATCACAGCAGCAATCACCGTAGCGACCGCATTGATCAAAAACATGATGCTGATGCAGCCCACGGCCCCGACCGCTGAGATATACCAAGGCACCCGAAAGGTGGGCCGAAAGGAGGGACTTTTGAGAAAGCCTTCAATCCCGGCAGCGACATTCAGCACCATGTAAGTGGTCAAAAAGAACATCGTCAGCACGGGCGCAATCACATTAATATCGCCCAAGCTGACGGCAGCTAGGGCAATCCCCAAGCTAAACAGGGTGCCGAGTTGGGGCTCATCGCGTGGCCCCTTGCCTTTGCCGAGCCAGCGCAGCGACTTGGGCAAGACACCATCGCGGGCTAGGGCTTGCAACACGCGCGGAGCCCCCAAAATGCTGCCGATCGCGCTGGATAGCGTCGCCCCCCACACCCCCAACAGGATGGAATTATCCCAAATCGCAATGCGCCGCATGATCAACGGGTCAGAGACCAGCGAGGCCGCATCTGCACGAAACACCAGCACCAGGGGAATCAGCATATAAATGGCATAGCCGACCGCGATCGCGGCGAGGGTGCCTAGAGGAATGGCCTGGGCAGGATTTTTGAGATCCCCCGACATATTGACCCCTGACATAATCCCGGTGACCGCGGGGAAGAAGACCGCTAGCACGGCCCAAAATCCCACTGAGCCGGGTTCTTCTAGGGGAGCTGTCGTCATCGGCTCGACCGATTGCCCAAAGGCGAGACAGATGAGCGACAAGACAATCGCCGCCATGATGAAATATTGCGCCTTAATGGCGACCTCGGCAGACTGGAGGGCCAGCAGCGTCACCAAAATCGTGACAATAAAGGCAACCCAGGTCAGATTCAGCGCGGGAAAGATCTGCACCACACTTTCGGCAAACCCCAAGGTGTAGAGTGCCACGGATAGCGCCTGAGCAAAAAACAGCGGAATTCCCACTGCGCCCCCGGTCTCAATGCCCAGAGAGCGACTGATCATGTAATACGCGCCCCCAGCTCGCACCACCTGATCGGTGGCGATCGCGGAGATTGAGAGCCCCGTAAATAAAGTGATGCTGGTGGAAATGGTTACAATCAGCAGCGTGTTGACCAAGCCCACATGCCCCAGCACCCAACCAAAGCGCAGATACATGATCACGCCCAAAATGGTCAGAATCGAAGGGGTAAAAACACCACCAAACGCCCCTAAACCAGAGGCTTCGGCAGGCGATGACAATTTTGAGGCGATCGCCCCTGGCCCAGGGCTGTGTTGAGGCATAGAGTTCGCAAAAAGTGAGTAAGCTCAGAGATTCAAACGTCTATAGATGACGATCGGCAACGGTAGCACCGCAAGTCAGTGTAGGTCTGATTGGCTACCTTGCCACCCCTCTGAGCGCTAATTCTGCCAAGAGCCCCTGCCACCATTGAACTGAATCAACTAGCCGAAGTTCTCTAGAAAACTACAAACAACAGTCTACTTTTCAAGTTGACCTCAGACCCGAGGCCTGCTGTATTCCTCAATCGGGCTGAGTCACCACCGCAATCGTAGCCGCTGCCGCGCGGGCTCACAGCGCGAGTTACAACAGTTTAGGGAACCCCTGCGACGCAGCTTTGCCCGTAGGCCAAACACCCCGCCCTCACCCGAGAAGGCCACTGGCTCGACTCCGAGAAATTGTTCAGCGATCGCCCCAACAGTCAGCGGTAATCGACGATTGCCGCATATCGTGCCAATATAGCCAGAACTCCATCAGGTTCCGAATCCTTAATTCTCTCCTCAGTTCCGAATACGGCAAATTTGCGTACCCTAGGGTGAACCGAATCAGCAATCATTAACGGCATGTCAGACTTGCCTCCATCTTCGCCTCAGCCGACCGCTGCCGCTGGCGGCAGCCCCGAGCAGCGGCTCAATCAGGCCGTAGCGGCACTCAAGCAGCGACGCTATGCGACAGCGATTCAAGGCTTTTCGTCGCTGTCACAAGATCCCACTCTCACCAGCGCGCTCCGCCTCAAAGCCCAGATTGGCTGGGTCAAGGCCCTGCAAGGGGATGGCCAAACAGCGGCCGCGATCGCCCGCTGCCAATCGCTCGCCACACATCCCCAACCGAAGGTCAAGCAGTGGGCAAATCAAACCCTGGTCGCCCTGGGGCCGACCCCGCCGACCCCGGCAAATTCAGTGTCGAATTCCGATCTCAGCGGCTTTCAACCCTTAGCCGCCGCCGCCGACGCCACGGTTAATCGCAGCGGTTTTCAACCCCTAGCAGCAGAGTCTGATGTAGCCGATAATCGCAGCGGTTTTCAACCTCTCAAAGCTGAAGCCGACACCCCTGCGGTGAGCAGTTCGCCACCCGCCAAGCCCCCGGCCCCAGAGTCGCGATCGCCCCAAGCCTCACCGCCGACCCTGCCCACCGCGGAATCAACCGCTGCGCAAAATCATGCCCCGCCTCACGATGAAACCAGGACAGCGGCCCCAACAGCGGCATCCGCCCCTCAGCTAGGAGCCTTGAGTCCCTCGGCAGCAGTGCTGTCAGCGGGTACCGCGTCGCTGTTTCATTATGAAAATCTCAATCAAATCCCCGCCCCGGTGGCGGCGAATACAGCACCCCCATCTCCCACTGACGTAGCCGGAGCGCTCGTCCCGTCACCGGCTCCAACAGCGCCAGAGACGGCAACACCACCGGCCCCGCCGCTCTCATTTCGCCAGGGTGGGCGACTCGACAAATTGCGCCCCCTTGGCCAATCGGGACAGGCCGACTGGCAGGTTTGGTTAGCCCAGCTCCTCACGGCGATCGCCCTCGTGTGGTTGAGTAGCAAGGTGCTGCCGATCTTGCTGTGGCCCCTCGGGCACCTGTGGGCTTTTTTCAGTCGCTTTCTACCCCTACCGTCAGTGCGACAGCCGCCTGACCCGCTGTTGATAGTTACGTTGAGCCTCATCGGACTGCTGCTAGCCGCCCCCTGGCTATTAGATGTGCTCTTAAAGCGCACGCAGGGACTTCGCACGCTCTCCCTGCGAACCCTACAAAAGACCCATCCCGAAGGGTGTCGCCTCCTGCGACGCCTCAGCCAAGAACAAGGCTGGCTGCTGCCCCTCCTGCGGGAGTTACCCGTCGATGCCCCCCTGATCTTTAGTTATGGCTGGTTGCCCCGCTACAGCCGCATTGTCGTTAGCCGCGGCCTCCGCAACCAACTCAGTGATGAAGAACTCGCCACGCTCATCGGCTATGAACTGTCACATCTGACCCGCTGGACGCTGCCGTTGATGTCTTTGGTGGCTCTGTTACTACAGCTCTTGCACCAGAGCTATTGGCAGTCAGCCCAGCTAGGCGATCGCACCTCCAGTCGCCTGGTCAAATCCTCAGCGGCGGGCCTATCCGCCTTGAGCTACCTGCTGTACTGGCTAGTGCGCAAAGTCGCCACCCCGGCAGCACGGGCTCGCGTTTTGGGTAGCGATCGCCAAGCTGTGATTTGGACGGGCAATCCCAATGCGTTGGTGCGGGCCTTAGTCAAGCTCGAAACCGGCATTGCTGACAGCATCGTGCAAACCGGCTACACTCCCCCGTGGGTCGAGAGCACTGACTTGCTCACGCCCTGCGGCTATGAAACGGCGCTGGGCTTCGGTAGCCTGTTTCCCGCTCCCCTGAGCCTAGAGATACTCCAGTGGGATATTCAAAATCCCTACCGTCGCTGGCTAGCGCTCAACAGCAGTCATCCTCTCTTGGGCGAGCGCCTCAAGCGACTTACGGGCTACGCCCAGCGATGGCAACTCCTGCCGGAACTACCCTTCCCGGAACTCGACGACCCCAGTCATTCAACCAAACGACGGCGATCGTTTGGCAGCGACTTGGCCGCTTTCTTGCTGCAAATCAGCCCGTACATCGGCCCCCTGGTCGGCGTCACCGTCGCCATGCTGCTGTGGTTCTTGGGCGGCGTTTTTGAACCTTTGGGGTTACAGCGAGTGGCCTGGATTTATGGCGATCGCAGCGTGCTGTGGGGCAGCCTGCTGTTGGGTCTAGGCATGGGCATCATGGTGCGCATCAACGCTTATTTTCCAGATATCACGTCAACCAACCGCTTTCAGCAGTCAGCCTTGCCAGCCCTGCTCAAAAGCCCCCTAGCGCTACCAACCGATAGCCGACCCATCCGTTTAGAGGGCACTTTACTCGGTCGTCCCGGCATCGCTAATTGGCTGGGTCAAGATCTCATTCTCGCAACGCCGACCCAACTCTTCAAGCTGCACTTCTCCTCACTCCTAGGCCCACCGGGCAACCTTTTGAGCCATCCCCAGCACCCCATCGACTGGCTCGGGCGACCCATTGAGATCCAGGGGTGGTATCGGCGCGGCGCGATCGCCTGGATTGATGTCGATCTTTTCTTGACGGCGCGCCAAGTCGTAATGCGGGCCCAGCATCCTCTATGGTCAGTGGTTCTCAGCCTCTGCTGCTGCGCCTCCGGTCTGCTCATCTTGTTTCGCGGCTAAATCAACCACCCAACATTGCAGAACTCTTAACATAGTGTTACCTTTCTTTACAGAGTTCCAGTGCACCTAACCGTGATCAACAGTGCAAGTACAGCTTGGTCACTTCACCCGACTCGGGGGCTAGGGAATGGGTTCTCCTACTCTCAACACAGCAAGGCATACCAGTCACCTGTTTAGGTGACTGGTTTTTATTCTCAAATTTGTTCGTGAATATTTCGAATTCTGTCTGCGGTCATGGATAGCGCATGTTAAGTTAATTGATGGCTCTCATAGTATTGAGCAATTAAGCTTCAATATTTCATGCTTAAACTTTGTCTGTCAGATGACACGAGCCACACTTCATGGAAGGTGTTAGGAGCAGCAAAAAAGTTTTCCCAGACAAGGGCAGTTCTTGGCCCACAATGTTTGCAAGGTTTGTTTCGTCATGAGAATTAATCCTTGAATTATCAAATTCATTGAGATTAGACGATAACAAAACTGTTGTTCTTAACGCATCACCAAA
Source organism: uncultured Halomicronema sp. (assembly GCA_937899725.1). Lineage (GTDB taxonomy): Bacteria > Cyanobacteriota > Cyanobacteriia > Phormidesmidales > Phormidesmidaceae > Halomicronema. Next base: position 13,065 of record CALCCA010000103.1, read on the forward strand.
GCTTGCCGAAAAGCAAGTTCTCAATTGTGAGAGTGTTGAAAATAGTTTGTTAAAAAGAGGTATCTAAGAAAAATGTCTGTAAGAGTTTACGTTGGCAATTTGCCCAAAGATATTGAACGAGAGCAACTGGAGGCCGTTTTTTCAGAGCATTCTGAAGAGATTATTTCAGTCAAGCTTGTGACTGACCGCAAAACTGGCAAGTGTCGTGGTTTCGGCTTTGTCACCCTGAAGACTGACGAACAAGCAGACGCCATTGTTGAAAAATTCAGCAACTTTGTGATGCAGGAAAACACCCTGAAGATCGAGAAGGCTCTGCCTCGCGCCAAGGGTAAGGAAGAGGATGGTGAGGGCGGTAACGCAGCTCCCAGTCCAGCTCGGCGGAAGTCTCCGAAAGCTAATCGCGATAATGCCTCTAGCAACAGCAGCAGCGCTGAAGCAGCCAAACCTGACCCGCGTTGGGCCGACGAACTGGAGAAGCTGAAGCAACTGCTAGCGACTCAAACCACCGGTTCTTAATCCAATGACGATAGGGTTTATCTCTTCAACCAGCCGATTAATCAAGCTGGTGATAGTCAGCTAAATCGATTGCAATCTTGAGTGGGCCAGCCGCTGTCGTCTGAGGCTGGCCCATTTTTCACACATGCAGAAATCGGCCAATCTTGAGGTTTGCACACTGCTTTGCCCTTGGTGTTTTCACACCCACAGCCACGTCGTCTCGCTGTCAGCCTCGTCTGTCAGCTGACCAACGATTAGCAGATCGACTGCTGACTCATCGGCTTTCATCAACGGTCAAAGGCAGGGCAAGCAGATAGAGCAGAAAAGTTGCAGAGCCGTGCTCCCAAATCTCAGTTTTCAACACGGCAACAGTGGCACACTGTGGCATATTCTCATCCCAGTTCTACAAATTACAGCGACACAGACAAGTCGGCTTTCTCCCAGTCGGAAACACTGCCGGTTAGCCTGGCCTGCCCGGCGGGTTGACGACTCCACTTAGCCGACGTTCCTTGAGCGGCGTCAAAAGGCCGGTCTATAATCCAGTTTCAGAGAATTGGTATCAGCGATCGCTGATGAGTCAAAACAGCGATCGCTCACTGACTTGAAATCAACCGTGGCATCGCTAAATTATCGCCACGCCGGTTCAAGGATGAGGCTGACGTGCGACGTTCTTGCCGTTGGCAATGAGATAGCCGCGCCAGCACTTGCGAAAAATCATGGACTAACGGCTCGCGATGATAAACCGATATCGGGGGCACATGAATAAACAAGCACTGCGTTGGCAAAGAAGACCGCTGAATACAATCCAATAGCTGATAGTACAAGGCGTTGCAAGCATAGTTGCCAGCATCGTCGCTAATCGTGGTCCACTGCAGGTCAGCACATAAGTCGGGCAACCAGAGAGTCGTTTCTAGGCGATCGCAGCGATGGTGGGCATACCGCTCCAGAGATAAGAAAGAGCGCTTTTCGGCCATGCCACAGCAAACCACCGCTGCGGGTCGATGCTTAAACAGCGCCGCCAGCACCTGACTCGGCGCAAGTTGAAAGTGCACCGGCAAATGCCGTATCAACAGCGTCTGGCCGGGCAGTTGGTTTCTCGCCTGTGTCAGGGCAATCAGGTCATCGGCAGCATTAGTCCTTTGATGCGCCTTCCAGGGAGCAAATGAAGTCAGGAGCAGGGTCATACGTTACCAGCACAAAAATGCGAGAGCGGCGGCTACGCGGGGGTGCTGCTGTTTCCTGCTCCTCAGCGATTCAGACTGGGTTCGAGGCGATTCGCAATCCCGCCGTCCGCTGCCTTGACCCAGAAGTTCACGCACTTCGAGACAGGTTGATTCTACCGCGTGTAGGATAATGGTGGTTTTGTCAATTCACGAGGGATTAACCGTGACGCGCATCGCTGTAATTGACTACGACATGGGCAATCTGCATTCCGCCTGCAAAGGCTTAGAAAAAGCTGGCGCAGTGCCCGTCATTACTGATCAGGTGGCCGATTTGCACGCCGCCGATGGCGTGTTGTTGCCAGGTGTTGGCGCCTTCGATCCAGCCATGCAGCATTTACGCGATCGCCAACTGGTGGGCCCCATTCGTGAGATTGTGGCCACCGGCAAGCCCTTTTTAGGTATCTGTGTGGGACTGCAGGTGTTGTTTGAGGGCAGCGATGAGGGACAAGAACCCGGATTGGGCATCATTCGTGGTCAAATTCGAGCCTTTCAGCCCGAGCCTCACATCACGATCCCGCATATGGGGTGGAACCAGCTCACCCTCACCCAGCCCAACACACCGCTCTGGCGAAATGTCACCACAGGGGACTGGGTATATTTCGTCCATTCTTACTATCCGGAGCCCACTGACGCGACCATCGTAGCCGCAACGGTCACCCATGGGAGCCAAACCGTCACCGCGGCGATCGCCCAAAACAACGTCATGGCAGTGCAGTTTCACCCCGAAAAATCTTCCACCATTGGCATGCGAATGCTGTCGAACTTTGTCTCGGTCGTGAATCAAGGCGCGGCCGTTTTGAGTCGCTAATGCCCTTAAGGATTTACGGCAATCGTCAACTTAAAACCTTGCCGGGGCAAGCGACTCGCCCCACTACGGGCAGGGTGCGAGAGGCGCTGTTTAATATTTGGCGCGGCTCAATCGTCGGGTGTGATTGGTTAGACCTGTGCGCTGGCAATGGCGTGATGGGGGCCGAAGCCCTCTGTCGCGGGGCTCAGTCAGTCGTGGGCATTGAGCAGTCAGACCCGGCCTGCCGTACCTTACAGCAAAACTGGCAGCAGGTCGCCCGGCCAGAGCAGACTTTTAAGGTGATACGGGGCGATATCCTCAAGCGGCTGCCCCAGCTATCGGGCCAGCAGTTTCATCACATCTATTTTGACCCCCCCTATCAGAGTGGCCTCTATGAGCCCGTGATGACGGCGATCGCCCATTATCAGCTCTTAGGTTCCCAAGGGGAGCTGGCAGTAGAACATGCCGCTGACGCCAGTGCAGCGATCGCGGCCGTACCAGGTCTGACGTTGCGGACACAAAAAAAGTATGGCCGTACCGGTCTGTCGTTTTATACTCCAACCAGTGAGTCGACGAGCGTCTCCCCTGAGCTATGAACTCCCCAGCCCTGCCCATGTCTGCGCCCCTAGTCGAGATTGACTGGGTCAGAGCGCACCTTGACGACCCACAAACAGTCATTATTGACTGTCGCTTTGCGTTAAACGATGCGCAGGCGGGGCGACGAGCCTATGATGCCGGTCATCTGCCTGGTGCGTTCTACCTCGATCTAAATCAGGATTTGTCGAGTCCAGTGCAGACTCACGGCGGGCGGCATCCTTTGCCTAATCTAAAGCAGCTGGTCACAACCTTAGAAGCGTTGGGCATCTCTTCTCAGCCCGCCACCCAGGTAGTCGCCTATGATGCTACGAAAAGCGCTTTTGCGGCCCGGCTATGGTGGCTCTTGCGCTATCTCGGGCACTCCCAAGTAGCCGTACTAGATGGTGGGTTGCCCGCCTGGCAGACGGCTGACTATCCCCTCGAAACGCAAATACCGACCCCGCCCAAAACCGGCCAGTTCACCCCTCAAGTGCAGACCCACTGGACGGTGGATAGAGACTATATTCTGCAACACCAAACCGCATCGGGCATCGTTTTAGTGGATGCGCGATCGCCCGAGCGCTATCGCGGTGAGGAAGAACCCATCGATCCGATTGCGGGCGCTCTACCCAACGCGGTCAATCAATTTTGGCAAACAAACCTGGATGAGCAAGGTCACTTTCACGCCGCCGCAGTCTTGAAAGGCCAGTGGCAAGCCATTATGGAGGTCGATGAGCCCATTTTTTACTGCGGCTCTGGTGTCACCGCTTGCGTCAATCTACTGGCTCAAGCGCACATGGGTCACCCTCTGCCGAAACTGTATGTCGGCGGCTGGAGTGACTGGTGTTCCTACGAAATTGAGTCCTAAAAATCTGCTCAATCATCCGGCCCAAACAGCCCTTGGGGCGAGCCAGCCAGCGCCGTCAGTCCTGCAGTAGCCCTGCTTTTCCAGACTTGCGGCCACTGAAACCCCAAAAGAACCTAGAACTGACAGTGCAGCCTACGCAGTCGACTAATCGCCCGGCAATTCGAGGCAGTAACCCGCTCCGTAAACCGTCTTAATATATTTCGGATGACGCGGATCGGGCTCAATCTTAGTGCGTAGGTGGCGTACATGCACCCGAATCGTTTCGATGTCATCGTTAGGGTCATAGCCCCAAACTTCTTTGAGAATTTCGCTTGGCGACACCGTTTGCCCATGCCGCTGCAGCAAGCAGTGCAGCAGCTCAAATTCTAGGTGAGTCAACTTGACCGTGTTGTCAAACCACAGGGCTTCAAAGCGTTCGGGAATCAGCGTCAGCGGCCCATAATTTAGGATTTCGCTGTGTTTCGCAGCCTGAGGAATGCGATCGGTACGGCGGAGCAACGCGCGCACACGAGCCAACATTTCTTCTAGCTCAAAGGGTTTAGTGAGATAGTCATCGGCCCCAGCATTAAAGCCATCGACTTTATCTTGGGTTTGCCCCAGCGCCGTCAGCATCAAAACCGGCACTTCCGCCGTTCGACTGTCACGACGCAGCCGCTGACACACGGTTAGACCATCGACCTTAGGCAACATTAAGTCGAGCATAATCAGGTCTGGCAACAGCTGTACCGCCAGCGCTTGGCCTTTAATGCCATCGCCGGCTTGGCTAACATCGTAGCCAGCCATCTCAAGGTTGACCGAGACAAGCTCAGAAATAGACGGGTCATCGTCAATAACAAGGATGCGAGGCATTATTCAAACCACTCTGCTTAGACTAAAGAGTATTGCATTACGGCTTGAAAAGCATTAATACAAACTGCTTAAAATTATTAAAACCGCAAAGTTTTCTTTAGACCATTGTAAAGCTTTCGCAACCATCTGGCGTCATCAAGGCACGATCGCCTGCTTTAGCGACCACGTCATCAGCATCGCCAAGCTTCTCAAGGCTCTCCGTCCCTTCCGTTGGCCTCGCCCATATATGAGATTTGCTGGACTGAAAAATCAGAATTTTGCTGACTAGCTTCGAGTCCGCAGTTGCTTCGCAAGCAGCACTCAACAAGCCTAGACAGCAAACATTGATCAACGAGTCATGAGCTGATCGTTAACTCACTGCTTTACGCATCCCGCTGCCTAGGATGGATTTAGTCAACTCAGTGGCGATGGCAAACCCCAGGCAACTCAAATCGTTTTGACTGGGGTTTGCTACCGTTACACATGATGTGTTGCTTATTGAAACTAGGACACAACGTTCGATAGCTGGGGTAGGGGAAGACGCGATCAGACCTCACTGTAGAGATTGGAGGCGTTAACTGATGACATCTCCTCGCGCACCGAAGCCAACCAGTTGCAGTTCGTCAGAATACTCCCAATAGACCCCGAAAGAAGTTTAGGAAGGTTTTTCCTGAGTTCTGAGGCGGCGCTTCATCCGCTTGCGTTGCTCAGTCCGCGACATTGCCTTATCAACTGGAAATCCAGCTACGGGAATCACCTGCGTTTGGCGTTCCTTCTCGAGCTGCTTGAGTTCTGTGTAATCGACCCAATGAATGCAATCAACAGGACAAGTATCGATCGCCTCTTGAATGACGGCTTCGCTGTCGCCATCTTGCCGAATCGCCCGCGCCCGTCCGTAGTCAGGCTCAATATAAAAAGTGCTGCGCGCCACATGGGCACAGTGACAGCAGCCGATACAGGTCAACTCATCGACATAAACGCCCTGTTGTCGAAAAGCACCGCCCAACTCTGGTTCAAAACCGGTGCGGTCTTCAACACCCCGCAAGTCACCTCCGAGTTCGGGCTCGAAGCCGGTCGGAGCCATCGGGTTGTGACCATCAGCATCTAAAGACGCATCTTCAAAATTTTGGGGCACGGTGGGGTTCCCCTCTTGTGACGACCAAGGCAATTGATAAAAATAAAAGTACTGCTCTCAAAAATGTGTCAGGCGATCGCGCCAGCCAGGCCGTGCCCGCAGGGTTGTACACACCCGAAACCAGTACCTTCTTTCGAGAAAGTTTTTTAAGCCCAACGTTGAACGACTAAACGAACAGCACCCTCTGCTGTCGTTTGTTGCTCAGCCACCTGAAACCCTTCGTTAGCGGTCGCAGTCAAAATGGTGTTGATGGCGTAGCGCTGGCTAATCTGATTAACGAAGCCATCGACTGAGAGGGGCTGCTGCCAATATTGCAGATCAGCGACGAGCTCATAGTCGTTGGTATCTGGATTGAGGCGAAACCCGATGTCAAAACCATTGGGTTGCTCAATGACAACTTCAGCAGTTTCGGTTAAACCTTGATAGCCTCGAACCGGCGAAGGACCCGGCTGCCAATCAATGTCGAGGTCGGTCAGAGCAGCTTGCAGGGCAGCAAGGTTGCGAATTTTAGTGCGGATTTGGCTAAAGTGCGACATGTTAACCGTGCTTAAACAACCGTTGAACTAACCCCAATCACTATGAGAAACCTGATTCTGAGTCTCCGCTGACGCCGTTTGTTGAACCGATTGGGCATAGTACTCAGATGTACTTTCACGACTGACTACGTTGCCCAGCTGCGCTTCAATTTTGCGCGTCACCTCTTCACAGGAACGTCCTACGACACCCGTTACCATCTCTTTGACGCGACCGTCGGGGTAGATGATGAACTCCAAGGTTTCCATAGGCTCTCGGGGTAAGGGCTCGAAAGAGCCTGTTATCAGACTGTAGGGGTCAAGATTTAACTGACTCTATCCTACCGAGCATTCTCTAAAGATGCTCAATCATCTCATCGCAAAAGTTTATGCAAGTTATTGATGATAGAAGCGTCTGCTCCAAACTAGGTTTTAGTGTTACGTAAGTTGGCTAAAACCGTCAACCTATATCGCGTCAAGGAGGCCCCAAAACCCTCATTTTTGCGCCTCCCAGCGAACATCTCTTCGCAAATCTTCATGCTCAGACATATGAGCTTTGGCTGGATCAGCGATCGCCCATTGGATTGCCTGCTTGGTAGCGACCAGATCAGCCGATAATGGTGGACTGTGATGTCAATGGATAACCCTATGGATTCTCAACACCTGCGTCCAGCATCCCCCATTGCGGTTGGGGTTCTCGGCTTTGGCGGGCTGGGTCAAGCGGCCACTCGCGTACTGGCTCCAAAAGCAGAAATGGTTGTAGTAGCCGCCGCTGATAAGCAAGGCTACGTCTACTCCCCAACAGGATTAGAGCCCCAAGCCTGTATCGCCGCCTATCGTGATCGCGGGTCGATTGGTTATGTCGAGCCAGGGGGCGTGCTCAGCCAACACAGCATTGCTGACCTTGTGACGTCCGCCCCTGCTGTGCAGGGATACTTTTTGGCGCTGCCGAACCTGCCCAATACCTTCATGGCATCAGTGGTGCAGCAATTTATCGCATCGGGCTGGCAGGGAGTCTTGGTCGACGCCCTGAAGCGCACCAGCGCCATGGAGCAAATCTGGGCCTTGAGAGCTGACCTGCAGGCAGCAGGAATTACCTACATGACTGGCTGCGGAGCCACCCCAGGCTTATTGACCGCCGCTGCCGCGATCGCGGCCCAGAGCTACACCGAAGTTCACAGTGTCAAAATCACCTTTGGCGTCGGCATCGCTAACTGGGAAGCTTACCGCGCCACCATTCGCGAAGATATTGCCCACATGCCTGACTACGATGTGGACTCGGCCCGGGCCATGACCGATGCAGAAGTGGCTACCCTGCTCGATCGCACCAACGGCATCTTAGCGTTAGAGAATATGGAGCATGCCGATGACCTCATGCTGGAACTCGCGGGCATCTGCGATCGCGATCAGGTGACCGTCGGCGGCATTGTCGATACGCGCAACGCGAAGAAACCCCTGAGCACGAACGTTCAAGTGACGGGACGCACATTTGAAGGTAAGCTTTCGACCCACACATTTACATTGGGGGATGAAACCAGCATGGCCGCGAATGTCTGCGGCCCCGCCTTTGGCTATCTCAAGGCCGGAGTGGCTTTGCATCAAAGAGGACAGCACGGCCTCTATACGGCAGCAGAAATCATGCCACAGTTTGTGCGTTGAACCAGCGATCGGCTGTCAGGAGGCAGGGGAAGTACCCACCTTCTCCCTCCGGCCAGTTCAGGTTTGCTGTCCACCCATCTAGAAGCGATTAGAGAGGGCATCCACACAGCGCTCGCAGATGGTCGGGTGCTCGGTCGACTGGCCGACTTGGGTGGAATAGTTCCAACAGCGATCGCATTTTTCACCGTCGGCATCAATGACGCCAATGCCGATATCGTCCGCTTCACTGCGGTATTGAGCCGCCGTCAGCCGCTCCGGCGAATCTAACACGTCCACCTGAGACACTAAGAACAGGTAGCGGAGTTCATCCACATGTAAACTATCAGCCGCGACGGCATCAGCCGGATTCATCGCCTTCAAGGTTTGGCGCAAATCGACATCCGCTACATATAGCAGCACCTTTGCTTCCAGCGAAGAGCCAATTGCTTTTTCGGCCCGAGCCTGCTCCAAAACCTTATTCACTTCTTGCCGCACGGTACGCAGCTGTTCCCATTGGGTCGCCAGCTGGGGTTGCCGCCAGCTCGCTTCCAGCTGCACCCAGCCCGACTCAAACACCGATTTAGTGGGGGGCTGATAGGGCAGATTTTGCCAAATATCCTCTGCCGTGTGGCAGAGCACCGGGGCGATCGCCCGTGCCAGATTCTCAATAATCACTGCCAGCACCGTCTGGCAGCTGCGGCGACGAGTCGAGTCAGCAGCACTGATATAGAGCCGATCTTTAGCCGCATCTAAATAAAAATTGGACAGATCCACCACACAAAAGTTTTGTACCGTCTGAAAGAAGCGGAAGAACTGATAGGTGTCGAAGGCATCCGTGACTTCATCAAACACTTCAGTAATGCGGTGCAGCATGTAGCGATCAATCTCAGGCAATGCCTCGTAGGCGATCGCGGCTGTAGCCGGATCAAAGTCGTGCAAATTCCCCAACAAAAACCGGGCCGTGTTGCGAATCTTGCGAGACACATCGGCCATCTGCTTGAGGATGGTCTTGCCGATGGGTACATCGGAAGAGTAATCCACTGAGGACACCCACAGCCGCAGCACATCAGCGCCGTAGGGCGGTTCCTGCTTTTGATTTTTGCCCCCTTCAATGATGGTGTAAGGATCCATCACATTGCCCAGTGATTTGCTCATCTTGCGACCGTTCTCATCCAGGGCAAAGCCGTGGGTCAAGACGGTCTTGTAAGGAGCACAGCCGTGGGTCGCGACGCTGGTCAGCAGGCTTGACTGAAACCAGCCGCGATGCTGATCCGAACCTTCTAGATACAGCTCGACCGGATAGTGCAGCTGATCGCGCTGATCCGCCACCGCCGCCCAAGAGGAGCCCGAGTCAAACCAGACATCCATCGTGTCATAGCCTTTACGGTAGGTACGCCCATTGTCGCGATAGCTGGCGGGCAGCAGGTCAGCCACCGGCAATTGCCACCAGGCATCGGAGCCCTGGTCGGCAAAAATCTGGCGAACATGGGCGATCGTCTCCTCGTTCATCAGCGGCTCGCCCGTTGCCTCATCGTAGAAGGCCGGAATGGGTAGACCCCAGCTGCGCTGCCGCGAGATGCACCAGTCAGCGCGATCGACCACCATCGAGGTGATGCGATTTTGGCCGCTGGCAGGAATCCATTCCACGGCATCGATCGCCTCCAGAGCCTCGTCACGAAAGCCCGCCACCGAGGCAAACCACTGCTCGGTCGCCCGATAGATCACCGGCTTTTTCGTCCGCCAGTCGTAGGGATAACTGTGGGCGTAGGGATCTTCTTTGAGCAAGGTGCCGTTTTCAGTAATAGCCGCAATGACCGCTTCAGTACCCGTTGTCAGCACCTTGAGCCCTTCAAACTGGCCCGTGCCAGCGGTATAGCGACCGGCCTCATCCACCAGCACAACCGGCTTAATGCCGTGCTCATGAGCCGCAAAAAAGTCTTCGGGGCCGTGAGCCGGGGCACTATGCACCAAACCCGTACCAGAGTCGGCAGTGATATCTTCGCCAGAAGCCACAACCGGGCTCTGTTGATCAAAGAGAGGATGCTGATAGGTTGAGCCCGCCAGCTCCTGACCAGTCAACGCGGCTTTTACCACGAGTTCGGTGTCAAACAGCTTTGACAATCGCTCGACCGCCTCAGCTGCCACAATGACATACTTGGGTGCCTGAGGTTGGATGGCCTGAAAGCCTTCAACCACAGCATACTTAAGCGCCGGCGCCCCACGTACGAACTGGTTAGAAACCAGAGTCCACGGCGTCGTCGTCCAAATTGACAGGGCCAAGTCGTCGCGATAGTCGCCAATTTTAGTCGCCGCCGCTTCAGACAGTTGGGTGAGCTTAAAGGCGACATAGACACTGCGGGAAACGTGATTATCGGGATACTCTAGCTCTGCTTCGGCCAAGGCCGTGAGTGAGCTAGGACTCCAATAAACGGGTTTTAGCCCTCGGTAAATATGTCCTTTTTCGACCATCTGGCCAAACACGTCTAACTGTGCCGCCTCATATTCGGGCTGCAGCGTCGCGTAGGGATGCTCCCAATCGCCCCAAACGCCAAAGCGCCGAAATCCTTGGCGCTGATTATCAATGGTTTCCAGGGCAAATTCCCGAGCTTTTTGCCGCAACGCTAGCGGGGTCAGCTGCTTCCGGTCTTCTTTATCTAGAGTCTGCAGCACCTTGAGCTCAATGGGCAGGCCATGGCAATCCCATCCCGGCACGTAACGCACCTTGCGCCCCTGCAACAGCTGATATTTATTGATGATGTCTTTGAGCACTTTGTTGAGCGCATGGCCCATGTGCAGGTTACCGTTGGCGTAGGGCGGCCCATCATGCAGCACAAAAATCTCACCGGGATTCTGCTGTGACAGGGTTTCGTAAATCTGATGCTCCTGCCAAAAGGCTTGCAGTTCGGGCTCGCGCTTAATCGCATGAGCCCGCATCTCAAAGGTCGTCTTGGGCAGCAGGATCGTCTCTTTGTAGCTTTTAGTGTCAGTCACGGTCGGCAAGACAAGTGATTTTTACGCAGAATTAATCGTCTCTCACAGCGCCCATTCCTTCAAGCAAAGGTAAGGAATTTAGTCTGTCAAAAGACTTCTTTCTAGCGTAGGCCAGACCGGTTAGTTTGAGCGCGATCGCCCCAAAAAATCTCTCGCTAACCCCCACCGATCCGCCTAACTCGGCCAGTTCGTTTCACTGTCGTCAGGCCAATTCGTTTCATCCTCGTCGGGCCAGTTCGTCTCTGCGGCGCGAGTGGCATCAGATCTAGTCAGTTCTTCTGAATCAGCTGTCGAACTCTCCGCCTCAGACCAATTAGCGTCCGTAGCTGCTGAGGGGGCAAGATTAGTTGATGTCGCCGCACTCTCCGTGGACTTGATATCTGCTGTGATCGCGCCCTGAGTATCTTCTGCCCAAGTGGCGGTGTCTGATTGATCACTCTGGCTAGTCGGCGCTCGTCCCCCGTCATCGTTTTCGCTCTGACCAATACCAAAGGGTTGTGCGGCCCGCTGAGATGCCGTTGGGGCCGGATCAGGCTGACCGCCCTGAGGCGAGCGCGGTATCGAGGGCGGACGCGGGGGAATTTCAATCACGGCTCTGGGGGCTTTCATCGCGCGGCGTCCTTTGCCGGCATCAGCTCGCTGAACCTTCGCGGCAGATGGTTGAGTCGCCTCTGCAGTGGGCGATCTCGGTATCGAAGGCGGACGCGGGGGAATCTCAATTACCCCGCGCTGAGTTTGCGGCGGGCGGCGAGCTGGCTTCCCGCGGCCCAACCAGCTCGCCGCCCGCGCCGCCAGATTGGGTTTCGCAGTGGGCTCAACCGCTGCTGGAGCCTTAACTGAGGCCGGTTGTGTAGACTGCTGAGCAGCCGGTTCAGCGGCCTTTGCCGCTGGGGTCTCCGGTGATTCCGGTTGTTGAGGCGCAGCGGACTGTCCAGACGTCACCGGTTGATCGACCGCTGCGGCCACCGTCGCCTCTCCCGCCGTCGCAGCCACATCAGATTCGCCAGCGGACTGGGGCGTCAGATCTGCCGCGATCGCCTCCGAGTCGGGCATTGTTGATGACGGGACGGATTGAGCGCGAAGGCTATCGGCAGGTTCTCGATCACGCGTCGGCACGGTCGCAAATTCGGAAGGCACCGGCTGTCCTTCACCCACTGCTGTTTCAAACTCGTAGGCGGGCGATCGCTTTAAGGGCGGCACGTCAGCACCTAACGGTTCACCGTAGGGGCCAGCCGTGCGATTGCGGAGATCAGCGATCCTCCCGCTCACATCCTGCCCTGCGGCCTTGATCACCGTTAGCCACGAACCCAGCTTGAGATACTGATTCACTGCTTTCTGAATGCCTTGTCCCCAGGCTTGCAAATCCCGCCAGGTAACGGGCGTACGCACCGGCTCGGGGGTAAGGTCGCGACGCAGGTCTAGCGTGTGCCAGCCGAGCCAGCCGAGCAGCACCACACTAGCGGTTTGCCCTAAGAGTACGGCCCCAGTGATACGCCCCGCACAAAACCACAGCACCACCGCATAAAACATGCCCAGGCCGCTCCAGACAAAGTCTTGGCGACGATGCATCTCAGGCACAAAAAATGCCGCCATATAAAAACTGAAGCTACCAATAGCAATAAAGATGGCGAGGACATAAGCCAGCATGGAGCGATCGCGTCCTGTCTTCCTGGGTGCCCTTTCAATTTACAGCGCTTTTGGTCTAGTCATAGACGGACGATCAAGGGAAGACGAGTCTCCCAGCTGAACCTGCGCTGGAATCAAAGAATGAATTGAGTCCGCCGCACTCTGAGCATCTGCCGACTTTGCAACAGAGTCCCCATGCGACAGCGGCTCAAACACATCACGCTTGGCCCTTGCCAAAAGCTGACTCAATGAATGAAAGCTGAACGCTGCAGCAATCAGCATGAACAGTCTTGCCGAAGTTTTTGCCCTTCAGTAGCCAGCAATTTTCAAAATGCGACAAAATTCGGTCGACAAAAAGCTCGCCTCATAAGCCAACGGTCTCGCCAAGACGAAATCCTGACAAGACCGTTACTAGAAAAAGCTCATATTATTTCTAGCGAAACGCGGCCATCCAAGATTTGAGAACCAGCTACATGAGATCATCAAAAACCTGATACCAGCAGCTAAATTTAGAGTCGTTCTGCGAATCCCTTATGGATGACCGTGATCGCGTCAAATCGAATGGCGCAGGTGCTTACAGACCTCTAGTCAACATCAACATGATCAATTTCGCCACCCTTTAAATTATCGGGATCAACATAATGACAGGTGGCCTCATCGATACAGATCAAAGCCCAACCGGACTGCTCAATACCCACCAACTCATAGGCCGTCTCTTGAACGAAAAAGCCCTTGTGATTACGAGTTTCTGGTTTAACTTTCACAGTGCGTGCAACCATGGGATCTTAACTCCGTAATTTAATGTGCCTAGACAAAACTTAAGCAAACCTTATCGGTTCATTGAGTAAACCTTATCACTGGAATTATGAGCATACCGTTAAGTTATTTATATGATCCCCAGTGATCCCTACGGCTGTTCTAAGTTATTTTCTAGGAGATCCCAAAACCCGAAAACAGTTAAACCGTATACCTTTTGGAGTCTGTGACTAGCCACAGGATACCCCTGCTTTCCGACAAAACTCAGTACATTATCCTTTACAAAGTGACAGAAAAGAGGTCAAAAAAAAGAGCCCGAAGATCAGGCTCAAATGCTTTCTAGCACTAGCTTTCAAACAGCCATTTGTGAATTCTCTTGAGATTGACCCAATCTGGCTTACGGCTTAATCCTTCTTCAACGTTCTTCTGCACTTCTTCTTTCAAATCTGACGACAGCATCATGACTTGTAAAGCCTCGTCAATGTGCTCTCGCACGCCTTTTTTGCCCGTTTCTAATAAAGCCAGAGCCAAATTCACGCGGCCTTGAGGATCTTGAGGCGATAGCTTGACAGCTTTTTGAGCAGCCTTTAAAGCCGATTTTGGTTTTTCTTCCAGGAGATACAACCAGGCCAAGCACGTCAGAGCCGGACTACTCTTGGGTGCCAGATCACAGACTTCTTTGAATACGGGGATGAGCTCACTAGCTTCTGCCCCAGCCTTGTATTGTTCAATACCTTGTTCAAACAGCGATTCGGCGCTTTGAGTCATTAATGTAAATCCACGTGCCACCGTCATAAAGCGTACAGCAGGTTCAGATCCCAAGGAACCCAAACCTGCTGCAATCAGGATTTTTATTCAATTGGCTCAATCAACCGTCTAAGTGCCGAAAGATTTGCCACAGCCGCACGTTTGCGCTGCATTGGGGTTCGTGAACTGAAAGCCGCCGCCGATGAGAGCGTTGCTGTAGTCCAACATCAAGCCATAGAGGTAAAGCAGACTTTTGCGATCGCAGACAACCTTGAAGCCATCATAGTCATAGACTTCGTCATGCTCGCCAATGTTAGTTGGATCTTCAAAATCCATTAGATAAGACATGCCTGAACAACCGCCCTGACGAACGCCGACCCGCAGGCACAGCTCTTGTCCGCCTTGTTGCTCTTTGAGCATCTTCACGTGCTGCAGAGCGGTCTCAGACATCAAAATGCCTTTTTCTTGGGCTGCTGTTTGTGTAGTCATACGCTCAGGGGTATTGTCGTTGCTTTGATTCAGGACTGCAGAATGAACTGCATCAATATCTACGCATCAGTCTAGCTCAGGTTATTTGCCAACAACCGAGAAAGTTACCGATAGCAAGAATTCCTCTTGTGCATCGGCAAAAACGTGACGCGCACTGTAGCGTAGCCGTAGCGAGACTTTCATGACTCGACGGTTCATCACTAAGTCGAATTCAAATCTATCAGATTGAGATCTTCAATAGCTGAACCTGAGGGTATGTCATCACCCAAAATCCCCACCGAATCAATAGCAAAACCTGCCGCCCAGGAACACGACTCAAGTCAACCGTCAACGACAACCAGCCGAACCCAGTCGTTACAGACATCTATAGGGCACCTCGATTAATTGAAAAAGCAGTCTCAATATGAGATTTTAGGAGCCCTG
>CALCCA010000104.1 GCA_937899725.1 uncultured Halomicronema sp.
CCATCTGGTATTTCATCCATCACTACAATGCATCATTACTTGTGTAGCACTACCAGTGAGGGCTTCAGAGTCCTAAACTCTAGGAGTCTTCCAGATACCAGTAATACTCTCAATCAGTATGAGAATTCTCCAGGGTTTAGAGATAACAAGATTGAACCATGCCTGGATTAAGGCAACGCCGCAGTGAGTAATCAATGGGGAACCTGCCGCGATCGCGTTACGGTCGAGAACAGTTGAGGCATCCCACCAAGCCCAGACGAGATCGCTGAGGTGGCGTCAAATCCATCCCTACACATTCAGCAATATATCGATGTACTCCTAAATACGCTGAGCCAGTTTAGACAGGTTTGTGATCGGTGGAGATATCTTTGATTTGTCTTCCAAGCTGTATCCCTGGCGAAGACTGCCCTTCAAGTCATCGCTCTGGGTCAATACGCAAAGCCGCTTTGCGTCGGGTCAGTAATCTTGCTGATTGTGCCAGGTGAAATGAGATCGTTAATGTTACTGATCCACTCGTATTTTTAGAACGTTATCGTGTCGGTGTCGATCAGATCGCATCTGCCTCAGCTACAGGAAAATTTGCAGCACGTTTAATTTGTGGAACAGGCCAAAGCTTTCCCAGAGCATCTACCCATCGACTCTTGGAAGCCTTAAGCCAAATATCAGACAGCTCTGCCATTTTTTGAAGGTCTAATTAATTGCCATAAGAGTTCAAGAATGGCTTACAGATTTTGGCCTTGACGATGCTTCTATTAGTTTACTGTTAAAGCCAAAACTCAAAATCGTTCAAGAGTGGCACGGTATGGAATTATCCGTTTCTTTTCTTGATTTGTGCTGACACTTTCGACCAGGCAAATCATCACCTAACGACGAGTCTGCGATCGCTCCAACAGCGCGCGAGTCTACGGCAAAAAGTGCAGAAATCTACAGGCAGTCGAACTGTGACATCTAATGGCAAAAATGCTGAGAGCATCTTGTCTATTACCAAGATTGTTTAAAAAAAGATGATAGGCATTTCTTTCATCAGCAGTCGAGACAATCAAAAATCTCACGTATTTTTGAGCAGCCAGAACAAATAATTTCGATCCACTATTCAATGAGCATTGCTCACTGAATACAGAATATTGCATCGCTGATAGCGAGCCAAAGTAGCCTTAGACAACATTTTTTAACGGCTAATAATTGCGATCTCGCTGGTTTTATGATCACAAATCAGATGTTCAAAACCAGTCGCAGGGTAGTCAATAAAAGATTGACTGTTACCTGTTGACAACAGCTTTTCGTATTGCCGAAATTCCTGAATCTAAGCCGATCCCTTTACGACCATCACAGCCACAAAGGAATTACAGTTATGGCAACGTTGATCGTTACCAACATCCTCGATAATGGCTACGGGACAAAAGCGTTAGAAGGCTCCTTGAGAGCCGCGATCGAAGCGGCTCAATCGGGCGACACTATCAAGTTTGACGCTAGTTTGGCCAACCAAACCATCGTGATCGAGCGTCCCTACAACATTGAAAACGACATCACAATTGATGGCTCTGATGCCCCCGGACTGACTCTCAACGGTCAACAGGAAAACCTTATCGTCAACGTTAATGGCGATCGCAGAGACTTTACCCTGCGCGGCTTGACCCTAGCAAATGGTCAACACGGTTACAACGGTGGAGCGCTGCGAGTAAGGGGGACTGACTCAACGCTGCGAGTTGAAGACAGCGAATTTAGAGACAATGTTGGCGGTTATGGTGGTGCCATTTGGGCCAAAGACAATGCCGACGTGACCGTTCTGAACAGTACGTTTAGTGGCAACGAATCAACTATCAAGGACGATACGTCTGCAGGCGCGATTAGCGTTTTTGGCCAGAGCAAACTGACGGTCAAGGGCAGTGAATTCGTTAGTAATAAAGGGGTGTCAGGGGGGGCTGTTGGCACCATTTTTACCGAGACAACGGTCGAAGATTCAGTTTTCAAAAACAATGAAAGCCAGAAGTGGAGTGGGGCTCTCCACATCGATGGCGCTAGCATTCCAGCCGAAGAGCGATATTACAAAGGCGACCTACCTCGGGACACGGTCGGTGGCGATATTGTTGTGCGCAACAATCGGTTTGAAGATAACCGGTCCGATGGCTTTGGCGGTGCTGTAGGCATCTGGGGCTATGACCAGGATTTTGTCACCCTTGAGAAAAACGACTTCCTTGGTAACGAGGTGACCGCCAATCAGAACGGTACCGCATGGGGTGGCGCGTTACGAGTATCTGGCAAAGAAGTCACTATCAAAGACTCCAATTTCATCAACAACACGGCTGCTGCCGAAGGGGGCGCGCTTTGGTATCAGGGCGAATCGCCGCTAAAGATTACCAACACGACGTTTTCAGATAACGCAGCTCCCACAGGGGGCGCTATCTATAACTCGCAGTGGCAAGGTCCTGGCACTGAAATTGCCGACTCTACCTTTGAGGGCAACAGAGCGGTTGAAGGCGGAGCCATCTACAAGAGCAAAGGAATGCCGGTAAAGATTACCGAATCGACATTCGAAAACAATGGTGCCAATGCGATCGCGGGTGATCTCAACAACTTAATTCAAGATGACGGCGGCTCAGAGATAACGCCGGAGCCGGAACCTACTCCAGAACCAGAGCTTACTACGGAGACTCCCAATATTGCTGAGATGATGGAAGAGAATACAAATGCTGAAAAAGCATTGGTCCCAGCAGATGCGAAGGGCACAGACATCAGAGAGTATGGTGCCATCCCCAATGACGGCATCGATGACACTGCGGCTATTCAGAGAGCGCTCGATGACCAGCGTCGTGACGCCAACGGCGAGCCCCTACACAACGACTTTTATGGTCGGCCCAAACATCTTTACTTACCGGAAGGCACTTACAACGTCAGCGATACCATTGACTGGGTCGGCAATGCCGTCACCCTCAACGGCGACGGTAGCGGCAAGACCCTATTGCAGCTCGACGATAATGCCGCTGGCTTTGGTGATACTGAAAAACCCAAGGCCGTGGTTGAGTCTTCTGATGGCAACCGGGCTTTTCGTAATAATATTTGGAACCTGAGCGTCAATACGGGTAAGGGCAACGCGGGTGCCATCGGCATCGACTACGGAGCCAGCAACAACGGCTCTATGGAGAATGTCACCGTCACCTCTGGCGATGGTCAAGGCTCCGTGGGGATATCAATGGCAGACGGTATACCTGGGCCGCTGCTAGTCAAAGACGTCAAGGTTGATGGCTTTGATACGGGCATTAAAAATAGTGGTCCCTACTCAGCCACCTTCAAAGACATTGAACTTACCAATCAAAACCAAGCGGGCATGGACGCGGGCGGCGGGACCTTAGTCATCGACGGCCTCAAAAGTGACAACAGCGTTCCGGCGATTAAGAGCGACCGCTGGTCCGAGATGATTACTGTCATCAACGGTGACTTTCAAGGGGGCACATCTGAGGGCAGTGCGATCGCATCGAGGGGACAGGTCTACGCTCGGAATATCAATACCAGCGGCTATAAATCCGCTATCAAGTATAAAGATGAGGTCATTGCCGGTGACACGATAGAAGAATATGCCTCTGAAACCTCTGAACTGTTTGATAACAGCGCTCAACAGTCGTTGAACCTTCCTGTCAAAGAATTTCCCGAGTTCAACGACAGCAACCTGGACAACTGGGGAAAGTTCGAGCCTCGGTGGTATGGCGATACCGCCGGACTACAAGAGTTACTCAATTCTGGAAAATCCACCATTTATTTCCCAGCCGGTCGGTACTTTTCCTACAACCAGAGAGTTGTTACAGTACCATCCACGGTCAAAAAGATTGTCGGCTTTTCATCTATTGTCAATCGCAGTAAAGACGGTGAAAACGGCGGTGGTATTAAGTTTGTAGTTGAAGGAGATAGCGAAGATCCCTTAATTGTTGAAGGGTTTGGCTATGGCGTAACCGTTGATAACCAAGCGTCGCGAGATGTAGCGCTCAAGAATGGTAAGTATAAATATATTGATGGGCCTGGAGCCAGCGATCTCTACATTGAGAATATAGAGATTGGTCGCCTTGACCTCAAAGATACGGCCAATGTCTACGCCTGGCAGCTCAATACTGAGAGCCTGGATGAGGCCCGCACCAAGGTCACCAATAGCGGTGCCAACATGGTGGTAGTGGGCCTTAAAACCGAGGGTAAAGGACCGATCATCGAGACCATCAATGGTGGTAAGACTGAGGTGCTGGGGGGATCTATCCTGCCCGTTCAACCCTTCTCTGCAGAAGAAAACAAACAAGCAGCATTTAGTATCGTTGATTCCGAAGGATTAGATTCTGAAGGCTCTTTTAGCATCAGATTTCGCCATTATGAAATGCCTGAAGAGATGTACGACATTCTCGTTGAGGAAACGCAGAATGGCGAGACTCGACAGTTAAAGAGTTCTGACAGTCCCCACGAATTCTTGACGTTGTACAGCGGTAATCAGACGGTAGGTGCTCAGTCTGCAGAGATTCCTGACAATCCTGCTCCCGCACCCGAACCACAGCCCGAACCTAATCCTGAGCTAGACCCGACTCCTGAACCTGAGCCTACTCCTGATCCAGAACCGGAGCCCGAGCTTACTCCAGAGCCGGAGCCCGAGCCAGAGCCTACTCCAGAAACTGAGCCTGAGCCAGAACCAGAACCAGAGCCCGTCACAATCCTTGAGCCGGAGCCGACTACACCCGAGCCGGAACTGGAGCCCGAACTGATCGCACCCGTTACCCCCACGCCCAATGTGCCCGATGAGGCAACGCCTCCAGTCACCCCAGTGCCGTCGAATCCCGTCACCGTTCTAGACGATACGGCACCTGAACCAGTAACCTCCCCCACTCCCCAAGAGCCCAATGCTCAGCCGACGATGGTCAATTTAGGGCTGAACTTGGTGCGGGGTCAAACCGACAGCGTCAACGAACTGCTGGTCGTGCCCACCGATGATGCAGAGGGCCACATCAACGGCATCGCTCCCGATGAAGCTGGTTACAGCGAAGCCTTGTTAGAGGAGGCGATGGTAGTTTTCTCAACCCTCAAGCTTGGCCAACTACCGGGATTAGAGGTCAGCCGCAGCCTGGCGCTGCCGAACGACAGCTTGCTACAGTTCGCCATCATCGAAAATGGCAGCTTAGACAGCCTGCGTCGCGGCGGTGCTGGCGAAATCCGCTTAGCTCATGCTTTTGACGATCGCCGACCGGTAGCCGCCAATGCCCTACAAGCCCCTGGTCTGCAGCTTAACCTGCAAGTGGAGGGCCGGGATGGGGTGACCAATGTCGTGCTCGAGAGTCTGGAAGGCACGGCCATGATGGGTAGTCACCTACAGGGCTATGGCAGTAGCTCAGAGCTGCTCGACTTCCGAGAGGAGACGGGTACCAAAACCGCCACCTTTGAAGTGTTTCGCAGCGCTAGCTACGACAACTTAGTGGGCTTCTACGCTGTGGAAAATGAGCAGGGTCAGGTCTTTGATGACTTCGGTAATCTGCTCAGTCCGGGGGATGAGGGCTATACCGAAGCCGCTCTTGATAATCGCTTGATGAATGTCAACCTAACGGGCAGCAACGATCGCACGGAAGTCTTTACAGCGGCAATTGAGATGGGACAACTCTTAGCGAGCTTCATGGTGGTCGATGGCACCATTGAGCAGTTAGTTGACGCCACCGCAAGTAACGACCCTGATATCTACTTCACCCATATGGGAGCCAACGCCGATGGCATTGATCATGTTCGGTTGCTGGGAGACAACACCTTTGGCTTTGAAGACCTAGCAGGGGGTGGGGACTTGGATTACAACGACATGATTGTCAAGACAACGGTTGTTTAAGCGGGTGTTTTCAGAGTGCGGTAGGCCGACATCAGCGGCGGCGCTTGTAGGTTCGGCTAGAGAGGAGAGTCGGCCTCTAAACACTCGTAAAATCGCCCTGACGGAATTTACCAAACCTATCTGCTACCGGTTCGCTGAGCGACGCGCCACGACCCACTCAATCGCCTGCTGGGGACTATGGATATGCCCTTCGGCATGGGCGAGTTCAACAGCTGCGAGCAGTTCACCCATGTGGGGGCCAGGCCGCAGATCTAACTGCTCAATCAAGTCGCGACCGCTGATCAGCGCATGGGGATGGGCCACTGGGTCAGCCTTGTCCAAAAAGCGATCGATCAAGCCGTCGAGCACCGAGAGGGGCACCCCCTCCGCCAGACCGACCAGCGCCAACGCAATAAAGCTGTTGCCCACCGTTCGAAACAGGTGATATTGCTGGCGGCGAGCATCCTCCCCCTGAGCGATCGCCGCTAGCAACGGCCAACCGCGCAAGATGGCTAGCACGGCCTGCTGCTCGGCGCGGCTGTATTTAAAGTGAGTCAGTTCGGCTTCGGCGATCGCCCCATCAGGAGACAAAATGCGGCTGAGCTTGGCCGCCTTAAACCAGCTGCGATGAAACCCCGGTGGCGTCTGTTCTTTGATCCAGGCTTTAAACAGTTGAGCAAACTCGGGGCGATGAGCCTGCAGGCAGGCTGCCGCCTCATCTACCGCTACCAGCTGCCGAATCTGGTAAGCCGAGAGATTGGGCAGCCAGGTGCCGAGCACGGTATCGGCCCAGGCCAGCCGCATCAGCGGGGTGCCTTCGGCTTTGCTTAGCAAACTGTCGAGTTCTCCGCGCACGCGTTCCGCCGCGACCTTGCCCAAGAGCGGAGCGAGTTCATGAATGGTCGTGCGGGTGGGCTCGTCGAGGGTGAAGTCGAGCTGAGCGGCTTGGCGATAGGCCCGCAGCAACCGTAGCGGATCATCCGCCAAGTTATCGGCAGCAATCATGCGCAGTAGTCGCCGCTTCAAGTCAGCACAGCCGCCCAACGGATCAAAGACCTGCTCAGTGTGAGGGTGGTAGGCGATCGCGTTGACAGTAAAGTCCCGACGATAGAGGTCAGACTCTAAACTGTTGCCCACCTGCTGCGCAAAATCCACTGTGGCCTGCTCAAAAACGATGCGCGCGATCTGATTTTTCGGATCAAGCACCACAAAGCCAGCGTGGTAATGGCGGGCGATCGCCCGGGCCGTTTCCACTGCCTGGCCAGGCACCACAAAATCAAGATCGAGATAGTCGGCCTTGCGCCCCAGCAGGGCATCGCGAACACTACCGCCAACCAAATGCGCCGATGTCGGCAGCAGGGACAGATCAAAAGGCCAGGTCTGAGGAGATAAGACAGAACTCACAGAGAGTGCAGCGGCAGCAAAAGGGGATTGATGAAGAGAAACAGCTTGCAATGACGGACAGTGGGGTAGACAACAGCGCTCTCAGCCTGACGGGTGAAAGCGAGATAAAAACACAGCTTTTCATTTTGCAACATTGCTTACTTTCGGCCAGTCAGGCACCGAGCAGTTACGCTAGATTGGCAAAAAGTTGCATTGGCGCTTATTCAGCTTATTCAACAGTAGGCCGTTTCGTTGGAAAAGATCTATGTGCATTTGTGTGAATTGCCACTATGTCGATCGCTGCACGACCTACCATGCCGTAGAAACTCAGCATGAGCAGCTGCATCTGACCGAATCACCCGCATTTGAGGCGATCAATCCCACAATCAATGTCAATATTCGCCAAGATGGCGAAATCATTGAGACGGAATGGGATGTGGTGGGCTGTGATAGCTTCCGTGAAGAAGTCGGCAAATGGTCGAAGCTCCGTCCCGGCGAACTCGTGCCGACGTAGTGCTGGCTGGCCTGAACATGCTGTAGAGAAATTCACAGTCGCTGCAGAGAAATTCTCAACTGCCATCGATCCATTCCCCGAGATCGCATAGCAGTGACTATTGCCCCCATCTAGCAGCGTCGCCGCCTGAGTTCCCTGACTTGTTCAGACGGCATCCAGCGTCCGATGACTGCAATCAGGAATTAGATCGAGAGACTCAGCGCACTACTTAGACATCAACTGCTGGATCGCGTCTGCCTTTTGCGTCCGGCGATGACAGTTTTGCCAATCTCGATCAGGGCAATCGGTCTCACGGCAATCAAACTCGCAGGCAGCCACATCAGCAGGCACTTCAGTCGAAATGAAAGCCTTTAAGCGCTGCCAAACTGCGGAAATAGAGTTTTGCATGGGCTATTACCAAGTGGGGGATTGGAAGTGGTTACATTATCAGTCGGCCACTTGGGGAGTAAGCAATTTGTGAATAAAGCCTTCATAAAGGCCCTGACATTACCGATAAAGTTTTTACGAAGTTTTACCCCAAGGTGAACTTCGGATGCCAAAAACGCGGCAGCAGCATTACCGCTGCTTGGTCAATTTGATCGCCACACTCCCAGACAGAACGATTAAACTAGGGATTGGCTAACGTGTTCACCGAGTCGCTTGAGCACCGGCACACCGCAGCGAGCACAGATCCGAGTTTAAAGGCACGATTTATGGCAAACCGTTTGCGTCAGCAATCTTCTCTGCGCCGCACTGCACAGATGGCGGCATCTGGCTTGTTGACGACGACCTGGTTCTTAATGCAGAGCCTGACAGCGCTGCCTCCCGCTTTAGCCCAGACTGAAGAAGAGGATGATCAGCTCTCCTACGGTGAATTTTTAGAATTAGTCGATTCGGGGCAGGTGGCCCAAGTCGATATTGACCCTGATCGCGGTCGTGCCGAAGTAATTCTCAAAGACGCCGCCGAAGATGAGCCCCCGCAAGAGGTGCTGCTGTTTCAGGGCGACGGCAGTAACCCTGAGCTGGTGCAGCGACTGCGCGCTCAAGATGTCGATGTCGAGATTCAGCCGGAGGGCTCGGGCAATGCCTTCGCGTGGATTGCCACGAACACGCTAGTCATCATGTTGCTGCTGTTTGGTTTGCTGCTGATTTTGCGTCGCACGGCCAACAGCGCCGGTGGAGCCATGAGCTTTGGGCGATCGCGGGCGCGCTTCCAAATGGAGGCCAAAACCGGCGTGCAGTTCACCGATGTCGCCGGGATCGAAGAGGCGAAGGAAGAACTGCAGGAAGTCGTTTCCTTTCTCAAAAATCCTGAGAAGTTCACGGCCATTGGCGCGAAGATTCCGCGTGGGGTCTTACTGATTGGCCCACCAGGTACCGGTAAAACGCTGCTGGCCAAGGCGATCGCCGGGGAAGCGGCGGTACCGTTTTTCAGCATTTCCGGTTCTGAGTTTGTCGAAATGTTTGTGGGCGTCGGCGCTTCACGGGTACGCGACCTGTTCAAAAAAGCGAAGGAAAATGCTCCCTGCATCGTCTTTATTGATGAGATTGATGCCGTAGGCCGACAGCGAGGCACCGGTATCGGCGGCGGCAACGACGAGCGCGAACAGACCCTCAACCAGCTATTGACCGAGATGGATGGCTTTGAGGGCAACAGCGGCGTTATTGTCATTGCCGCTACCAACCGCGCTGACGTGTTGGATATGGCACTGCTGCGGCCGGGCCGGTTTGATCGCCAGGTCACCGTTGATTTGCCCACCTACAGCGGTCGCTTAGAAATCTTAAAAGTTCACGCTCGCAATAAGAAAATTGACGACAACGTTTCGGTTGAGGCGATCGCCCGCCGCACGCCCGGTTTTTCGGGGGCGGAGCTGGCGAACTTGTTGAACGAGGCCGCCATTCTCACCGCTCGCCGCCGCAAAGAAGCCGTGACAATGACGGATGTCGAGGATGCGATCGACCGACTCACGATTGGTCTTAGCTTGACGCCCCTGCTTGACAGTAACCGCAAAAAAATGACGGCCTATCACGAGATCGGCCACGCATTGCTGACTACCATGCTTGAGCATGCCGACGCCCTTAACAAAGTCACGATTATTCCGCGATCGGGCGGGGTTGAAGGGTTCACCCAATCTGTGCCCGACGAAGACGTGATTGATAGCGGTCTCTATACTCGTAACTGGATCTTAGACCGCATCACAGTGGCACTCGGAGGCTTGGCCGCAGAGGCGGAAATCTTTGGGGATCTCGAAGTCACCACGGGAGCCGTTGGCGACATCAAGCAAGTGACCAGCTTGGCCCGGCAAATGGTGACGCTGTATGGCATGTCTGATTTGGGGCCGGTTGCCCTCGAAAGCATGGGCGGCGAGGTCTTTTTAGGCCGCAGCATGATGCCCCGCTCCGAATACTCGGAAGCGATGGCCGCCAAAATTGACCATCAGGTCAGGGCGATCGCCAACTACGGCTACAGTCGCGCCCGTGAAATTTTGCGCGAAAATCGCACGCTCATTGACTACCTAGTTGATCGCCTGCTCGACATCGAAACAATGGAGGGCGACGAGTTTCGGCAAATCGTTAAGCGATACACCGACATTCCAGAAAAGCAAAAGCGCCAGAAGATTACCGGTGCCCCGGTCTAACGACCTCTTAAATTTGGATTAAGACTATTCCAGCTCATTGCCAATCCAAAAACTTGAGGGGGTGACCATCCTGCTCAGATTCCCAGCTGAGTCAATCATGTCAAGAGCAGGATGATGCTGTCAGTGGCATACGCGGCGGGCAATCCGAGACAGCCGAGCAAAAGCCGTAGCGAGCTGGAGAGCTCATCGGGTCGAACGCTAGAAATGCAAATCAGAAAATTTGGCAGTGGCAGAAATTTTGTTGAACTTCGCAACAAATCTGACAGAATCGAGCGCTAACCCTTTAGCCTTGAAGAGGGGCTTGTTGCCAGTGAAACGAGCAGCAACAACGACGTAAGCTTATGCCACTCACGATTTTAGTTGTGGATGACGACGAGGGCATCCGCCTCTCGCTTAAAGACTATTTAGAGCTGGAAGGCTACATCGTGGTAACCGCCACTGATGGTTGGAAAGCTCTGCAGGTAATCAACGAATGTCAACCACAACTGTTGATCACTGACATCAGCATGCCGCGGATCGACGGCTATGCCTTCTTAAAAAGCCTGCGACAGCAGCCGACTTGGCGACTGTTACCCGTGATTTTATTGACGGCGCGCACGGCCACGCAATCGCGCGTGCAGGGCTACCAGTCAGGCTGTGATGTCTATATCGAAAAACCCTTCGAACTAGAGGAAGTGGGGGCCGTCGTCAAAAATCTCCTCGCGCGATCGCAGCTGATTCAGACGGCTTTGCTGCAATATCAAAGCTTGCCAGTACCGGTGCCTGCCGCCATGCCAGCGGCGAGCATGCCCCTACAATCACGCGAGCCGGAGACTGATTTTTCACTGACCGAGCGCGAAAAGTCAGTCCTCGACTTACTGTCAGAAGGCATGTCTAATGCCCAGATTGCGGCCACGCTCTTTCTCAGTCCCAGGACGATCGAGAAGTATGTCACCAACCTGCTGCGCAAAACGGACACTAGCAACCGCGCTGAACTGGTCAGATTTGCGATGGATCATCACTTAGTCGATTGAGTGAAGTCGGTTGCCCTAGGTGACCTGAGGGAAATGTGTACACATAATATCCCAGTGATCGGAGAGGGGCGAACGGCCGTTCGACCGTACAACTTGTTAGCAGTGGGACACTATTTTTGAGCATGTCCCTTAATACTCTGGAAACTAAGTTTCTTGCCATATTGTAGCGGCGTCCGATAAGCTGTGCA